>DATKSM010000001.1:0-2102 GCA_035531655.1 Solirubrobacteraceae bacterium
CGGCGAGCCACTCGCAGTGCTCGTCAGCCCCGCCGAGTACGCGCGGCTGACGGCAGCCGACCGACGCGCGGCAGCCGAACAACTGCAGGCGCGCCTCATTGCGGTGCGCAACACCGTGCGCAAGGCCGGCCTCGATGTCGCCGTCGTTGACGGGGCGATCGCGGCTGCCCGCGCGGCGGACGAACCGCTCGGGCGTCGCGGCGTAGGCGGCGTCGAGGACGGCAGCGCGGGCGGTGTGGGTCTGCTCGGCGAGGCCGTGGTGGACGGTGGAGGGGGTCATCAGCCCGATTCCGGAGTGGCGGTGCTGGTCGTTGTACCAGGGGAAGAACTGGCGGCAGAACGCGCGGGCTTCGAGGATCGAGGTGAATCGGGCGGGGAACCCGGGCCGGTACTTCAGCGTCTTGAACTGCGCCTCTGAGTAGGGGTTGTCGGTCGACGTGTACGGCCTGGAGTGCGTTTTCGTGACACCCAGGTCCGAGAGCAAGAACGCCACCGGCTTGGACCGCATCGCGCTGCCGCGGTCGGCGTGGATTGTCAGCTGCTGGCGGGCGATCCTCTGCTTCGCCAACGTCTCGGCGATCAGCCGCTCAGCGAGCGGCGCGGTCTCCTGGTGCTGGACGGTCCACCCGACAACGTAGCGACTGTAGATGTCGAGGATCACGAACAGGTAGAAGTACGTCCACGTCGCCGGGCCCAGCAGTTTGGTGATATCCCAGCTCCAAACCTGGTTCGGTTGGCTGGCGAGCAGCTCCGGCCGGGCGTAGGGCGGATGGGTCAGCTGGTCGCGCCGTTCGCGGACCTCGCCCTGGGCAGCGAGCAGCCGATACATCGTCCGCTCCGAGGCGAGATACGTGCCCTCGTCGAGCAGCGTGGCGTAGACGTGCGCGGGAGCGCAGTCAACGAACCGCTCCTCGTGCAACGACGCGAGCACCATGCTGCGCTCGTGCTCGGACAGCGCCCGTGGCGAGACGACCGGCGGTCTGGGCGGCCGGGCCGGCGGCGGGGTCCGCCATCTGTAGATCGACGCGCGAGACGCGCCCAAGGCGCGGCACGCCGGCAACGTCCCGACGAGCGGCTCGATCTCCACAACGGCATGCTCGATCATCGCCCGGGCCTCGGCTGGGTGTCGAGCGCGCCCCTGGGAGCCAGCAGATCCTCCAAGAGCGCTGAGACGTTTCCCTGCACCTCGATCACCCGACGCGCCGTCGCAAGCTCCGTCTCGGCGTGCTCCAGCCGGGCACGCAAGGCGCGCAGCTCGACCTGCTCGGAGCTGGGGCCGCTCGGCCCGCGCTTACGCGGCTCCAGGCCGGCCAGCGCGCCGGCGTCCTGCTGCTTGCGCCACGCCGTCAAGTGCGACGTATAGAGACCCTCGCGACGCAGCATCGCCGCGATCTCACCCGACTTCGTCGCGCCGGCCGCCTCGCGCAGGATCCGCAGCTTGTACGCGGCGGTGAACTTGCGGCGCTGCGCCCGCTCGGCGAGCTCGGGATCCGGACGGGACCCCTCGCCCGCAGCGCGCGCGCCGAGCATTTCGTTCCGCTCGCCTTCGGCTCCCTCCACGAAAAGCTCGGCGCCAGCCGTCTCCTCGGTCTCCACAGACTGCTTGGGCTCCAACATCGCTACAGCTCCGTTCTCGCCCTCTCAGGCTCAGTAATCCATGGAACGAATCTGTCTCACCTCACCTTGGCAGAGAGGGCGAGCTTGGCAAGCGTCTCACGATGCCGGCCTTCTCAAAGCGCTGGAGGACGGCCGCAACCTGGTTGTCGCCAACCTGGATTTGCGCGTTTAGTGCGCGTGCGTACACAGGTTTGAGCTGACCGGCCGCAATAGCTGCAGCAACCTCCAGGCGGTAGGAACTGCCGAGCAGCGCGCGCGAAACAAGGCGCGCCCGTTTCCGGGCGTTGGCGTCCATCAAGGCCTATATTCTAGATTCGTGAATCTATTTCCTGCCGTCCCGATGGGCACCGCTTGGTCGGTGGGTGCGTGATGGAGCTTCTGCCGGGTGGAGGAGGGCCGGCAATGTCCCTCCGCCGCTTTGCGCCTGCTCCGCGAGTGCGGCCAGGGGACTCGCCGGTGTGGGTCGAGCTCGGGCTGAGCGCAGC
>DATKSM010000002.1:0-25042 GCA_035531655.1 Solirubrobacteraceae bacterium
ATGATCAAGCGCTATGGCCGCAACCTCAAAGCAGGCCAGACGCCGAACTGGACGCGTGAGTTCTTCGAGGCCCACGGCCTCTATCGATTGCGCGGCACCGTGCGCTACCCGGGATACGCGTCGTGACTATCAGGAAGATCAGCGGTAAGCCGTGTGCGGGAAAACCGCATGCACGGATTGAAAGGGGAATGGGGAAACAGGCCCTCGCGGCACTGCGCCCCTGACTACCAATGGCGGCAACCACGTCGGCATCTACAACGTTACGCGTAGCGGCGGTTCAGCTCAACGCGACCGAGGACGTCGACCGCAACCTGGAGACCGCGGACCGGCTGACGCGTGAGGCGGCCCAGCGCGGTGCGCAGCTGATTGTGCTGCCCGAGAAGTGGACGGTGCTCGGTCGCGCCGAGGTCATGGAGCAGCACGCCCAGACGCTTGAGGGACCGGCGGCTCAATGGGCACGGAGCACAGCCGCCGAGCTGCAGATCGACCTGATCGTGGGTTCCTTCGTCGAGCGGCGTCCGGACCAGACGAAGACCTCGAACACGAGCCTGCACGTCGGACCCGACGGCGAGGTCAGGGCCGCGTACCGCAAGCTGCACATGTTCGACGTCGAGGTCGACGGGACCGTATACGCCGAGTCCGCGCGCGAGCAGGCCGGCGATCAGGCCGTCGTGACGATCGTGGCGCGCGCCGGCGGCGGCGATGGCCACATGCTCGGGATGAGCATCTGTTACGACCTCCGCTTCCCTGAGCTGTACCGCGCGCTCAGCGAGCGTGGAGCGGAAATCCTGACCGTCCCCGCCGCCTTCACGCTTGCGACCACCCGCGACCACTGGAAGGTGCTGCTGCGAGCCCGCGCGATCGAGAACCAGTGCTTCGTGATCGCGGCCAACCAGATCGGCGAGTACCCGCCCGGAAACCGCTCCGGCGGCCGGAGCACCATCATCGACCCCTGGGGCATCCCGCTGGCGACTGCCGCGGACGGCGAGTGCGCGATCGTCGCCGAGCTCGACTTCACGCTGCTCGCCGGCGTCCGTGAACGGCTACCTGCGCTCACCCATCGCCGCGACCCGAAGCTCTACGAGCGTCCAGCGGGCCCAGACCGCGAATGAGCACCGCCTCGGTCGACAAGCGCCGCGTGATCCTCGACGCCGCCGTACGAGTCTTCGCACGACAGGGCTTCCACACGTGCCGCGTATCGGACATCGCCGACGAGGCCGGCGTGGCCTATGGCCTCGTCTACCACTACTTCTCGTCGAAGGAGACGATCCTCGACACGCTGTTTCTCGAGAACTGGGACGTGATGCTGGCCGCGATCGACGAGGCCGAAGCGTCAGATCAGACGCCGCGCGAGAAGCTGCGCGCGATCGCCTCGTTGATCGTGGATTCCTACAGCCACGACCCCGACGTGATGAAGGTGATCATCGTTGAGGTCACGCGCGCTGCCAACACCTTCGGCCGCACGCATCTGGACAAGATCATGCAGGCCTATGAGGGCATCGCGCGGATCGTCAAGCAGGCGCAGGCGGCGGGCACGTTCCGCACCGAGGTCGACGCGCTGTTCGCCGCACAGGCGTTCTACGGCCTGATCGAGCAGGTGCTCACGCAATGGATCTTCAGCGGCCTGCCGGTCAGCATGGAGGAGTTCGAACACGTCAAGAACGAGATCGTCGAGATGATCTGCGGCGGCCTCGATGCGTAGCGGAGCCTCGCGCAAAGACTCCTATCTGGTTGAATCCCAACGATGAAGGAGAGTCCCTTGGTCAAACGTCTGATGTGGTCCGGCCTGCTCGCCGGTGTAGGCGCGCTCTCGAGCCTCATCGCCACGCGTGCCGCGACCTTGATCTGGAAGCGAGTCTTCGACGAGGATCCACCCGAGTGAGCAACGAACCCGAGCAGCCGGTTACCACAGAGGATCCCACGGCCGTGACGGACGCCGGCCGCATGCGTCGTCCGAGTTCGCTGCGCTCCGCCGCGGGCGCCGCGGTCGCTGCCGGCGTCGCCTCGGAATCCGCATCCGCATCCGACGCCGACTCAGCATCGGGCGGCGACTCCGCATTCGTATCCGGCGCCGACGGCGCCTCCGGCACAGGCCTGCGCTCGAAGCTGACGGCGGCGTCGTTCCCGCGAGGCAAGCTGACGGCAGCGTCGTTCCCGCGACGCGGCCCCAGAACAGTGGTCGAGCCCGTGTCAACGACCGACCCGGCTGCTCCGGTGCCCGACGCCGGCCCCTCGCCGAGCCAGAAGCTCGTCACGCTTGTCAGCGAGCGCCCCGAGGTGGGTCTCGGGATCGCTTTCGCCGCTGGGCTCGTGATCGCCACTATCCTCAAGCGCCTTGCCCGCTGACAACGGTCAACCCGACAGCATCGCCGCGGCGATCGCTGAGGTCTCGGAGAGCCTGACGAAGCTCGTCCAGGACGAAATCGAGCTGGCCAAGGCCGAGGTCATCCAGAAGGCCTCGGCCCTCGCGCGCGGAGCTGCCGCGGTCGCGGCCGGAGCCGTCTTCGGCGTGTTTGCCGTGATCTTCGTGCTGCTCACGGCCGCTTGGGCGCTCGATGGACTGCTCGTCAGCGGCACGGGCAAGGTCTGGCTCGGCTTCCTGATCGTGCTCGGGGTCCTGCTCGTACTCACGGTGGGCGCGTTCCTGTTCGCCTGGAAGAAGCTGAAGGTCGGCGCTCCGACGCCGAAGATGGCGATAGACGAGGCCAAGAAGATCCGCGAGACGGTCACGACCTCCACCAGCAAGGCCGGCTGATGGCGGGCCGTACCCCCGAGGAGATCCGCGCATCGATCGAACAGGGTCGTCAGGAGCTCGGCACCTCGCTCGTGCGGCTGCGGGATGAGGTCACCGAGCTCACCGACTGGCGCGGCCAGGTGCGTCGCAATCAGCAGAACCTGCAGATCGTTGCGGCGGCGGCGGGCTTCGTGATCGCCGGGGGCATCGGCGGTCTCGGGAGCGCGGTCTTCGGGCGGCGCCGCAGGCGCCGTCACTAGATAAGCCTCTTCGGCACCCCGCCGACACCCAACAGACCTGGGCCTATATGCGTCCCGATCACCGGGCCGATCTCGGAGATCCACACAGGATCGGCGCCGAAGATCTCCCGCCCGCGCGCGGCGAGCGCCTCGGCCCGGTCTGGGCTCTGCGTGTGCTGGACGACCCAGCCGTCGGCGCCATCGGCCTTCAGTTGCTCGATCAAGGTCACCAGGCGCTCGAACGCCCTGCGCGTGGTGCGCACGCGCTCGACGGCGCCGATCTCCGACTCCAGGGACAGGATCGGCTTGATCTT
The DNA here is from genome assembly GCA_035531655.1 of Solirubrobacteraceae bacterium. Lineage (GTDB taxonomy): Bacteria > Actinomycetota > Thermoleophilia > Solirubrobacterales > Solirubrobacteraceae > Palsa-465. The sequence continues at coordinate 3,288 of DATKSM010000002.1, forward strand.
GAGCGCCGAGCCGAGCCACGCCTGAGCGCCGCCGATGCGCCCGCCTTTGCGCAGGTACTCGAGCGTCTCCAGCGAGAACAGGAACTGCAGCGACTCCCGGGCCTGCTGAGCCCGCTGCGCGGCCGCGGCGGCATCGCCGCCGCCACTGATGGCGGCAGCGGCCGCCATCAGCATCAGGCCCTCGCCCCCACACGCCGTCGCCGAGTCGACCACCTGCACGCGCTCGGCCGCGTCGCCCAGCTGCTCGCGCGCCTGCTGGGCTGAGTGGACCGTGCCCGAGAGGCCGCCGGACAGATGGATCGACACGATCTCATGACCGGCGGCAATCAGCGGCTCGTAGACCGCCAGGAAGTCCCCGATCGAGGGCTGCGAGGTCGTCGGCAGTTCGGAGGCAGACGCGAGGCTCTCGTAGTAGGCGTCGTAATCGACGACTTCGCTCTCGCGGCGCGCGGTCCCGTCCTGGTGGACGTAGAGGCTGACCTCGTGGACGCCGAGCCGCGCGACGATCTCGCGCGGCAGGTAGTGGCAGGTATCGGAGACGATCGCTACGGGCACAGCGCCCGCTGACCCTACAGCAGGTTGTCGATCGTCAGCGGAGCAGCATCCGCCGTCAGCGGAGCAGCATCCGCCGTCAGCGGAGCAGGCTCCGCCGGGGCGGGCGTGACGGTTTCGGAGGGCTCACCCTCGAGACCGAGCAGCTTCTGCAGCTCACCGGTCTGGTACATCTCGGTCACGATGTCGCAGCCGCCGACGAGCTCGCCCTCCACGAACAGCTGCGGGATCGTGGGCCAGCCGGAGAGCGTCGAGAGCTCTTGGCGAATCCGCGGATCGGGCAGGATGTTGACTGCCGCGAACGGCTGATCGAGCGCCTCGAGCATCGCAACCGTGCGGGCCGAGAAGCCGCACGCGGGCGCCTCGGGCGTGCCCTTCATGAACAGGATCACGTGGTTCTCGGAGACCGCGCTCTGGAGCGCCTCGCGCATCGGGTTACTGGTTGATTCGCTCATCGAGCCTCCGTTGGGGTGATCTTGAGGGAGAGGGCGTGGATCCGGTCACCGAGCTCGGAGCCGAAAACGTCGTAAACAAGCTTGTGCTGGGCGACGCGGCTGAGGCCGGAGAACGCCGGTCCTTCGATGATCGCCTCGAAGTGGTGCCCGTCGCCCGTAACATCGGCGTGGGCCCCCGGGATCCCGGCCTCGATGCGGTCCTTCAGCTCCTCAGGTGAAATTGGCACATGCCAAGCGTAGCGATCCGGCCCCCGAAGCTATACTGAATGAAGCATGATCATTCTCACCGACAAGGGTGCCGAGAAGGTCCGGGAGTTTCTGGCCGCGCAGGCGACCGTAGTTGACACCGCCGGTCTCCGGGTCGGTGTCCGCGGCGGTGGCTGCTCGGGCTTCCAGTACGCGCTCGCGTTTGACGAGGAGCGCGACGGGGACACTGTGTTCGAGGACAAGGGCATCCGGCTGCTTGTGGACCGTCCGAGCCTGCCATACGTGAAGGGCTCGGTGATCGACTTCGTCGATGGTCTGCAGGGCGCCGGCTTCAAGGTCGAAAACCCCAACGTGATCGCGGCCTGTGGCTGCGGCTCCTCCTTCCGCGTTGCGGAGGAGGAAGAAGTCTCCGCAGTCTGAGCCTCGCCGTGCGCCGTGGAGCGGTGCGCAGTGGAGCGCTGGTTGCCGGCGCCGCTGCCGTGGCGCTGATCGCCGCAGGATGTGGCAGCTCGGGCAAGCACGCGCCGGCCCACGTCAAACCACGGCGCATTTACGCCTACACCAGCACAGTCGCCGGCAGGAGCAGGACAAGGACGGCACCTGCCGCTGGGTCGGCGGCGCAGGTCAGACGCGCCGCCGAGCTGACCGCCGCAAGCCCCGGTTTCAGCGCGAGCATGCGTGTGCGCATTGGCGTACCGCGGTTGGGCGGCGACGTGACCGCCATCGGGGCCGGCCGCTTCGACCCCCGCTCGGACTCCGGCACGCTCAACCTCGTGGTCACGCTGCCGGGCCTGTTCGGGCTCGCGGGACCGTTGCCGACGCAGGTCGTTCTCGCGGGCGACGAGGCGTACGTACAGGTACCCGCCAGCCTGGCGGCCGAGCTGCCGACGGCGGCGTCCTGGCTCGAAGCGGGCATCTCCGAGCTGGGCCTCGGTAGCACGCTCAGCCCGTCCGACATTCTGCGGGAGGTAGCGCCGGACGCGACCCGCACGGTGCCGGATCAGCATGCCCGAGTGACGATCGACCCCGGCACCGGCCTGGTCAGCAGCCTTTTTCTCACCTACTTCAAACCGGGGCCGCGCTACCACGTCAGCGTGACGCTGCATTTCATCGGGTTCGGCGCCGAGCCCGCATCGCACGCACCGCCGCCACAGGACGTGGGCGACCTCATCGCCACCCTCCAGGAGCTCGGCTTCTGAGAGGCTGTCCATCTGCGCTCATGTCGTTCGTCGTAAGGGCATGAACGCAACTCCAGCGGAGGTGGACTGACGTGAACTACCTGATGTTGATTTGCACTGACGGAGTCTCGACCCCGGAGATCGCCGCGACGATGCAGGAGCACGCGCCGGCTTGGGCCGAGGAGATGGACGCACGTGGCGTGCGCCTATTGGGTAACGGGCTGAAGGGCCTCGAGACCGCAAGGACGGTTCGCGTGCGCGACGGCGAGACTCTGGTCTCAGACGGCCCGTTCGTGGAGGCCAAGGAGTACATCGGTGGCCTTGACATCCTCGACTGCGAGAGCCTTGATGAGGCGATCGAGGTCGCTGCCAAGCATCCCGTCTCCTGGTTCTTCTCGATCGAGGTGCGGCCATTCGCCCAGCCGGTCAACATGCCCGACGGTTGGAGCTACCAGCAGGTGCGCTACCTGCTGATGCTGTGTCTGGATGGGATCCTGGAGGCGGACGAGGTCGAGGAGCAGCTGCGCCGCGACTTGGACGCCTGGCGCGAGATGGCCGATCGGCGCGGGGTGCGGCTGCTCGGTGGCGCGCTCGCGCCGCCGGCGACTGCCACCACCGTGCGCGTGCGCGATGGCGAGACGCTGCTCACCGACGGGCCGTTCGTCGAGACCAAGGAATACCTTGGCGGTATCGACATCCTGAACTGCGCGACGATGGATGAGGCTCTCGAACTCGCCGAGTCACACCCGCTCGCCCGCTTTCACATGGTCGAAGTTCGGCCGTTCTGGGGGGCATGAGCGCCGTTACCGCCGAAGCCGCCGTCCAAGCCGCATTCCGCGACGAGTGGGGCCGGGTTGTCGCGACGCTGATCCGCCGCACCGGCGACTGGGACCTCGCCGAGGAGTGCACCCAGGAGGCCTTCACGCAGGCGCTCACCAGCTGGGACCGAGACGGGGTGCCGGCCAAGCCCGGCGCGTGGCTGACGACGGTCGCGGGGAACCGCGCGATCGACCGCCGGCGGCGTGCGGCGCGGGGGGCGGAGTTGGCCGAGCTCGCAGCGATCGACCAACTCCGCACCCAGGATTCGGATTACGGCCAGGACGCTGATGCTGACGAGGAAGAACCAGAAGTGATCGAGGACGACCGCCTGAGGCTGATGTTCACCTGCTGCCATCCGGCGCTTGCGCTGGAGGCACGGGTTGCGCTGACGCTGCGAACGCTCGCCGGCCTCACCACGGCCGAGATCGCGCACGCGTTCCTCGTGCCCGAGCCGACGATGGCCAAGCGTCTGGTGCGCGCCAAGGCCAAGATCGCCGCCGCCGCGATCCCCTACCGCGTGCCGCCGCCCGAGCTGCTGCCGGAGCGCACCTCGGGCGTGCTGGCTGTCCTGTACCTGCTCTTCAACGAGGGCTACTCGGCGTCCTCGGGCGATGAGCTGATCCGTGCCGCGCTCTGCGACGAGGCGATCCGCCTCGCCCACCTGCTCCGGCGGCTGATGCCGGACGAGCCGGAGGCTGACGCGCTGCTGGCGCTGATGCTGCTGCAGCACTCCCGCCGCAACGCGCGTCTCGACGCCAACGGCGACCTGATCACGCTCGAGGATCAGGACCGCAGCCGCTGGCATCACGACGAGATCGCGGAGGCCGAAGCGCTGCTTGCCGATCGTGGGATCGGTTCCCACCCACCCACCCCCACCAATCCCACCCCCACCAATCCCACGATTGGCACCTACCGTCTCCAGGCTGAGATCGCCAGCTGTCACGTCCAGTCCGATGTCGACTGGCGCCGTGTCGCGTCACTGTATGAAGCGCTCGAGCTGGCGATGCCCTCGCCCGTCGTGCGGCTCAACCGTGCGGTGGCGGTGGCGATGGCAGACGACCTCGATGCCGGGCTCACGTTGGTCGATGAGCTCGCCCAGCGGGGCGAGCTCTCCAACTACCACCTGCTGCCGGCGGTCCGTGCCGACCTCCTGCGCCGTCGCGGCGACACCGACGAGGCGTTGGCCGAGTACGAGCGCGCGCTCGCGCTGGCCCCGTCCGAAACCGAGCGGCGCTTCCTGCAGGGGCGGATCGAGGAGCTGCGGCCCTCCTGACGCCGGCGCTGCGCGGCTCGCCTACTGCCGGTAGTTCTCGACCGTGCTCGCCGGCCTGGTCGACGCCGCGTCAGGATCTTCACCGAACTCCTCAAGCGCGCGACGCTGGCGGAGCAGGTCCCAGAAGCGGTCCAGCTGGACCTTCACTTCATCGAGGCGGGCGTGACCGTCGGCGTCGAGGCCGGCGTCGCCATGGTGGCGGTCGAGCAGCCGGTGCTCCTCGGCGACCAGCTCCTCGATGTGACTCAGTACCTGTTTGTCGTCCATCGGCCGATTCTCTCACAGGGCGATCGGCGGTTCATGAGGGCTCGTCAGGCGCGGGGATGCTCGGAAGCGCCCTCACACGTGTGCCGAAAGTGTCACGCCATGTGACGACTTCGTGACAAACGCCGATATTTGCCCACCGATTTCACAAAGTCGTAAGCCCACGACACACTTTCGCAACACATGCGAAGCCCCTTTTTAGGAGATGGCAGCTCCGGGCGCGCCGCCGGGTGCTGGGGGTGACAGCTGGGGCGCCACCGCCCGCGGCTGTGCTCTGGGGCGGTTTTACGCGACCGGCTCGTTGTCGAGCGAGCGCCACAGGTAGCGGCACGCGAGCGTCCGGTACGGTTGCCAGGGCGCGGCGATCTCCTCCATCGCCGGCGGCAGCGGCAGCGAGTCGAGCCCGTAGGCGACCATCATCGCCTTGCGGATCCCGAGGTCGCCGACGGCGAGCACGTCGGGCCGCTCGAGGTGGAACATCAGGAACATCTGCGAGCTCCAGACGCCGATGCCCTTGACGGCCGTCAGCTCGGCGATCACCTCGTCGTCGGAGAGCAGGTCGAGCTTGTCGAGCTCCAGCGAGCCGTCCAGCACGTGCTCGGCCAGCGAGCGCAGGAATGCGACCTTTGCGTGTGAGAGTCCGGCGGCGGCGCGCAGCTCCTGCGGGTCGTCGTCCAGCACCTCCTGTGGGGTCGGTGCGCGGCCACCGAAGCGGTCGGCGAGGCGCCGGTAGATGGCGGCTGCCGCCTTGGTCGAGAGCTGCTGGCCGACGATCGAGCGCACGAGCACGCCGTAATGCTCGGTCTGTCCGCCCTCGCGGCGCTCGCGCAGGCCGTCGGGGCCGTAGCGGTCGATGATCGCGCGCAGCACCGGGTCGGCGGCGCGCAGGTGTTCGAGAGGTTCGGGCGCCGCGGTCACGCCGAGGTGCGCAGCGCGCTGCCGTCCAGCGCGCCGAGCGCGCGCTCGACCGAGGTGGTCACGCACGTGAAGGTCGGCGTGTCGCGCAGGGTGTACATGCTCGACTCGGTCTCCCGCAGCCTCTGCACGAGGTCGAGGAAGTCGGCCGGGCTGTCGGTCTCGAACGCGACCACGAACTCCTGATCGTCCAGCCCGAACGAGTAGCTCGTGTTGAGGTCGACGCTCGGGAACTCCCGGCCTAGGCGGATGTGCTCCTGCATGATTCGCCACCGCTCGTCGGCGGGCAGGTTGTACCAGGCGCGGGTCTTCACGAACGGGTAGACGAACAGATATTTGCCGTGCGCCGGCCGGACCTCGAGCCGCGACTCGTCCGAGTACGCCGACGGCTTGGTCATCGCCAGGAACGAATAGGGGATCGTCGACCACTTCATCAGCCCGCTCTGCTGCAGAACCACATGGAACTCGTGGATCCGCTCGAGGTTCTCCGCCTGGGAGAGGACCATCATGTCGGCGTCGCCGCGGGTGCCCACGAGCGAGAAGGCGCGCAGCAGATGATCCTGGCCGAAGTTCTCACAGGCGGCGATGAACTCGCGCTTGTGCTCGTCGCGCTCCGCGTCCGGGAGTCGGCGCCAGGCCGGGTCGACGTGCAGGAACGTGTACTTGACGAAATGGCGCGTCGGCATCACCCGTCAATGATGGCATCTGCCGGGAGATTCGCGGTACAGCGCAACATCCGGCCCCTAGCGGGTCGTTGAGGCAATGTGATGCTTGTCACAGGATCTGGTCTATAGTCGCCGCCGTCGGGTGGCTGAGGGGCTCCCGGCAGCGTTCTGAGGAGAGAGAATGTTTGGTTTTGACCGTCGTGGATCGGCTGTCGCACGCAGGGTTGCGTTGCCGGTCCGCGTTGCGGCCCTGGTGGCCGTGTGCCTTCTGAGTCTGTCGTTGCTGTCAGGGTCGGTCGCGCAGGCGGCGACGCCGGGCGCGAGCTGCCAGCCGTACAGCAGCAGGCCGTGCATGTTCCCGTTTCCCGACAACCGGCTGACCAAGCCGGACAAGGCGAGCGTCACGGGACTGCGACTGAACCTGCCGCAGGCGGGGATGCCCGAGAACCTGAACAACGTTCGGATCGGCGTCGGGCCGTATGACCAGAGCGACGGCTTCAGCCCAGGCACCGCGATCCTGCTGCACATCTCCCAGCTCGACACGCAGAAGGCGCTCAACCGGACCCACGCGGTCGGCCTCGAGAACATGGGCGCCTACAAGGCCAAGAACTCGGCCATAGTCGTGATCGACGAGAAGACCGGCCAGCGCCAGCTGATCTACGCGCAACTCGACGCAAACGCCAGATCGGCGGCGACGACCGACCTGATGATCCTGCCGGGCTCGAGCTGGCAAGACGGCCATACCTACGTGGTCGTACTGCGCGACCTGCGCAACGCGAGCGGGCATCTGATCGGCGCGCCCGCCTGGTTCGAGAAGCTCCGCGACGGCAAGCGGCTGCCGGCCGCCGAGCGTTCGCAGGCCAAGCGTTACGCGACGATCTTCAAGGCGCTGAAGCGTGCCAAGGTTGCGCGCAACAGCTCGCTGTACGAGGCCTGGGACTTCACGGTCGCCTCGACCAAGAGCCTCACCGGAAGGCTGCTCGCGATCCGCAATAACGCATTCGGCCAGCTGGGAGACACCAACCTCGGCGACGGTCAGGTTCAGGGCAACGCTCCATCCTTCGCGGTCACCAGCACGACCTCAGCCACCTGGCAGAACGGCAAGACCGGAACCGACGTCATCGGCACCTTTCAGGTTCCCTGCTACCTCGACACCTGCGGCGCCAACGCGACCACGAGCTTCCACTACAGCTCGAATGGGCTCTATGCGACTCCCACCCAGATCCCGGGCAATGTCGCGACCGCCGAATTCGAATGCATCGTCCCGTCGTCGGCGACGCCGTCTGACCCGGCGCGCGTCTCGCTCTACGGGCACGGGCTGCTCGGCGACATGAGCGAGGTCACGCTCAGTCCACAGACGGCTCTCGCCAGCAACCACAACATGGTCCTGTGCGCGACCAACTGGTGGGGCCTCGCGGCGCCCGACCAGTCCTTCGACGGGGTGATCGTCACCAACCTCGACCAGTTCCCGATCCTGGTAGACCGTCTCCAGCAGGGCGTCCTCAACACGCTTTTCCTCGGGCGCCTGCTTGTCAACCAGCAGGGATTCGCGACGAATGCCGCCTTCCAGCTCGGTGGCCACTCCGTGCTCAACACCGGCGAGCTCTACTACGACGGCAACAGCCAGGGCGGAATCGAGGGCGGCCTGACGACGTCGGTCTCACCCGACATCCGTCGCGCAGAGCTGGGCGTTACGGGTGAGGATTACGGCAACGACCTCGTGCAGCGCAGCACCGACTTCGGCTCGCCGACCGAGTCCGGCAGTTTCTCCTGGCTGCTGTGGGGGGACTATGCGACCAACAACAACTCGGCGATCTACACCGAGACCCTCGACCTGATGGACCAGCTCTGGGATCGCGGCGATCCGGTCGGCTACGTCGAGGGGCTGGGCGCTCACCCGCTGCCCGACACGCCTTCGCACTCGGTGCTGATGCAGATCGCCTACGGCGACCATCAGGTCAGCATGTACTCAGGTGCGGCCGAGGCGCGCTCGATCGGCGCCGACGCCTACGAGCCAGGCGGGACTCCCGCTTCGGCGTTGACTCCAGGGGGCGGACGCAACGCCAATGCAAGCCTGTTCTACGGGCTCAAGCCGGTGCCGCTGAACGGCAGCTACACGGGCTCGGCGATTGAGATCTGGGACAGCGGGCCGGGACACACGCTCAACCCGCCGGTGGGGAACGTGGCGCCGACGATCAACGCGGCGAACCAGGATCCGCACGGCGATCCGCGCGCAACGCCGCAGGCGCAACAGCAGATCAGCGATTACCTGGAGCCGAACGGCACGTTCGTCAACGTCTGCGGGGGTCAGCCCTGCCACAGCTCGGACTACACGCCCTGAACGCGTGACCGAGGCTGCCGCCCAGCGGGGCGAGCAGCCGAACAGAACGCTCCTGCGAAGAGACTCCCGGGGGCCGAACCGCCAGCCGATAGAATCTGAGGATGCGGATCGCCCTCGTCTCGCCGTATTCGTGGACATATCCAGGGGGCGTCACCAGACACATCGAGGCGCTCGCCGAGCAATACATCGCCGCCGGGCATGACGTGCGCGTACTCGCGCCGTATGACCCCGCGGACCTGACCTCGACCGTGATGCATCGCGGTGCGACGCCGCAGCCCGGCCGTGCACCTGACTACCTCGTGTCGCTGGGGCGCACGATCGGCTTCCGCGCCAACGGCGCCGTGTCGAACCTCTCGCTCGGGCCCGGGGGGATGGCCAAGCTCTCACGCGAGCTCTCAACGGGCGGGTATGACGTCGCCCACATCCACGAGCCGGTCGCGCCGATGGTCGGCTGGACGGCGACGCTGCCATTCAGTGTGCCGCTGGTCGGCACGTTCCACTCGTATTCGACCAAGCGCGTGCCGAATGCGATCGCCAACACTTTCGGGGCCACGCAGGTGCTCAACCGCCTGCGCGTGCGGATCGCGGTGTCAGAGGCGGCCGCGTGGACCGGACGGCGCTGGTTCGGCGGCCGCTACCGCGTGATTCCCAACGGTGTCACTCTCGACGAGGGTGCGCTCGACGAGGCGCTCGCCGCGACCAGTCATGAGGGCGACACGCTGCGGATCCTGTTCGTCGGTCAGGCAGTTGACCGCAAGGGTCTGCCGTTGCTGTTGCGCGCGTTCGAGGCGTTGCGCGAGCACATCCCGACGGAGTTGACGGTGATCGGGCCAACCGAGGCCGAACTCGCTCCGCTGCTGATGGACCCGCGCGGAGTCAGGGCGCTCGGCAAGGTCGACGACGCGACCAAACATGCGGAGCTGCTCGCCGCCGACGTGCTCGCGGCGCCGTCGCTCGGCGGTGAGAGTTTCGGCATGGTGTTGACCGAGGCGTTCGCGTCGGGGACGACAGTGGTTGCATCTGACATCGCCGGCTACCGCGATGTGGTGGAGGACGGCGTCGACGGCGTGCTGGTCGCGCCCGGTGACGCCCAGGCGCTGGCGGAGACGCTGCGCGAGCTCTATCACGAGCCGGAGCGCCGCCGCGCACTCGCCTACACCGCGGCCGCGGCCGTCAAGCGCTTCGCCTGGGAGCGTGTCGCGCTCGAGGTGATGGACGCCTACACGGACGCGATCGCGATGCCCGAGCCCGAGGGCGCCGCTCAGACCTTCGCGGTCCACGCCGGCTTCATCCCGGCCGACCTGCAGCCGCGCGCGCGCGCGCAGCGGCTCGAGAGCCTCGAGCGTCCGCTGACCGTCACCGAGAGCCGGCGCAGCCTGGTCTCGCATCTACGACGCGCGGCGGCGGTGGTCGTGACCCTGGCCGTAATCGCGCTCGCGTATCTGGCGCTGCAGAAGATCGGGATCGCCAGCATCGGCAAGACACTGATCAACTCCGAGCCGTCCTACGTGCTGCTCGGGCTCGCGACGATGTGCGCGGCGATGGTGATGCGCGGCTTCTCCTGGCACGCGATCCTCAAGGCGGCGCTGCCGAAGGCGCCGATCAGGCTGCGCGACGCGATCCGCGGCACGATGATCGGCGTGCTGATGTCCTCGACGCTGCCGGCACGCCTGGGCGAGCCATCGCGCGCGCTGGTCATCGCGAGGCGCACCGGCCGCCCGCGGGAGACGCTGCCGGTCGTGCTTGGCACGGTCGTCTCCCAGACGGTGCTCAACGTGGTCGCGCTGATCGTGCTCGGCGCAATCATGTTCTCCTCGGTCGACTTCTTCGCCGGCCACGAGAGTGCGCTCGAGATCGCGGCGATCGCGCCCGCGGTGCTGCTCGCGTTCGTGATCATCGCGCCGATCGTCCTGCGATACGGCTCTGGTCGTGGACGCTTCAGGCGTGCCGCCAAGGCGCTGCAGAGCGCGCAGCGTGCGCTCGGCCGCGTGCGCGTCGGGCTCGTCGTCTTCCGCAAGCCGAAGCTCGGCCTGGCGGCGACGGTCACTCAGCTCTCGGCCTGGGGTCTACAGAGCCTCTCCTGCTACTTCCTCCTGGACGCGCTCGGGCTTGCCAACAGGACCGGCTTCGCCGCCGCCGCGGCGGTGCTGTTCGCGGTCAACATCACCGCGGTGCTGCCCGCGACGCCGGCCAACCTCGGCGTCTTCCAGGCCGCATGCGCGGCCGTGCTGCACACCGGCTGGCACATTCCCGTCGGCACCGGCGTCGCCTACGGCGTGATACTGCAAGCGGTTGAGGTGGTGACTGCGATTCTTCTCGGCATGCCGGCGCTGCTCAGGGAGGGCATGTCGTGGCGTGAGGTGCGTCTGCGCGCGATGCACTCGACACCGATCCGCCTCCCTCCTCGGGTGGGCGGGGCGTCCGCTCGCAGGCGGGCGGGCGATCCGTCCGAAGCCGACATCTGAGCACTCAGCTCCACGCGCGGCCAGCCGGACCTCCAGCCGGGTCTGAGCCGCTCGGCGCCGAGCGCTCCACCGCCGCCAGACGATCCTCTAACCTCGATTCGATGCGCGGTATCAGGGTCATCTTCGACGAGGCTCACAGTGAGGCCTGGACGATCCGGCCCGGTGTCGCCTCCGAGATGCAGCCCGTCCACCCGGGCGACGCCTCCTACGCGCGCGCCGCCGAGTTGCTCGTCGGCCACGCTTTCGATGTCGCCGCGAACACCGCGGCGCCGCTCGACGCGGGGGTGCTCGGCGACTGCGACCTGCTGGTGATCGCGCACCCGTCCGATGAGCATTGGGAGAGCACCACCGGCCTCGGCTCACCGCAGCTGACGCTCGACGAGCTGGACGCGATCGAGCGTTATGTGCAGGACGGCGGCGGCCTCGTTGTGCTGGGTGAGACCGAGCAGGACAAGTACGGCAACAACGTCAACGAGCTGCTCGAGCGCTTCGGCCTGCACCTGCGCAGCGACACCGTCCAGGACTACGAGCACTGCGACGGCGCTCCCACGTGGATACTCGCCGAGCTCACCGACGGCGCTCGCGGCAGCGGCGGGGACGTGCTCGCCGGCGTCGACGCGGCCTGCTTCTACCGCGCCACGACGATCGAGAACCGTAACGGCGCCCTTGTATTGGCGCGCACGCACCGCTCCGCCTCGGTTCCGGGCGCACCGCTGATGGTCGCCTCCAACCACGGCGACGGCCGCATCGTCGTCGTCGCCGACTCCGACCTGTTCGGTGACGACTGCATCGGCGCGCTCGATCACGCGGCACTGTGGATGAACATCGCCAACTGGGCGTCGCGCCGGCCGGGGGCGACCGAGGCAACGCCGCGCCCGACTGTCGAACCCGGACCCGCCGATGCTGCTCGCTCCGCCCACCCCGCGCTGCCCGCGGAGCTCGGGGACCAGGTCGCGACCCTGATCGCGGCGACCAATTCGCTGGCGGAGCTGCAGGCCCCGGACGGGTCGCTGCTTCCGGATGCCGACCGGGCGCAGGCAGCTGCTCGAGTCGATGCCGTCGAGCGGGCGCTGGCGCCCCTGGCCCGCGACTTCCCGAATCTCGTTGTGGCCGCGGAGGATCTGCGGGCGTGGGCCGATGGCGGCTACGGCAAGCCGGAGTTCACGCGCGCGCTGGCCGCGTTCCGGCCCGAACAGGGACGCGAAGACGGACGATTGCACCTTGCCTTCTTCCCGATGTACAAGCAGAACGGCTCACCCGACACCTGCTTCGAGGCGGTGCTGGTGCGGGTTCCGTGGCCTGACTGGATCGCTGAGCTGGAGGCGACTCGCTACGACAACCCGAAGTTCGTGCCGGTTGAGCTCGTGACCGCGACGCGCGGCTACGACAGCGAGTGCGCGGTCCTGTTCCCCGAGCAGGTCGCGGTCGGGGAGCGTCAGCCCAACAACTTCGGCGCGATCTTCTGCGACCGCGAGTCGGCGCGACTGCGGCGGGTGGCGAGCGCGGCCGCCGACCTGTTGCAGATCAACCTGCCGCCGGACGCGGCGCGCCTGCTGTCCGATGTGGAGGCTTCAAAGCAGTCCTACATCCTCTGGGACCTTGTCCACGACCGCGCGCACAGCCATGGCGACCTGCCGTTCGACCCGTTCATGGTGCGGCAGCGGGCGCCCTACTGGATGTACTCGCTCGAGGAGCTGCGCTGCGACCTGACGACCTTCGGCGAGGCCGTCGGTCTCGAGCGCGAGGGTCTCGCGTTCGCCCGCAACGTCCAGTCCGCGATCCTGTTCGACCGGCTGCTGCGCTTCCCGATCACCGGCCCGCGCGTACGCAACTACGACGGGCTCGGCGGGCAGCTGCTGTTCGCGTATCTGCGTCACGGCGGGTATCTGCAATGGACCGACAACCGCTTGACGTTCGAGTGGGGACGGGTCGCAGAGGGCGTGCTGGCGCTCCGCGACGAGGTCTTGGAGCTGTACCGGGCCGGGATCGATCGCACGAAGCTGCAGCACTGGGCCGCCGCACACGACCTGGTCGCGCGCTACGTCCCGCCGGCGACTGGGTCGCGCTGGGTCGCGGGGACCCGTGATTTCGAGGAGGTCCCGGACCCGCGTCCCTACTGCGATGCGGTGCTGCCCGACGAGTTCCCGCTCTCGATCTTCTACACCGCGCTGCAGGGCGCGCTCGCCCCGGCGTGACGGCGGTGGCCGCCAGGCGGCGGGGGTTCGCGTCCGACAACGCGGCCACAGTGCACCCGCGCGTGCTCGAGGCGATCGCAGCCGTCAACGATGGTCACGCCTTCGGGTACGGGCACGACCCGTACACGCAGGCGGTGGAGCGGCGTGTGGCGGCGGCTCTGGGCGACCCCGAGGCGTCTGTCTTCTTCGTCTTCAATGGTTCGGGCGCCAACGTCCTCAGCCTACGGGCCGCATGCAAGCCCTGGGAAGGCGCGATCGTGTCGGCGAACGCGCACCTGCACACCGACGAGGTCGGTGCGCCCGAGGCGATCGCGGGCGTAAAGCTGCTGGTCGGCGAGACGCTTGAGGGCAAACTGAGTCTGGAGAGCGTGCGTCGCCTTGTCGAGCGGCCCAACGACGAGCACGCCGTCAAGCCCGGGGTGCTCTCGTTGACGCAGTCGACCGAGCTCGGCACCGTCTACGGGCTCGAGGAGCTCCGTGCGCTCACCTCGCTGGCACACGCCGACGGGTTGCGCGTGCATGTGGACGGTGCGCGCTTCGCGAACGCCGCGGCGTCGCTCGGCGTGTCGCTGCCCGAGCTGGTCGCCGCCAGCGGGCCGGACCTGCTGTCGTTCGGTGGCACCAAGAACGGGCTGATGGTGGGGGAGGCACTGGTCGTGTTCGACCCCGAGCTGGTGCCGGGGATGCTGCACCTCCGCAAGCAGACGCTCCAGCTCGCGTCCAAGATGCGCTACGTCGCCGCGCAGTTCGATGCGCTGCTGACCGACGAGCTGTGGCTGGCCAACGCCACGCACGCCAACGCGATGGCGCAGCGGTTGTTCGACGCGGTCTCCACAGTGGATGGCGTGACCGTCACCCGCCCGCCTGCGGTGAACTCCGTGTTCGCCGTGCTGCCGCGTGACGCGCGCGAGCGCCTGCAGCGGGAGTTCGACTTCTACGAGTGGGACGACGCGACCGGCGAGGTGCGCTGGATGTGCGCGTGGGATACGACCGAAGAGGATGTCGATCGCTTCGCGGCAGCGGTCGCGGCGGCGCTTCGGGACACCGCCTGATTTCTTTGGGACGCGGGCGCCAGCCCCGCCCCTACCTCAAGCTCTCGCGATGCTCGGCCCGTGCCTTCGCGATAGCCGGCGACGGCACCACGATCACGGGAAGATCGGCGTGCTGCACCAGATGGTGCGAGACGCTGCCGAGCAGCAGCGACTTCACGCCCGTGTAGCCGCGGCTGCCGGTGACGACGACGCTCGCGTCGGCCGAAGCCGCCTCGTCCAGGATCGCGTTGGCGATCGTCGACTCGACGACCGCGGTCTTCGCGCTCGCCGCGAGACCCGCCTCATTCGCGATCTTCGCGCCCTCCTCGGACTTCTCGGCCGCACTCTGCGCGGTTTGCGTGTCGATCTCGGCGTAGTCGATGATCAAGCCGGCGCCAGCGCCCGAACGCGTCATCGTGTCGATGAACCGCTCCCAGACAGTGAGCACCGTGGCCGTCTCACCACGGAACAGCTTGCCTGCCTGCTCGATCGCCGCCTTGGCGTCGTCGGAGCCGTCGTAAGCGATCAGAATCAAGGTTTCTCCTAGCAAGTCCGTGTTGTGGTCACCCCAAACGCTATCTAACCGCGCCTGCACCGATCTCTGCGCCGCTTGGCCTCCGGCGCTCGGGCGCGATACTCCTGCATATGGACTCGAGCAAGGACACGCGGCGCCTGCCGTTTGACTCGATCTACCGGCACGGTTACGTGCGGGTCGCCGCCGCGGTGCCGCGCGTCCGGATCGGAGACCCGGCTTTCAATGGCGAGCGCAGCATCGCGCTTGTACGTCAGGCCCACGATCAGGACGTGGCGCTCGTCGTGTTTCCCGAGCTCGGACTAGCCGCCTATACGAGCGAGGACCTGTTCCGCCAGGACGCGCTGCTCGATGCGACCCTGCAGGGGATCGAGCGGGTCCGCATGGCCACCGAGCAGCTCGCTCCGGTCACGGTCCTCGGCGCGCCCCTGCGCGCCGAGCAGGGCCTCTTCAACGCGGCCGTCGTGATCCACCGAGGCACAATCCTCGGCGCCGTCCCCAAGAGCTATCTGCCCGAGTACCGGGAGTTCTATGAGAAGCGGCAGTTCCGCGCGGCGCGCGACGTGATCCGCCCCGAGCTCGAGATCAATGGCGCGACCGTCCCGTTCGGCAACGACCTCCTGTTCACAGCGACCGACGTCCCCAACCTCACGATCCACGTCGAGATCTGCGAGGACGTCTGGGCCGCGATCCCGCCCAGCACCTACGGCGCGCTCGCAGGCGCGACGATCCTCGCCAACCTGTCGGCCAGCAACATCATCGTGGGCAAGTCGGAGTACCGCCACACGCTCTGCGCGGCGCACTCGGCCCGCACGCTCAGCGCCTACCTCTACACCGCCGCGGGCGCCGGAGAGTCGACCACCGACCTCGCGTGGGACGGTCAGGCGCTGATCTACGAGAACGGCGACTGTCTCGCCGAGTCCGAGCGCTACCCACTCGAGGACCGGCTGATTACCGCCGACGTCGACCTTGACCGTCTTAAGGCCGACCGCACCGAGACGAGCTCCTGGGGCGACGCGATCCACGACCATCGCCACCACCTCAGACGGCTGCGACCCGTCGAGTTCAAGTTTGCGCCCACCACGCAGCCGGTGCCGCTGATGCGCGAGATCGAGCGCTTCCCCTATGTGCCCGTCGACCCAGGCTCTCGCAACGAGCGCTGCGACGAGGTCTACCGGATCCAGGTCGCCGGGCTCCAGACGCGGCTCGAGGCCACCGGCATCGAGAAGCTCGTGATCGGCGTCTCCGGCGGGCTCGACTCGACCCACGCGCTGATCGTGGCAGCGCGCGCGATCGACCGCCTCGGGTTGCCGCGCGCGAACGTGCTCGCCTACACGATGCCCGGCTTCGGGACGAGCGAGCACACACTCCAGAGCGCGCGCGAGCTGATGGCGGCGCTCGGTGTCAGCGCCAACGAGCTCGACATCCGCCCGGCCGCCCAGCGGATGCTCGAATCGATCGGTCATCCCGCGGCAACCGGCGAGCCCGTCTATGACACGACTTACGAGAACGTCCAGGCCGGCGAGCGCACCTCGCACCTGTTCCGGCTCGCCAACCGCCACAACGCGTTGGTGCTCGGCACCGGCGATCTCAGCGAGCTGGCGCTCGGTTGGAGCACATATGGGGTAGGGGACCAGATGTCCCACTACAACGTCAACGCATCTGTGCCCAAGACTCTCATCCAATTCCTGCTCCGCTGGGCTGTCGACACCGACCAGTTCGGCGACGACGCCGGGCGCGTGCTCGCCGCCGTGGTCGACACTGCGATCTCCCCCGAGCTGATCCCGGCAGACGCGGGCGCAGGCGTGGAGCGCGCCGAGGGCGCCGAGGGCGCGGAGGGCGCCGAGGGCGCGGAGGGCGCCGAGGGCGCGGAGCGCGCCGATAGCGCGGAGGGCGCCGCGGGCGCCGCGGGCGCCCCTCACCAGAACAGCGAGCACACCGTCGGCCCCTACGAGCTACAGGACTTCTTCCTTTACCACGTGTTGCGCTTCGGCAACCGGCCGAGCAAGGTCGCATGGCTCGCTCAGCAGGCCTGGGGCGACCGCGAGCGCGGCGCCTGGCCCGATCTGATCCCGCCGGAGCGCCGCAACGAGTACAGCCTCGAGCAGATCGAGCACTGGCTGCGAGTTTTCCTGCACCGCTTCTTCCAGACCAGCCAGTTCAAGCGCTCGGCTGTGCCCAACGCCCCAAAGGTTGGCTCCGGCGGCTCGCTGTCGCCGCGCGGCGACTGGCGCGCGCCGAGCGACGGCAACGCGACCACCTGGTTGGATGAGCTCGAAAACGGACTTGCCGATGAGCGATGAGCAGATCGACGCCGCCGCCACGAAGATGCGCGCGGCGGGCCAGAGCGAGGCCGCGATCCGCCAGTTCACTTCGGCGCTCGAGCGCGTCCGGAACGGCGTCGCGACACTGATCCCGAGCTCAGAGCTGGAGCCGGTGCCCGATGTGCCCGAGCTCGACGAGCTGCCCGGCGCCGACGCCGCGATGGTGCTTGAGCGCCTTGCCGTAATCAGGCTGAACGGCGGTCTCGCGACCTCGATGGGGTTGCAGGAACCGAAGTCCCTGCTCGAGGCGCGCGACGGCCGCAGCTTCCTGCAGATCATCGTGGGTCAGACGCTCGCGCTGCGCCGCCGCCACGGAGTTCGCCTGCCCCTGATCCTGATGAACAGCACGGCAACGTGTGCGCCGACACGCGACGCGCTGGCGCAGTCCACGGAGCTCTCGACGCCCGAGTTGCCACCGGACTTCCTGCAGAGCATGGTGCCCAAGCTCGATGCTGAGACCATGCTGCCGGCCCGCTGGCCGGCAGCTCCCGCGCTCGAATGGTGTCCACCCGGGCACGGTGACGTGTACGGGGCGCTGGTCGGCTCGGGGATGCTCGAGGCGCTGCGCGATCAGGGCTTCCGCTACGTGATGATCGCCAACTCCGACAACCTCGGAGCGGTGGTGGATGCACGCATCGCCGGCCACATGGTCCGCGAGCAGCTCCCATTCCTGATGGAGGTTGTGCGCGGCACCGCCGCCGACCGCAAGGGCGGCCACATCGCGCGTCGCCTGAGCGACGGCCGCCTGATCCTGCGCGAGACCGCGCAGACACCGCCGGAGGACGAGGAGTCGTTCCGCGATTACACGCGCTGGCGCTACTACAACACCAACTCGCTGTGGATCGACCTGGCCGCGCTCGAGGTCCGTTTCGCCGACGATGGCGCGCTCGAGCTGCCGGTGATCGTCAACCACAAGACGATCGACCCGCGCGACTCGAGCTCGCCGCCGGTGCTACAGCTCGAGAGCGCGATGGGCGCGGCGATCGGCAGCTTCCCGGGCGCGCAGCTGCTACAAGTTCCGCGCACCCGCTTCGTGCCGGTCAAGACCACCGATGACCTGCTGGTGCTGCGCTCCGACGCCTACCGCCTGGGGGACGAGTTCCATGTCGAACCCGCGCCGGGAGTGGACGGCGAGATGCCGCTCGTAGCCCTGGACAAGCGGTACTTCGGCATGATCGAGGACTTCGAGAGGCGCATCGCCGCCGGGCCTCCCTCCCTGCGCGACGCGCAGCGGCTGGCGGTCGAGGGCGATGTCCACTTCGGCGCAGGCGTGGTCGTGCGCGGTGATGTCGAGGTCGCCGCGCCGCCAGAGGGCCTGCGCATCGCCGATGGCACCGTCCTGACCGGCCCCTGACCTTGTCCGGACTCGAGGTCGAGCGCAAGTGGCTGGTGGACGAGGCGCCGGGCGACGCGCTCGCAGCACCGTCGCAGCGGATCGACCAGGGCTACCTGACAGTCGGTGAGGGCTGGGCGGAGACGCGCGTGCGCCGTCGCGGCGAGCGCTGCACGCTGACGGTGAAGTCGGGCACGGGACTGGTTCGCAACGAGGCCGAGGTTGGGCTGAGCGACGCCCAGTTCGCGGCGCTGTGGCCCGCGACCGCGGGCGCCCGTGTCGAGAAGGTCCGGCACACCCTTCGCGCCGAGGACGGCCATCTGATCGAGCTCGATGTCTACGACGGCGCACTGAGCGGGTTGATCGTCGCCGAGGTCGAGTTCGACGATCCCTCGGGAGCGGAGTCGTTCGTCGCGCCGTACTGGTTCGGACGCGAGGTCACAGCCGACCCCGACTACAAGAATCAGCGGCTGGCGCTGCGCGGCCGGCCGGCTCCCGGCTCGCCGTGAAGCTCATTGCGAGTCGGGATCTGATTGACCCATGAGGGCACCGGCTCGGCAAGCGTCTGCTGCGCTATGTGTCCGGCGGCCTTCGCATTGTGGGTGACGATCGCCACGACGCCGCCCTTCTTGCGTCGCGTCCAGGTGACCTTCACGGGCGTGACTTTGACGAGCGCGTTCCAGGTGGCGCCGTTCACGGTTCCGGTGAGGGGCAGGTGCCGTCGGGTCTGGAACGCGCGGACCGCGCTCTGCGTAGCCGGCCCGAAGTCGCCGTCGATCGCGAGTTTGAAGCCCGCGCCGACGAGGTGCTCCTGGGCCCAGATCACGAGATCACCCTTGTTTCCGCGGTAGATCGTCGCGGCCGTGTGGCTCGGTTTGAAGGCGTAGGGCGGGTCCCCGAGCTTGTCGACATCGCTGAAGAACGAGAGGCTGGCCGATTGCCAGTCCCACCAGCTCACACCGGTCGCGCCGTAGTCGGAAGCGAGTGTGTTGAACTGCTCGATCGCCCTGGCCGAGAGTCTGCCGAACAGCTGGCCGAGCGGGAAGATCGGGCGCCGGTAGATCTCGTTGTACTCGTACGTGTGTGAGAACACGGCCGAGACGGTCGTGCCGATATCGGCCCAATACATCTGCGGAAGGTTGTACTGCGCGCCGTTCGGCCCGAGGAAGACCGAGTACGGGAAGCTCAGGTGATAGTCGATGTAGGGGAAGCCGGCGAGCCCCACCGGGAAGCCGTTGCCGATCAGCTTGCGCAGCCGCGCGATGTAGGTCGAGGCGGCGGGGTACTTGCCCTGGTACGCACTCTCGGCGTCGATCACGAGGCAGTCGGCGCCGTCCTTGACTGCGTTTCTGGCGAGATTGGCTTCGATCAAGGGACGTAACCCGTAAACAAACTGCCACGCGCAGACCTTCAGCCCCGCCTCGTGGAGATCGGTGACGAGCGTCTTTGAGAACTGGCTCCACATCGTCGGGCCGTCGCTGCTCTTGATCAGCAACGTCCGGATCCTGTACTGCTTGGCCTGGGCGATGATCGCTGCGACGTTGCCGCGGTCGCTGTCGGGCATCTCCCAGATCCACATTCCCCGGCCTGCGAACGGGTTGTTCTTGGGCACGGCGATCACCGCCGGCCCGGCCACCGTGGCAGCCGGCTTGGTTGTCGACGCCGGGGTCGTCGGCGTGGTCGTGCCTCCTAGACCGGTTCCGCCTGAACCGCCGGGGCCGTTGGCCGAGGCGACAGCGGTCAGCGGCCCGACCGTCGCGAACGCCAGCCCGAGCGTCGCCGACGCCAGCGCCGCGGCGAACGCTTTTGCGTGACGCCTTCTCACCTCTCCCCGAAACCCTGCCGGTTTCGCCAAGTTGCGGAGCGCCTGCAGACGTGCAACAGCCATGCCCTCCGTTGTTCGCCAAAGACCACCAGAACCCCTCGTGGCTGGTCTGCGGTCGCTAGCGCTTTGCGCAGGCCCGGTCGTAGGTTGCCGTGCCTGGTTGTCGCGCTTGCCCGGAGTTCGGATGGATCATCAGGCAGCGCTCGTCGACTGCCTGGAAGGCACTCGCAGGAATCTGTTTGAGCTGATCGACCATCACGTAGGTCCAGCGTCGGTCGGCGGTGCCTTGGAAGTACCAATTGCTCCCGTTGTCCGCGAGGATCAGTCCGTACGTCTTCATCGCCGTGATCACGACCTGACAAGCCCGCGCGCAACGTTGCGAAGGCAGCCTGAACGATGCTCTCAGTCGGAATCGCGCTCCCATCGGTGGGTAGTCGGGATCGCTGGTCGCACCGGCCTGGTGTCGCCCCGGCCACAGGAAGCTGGTACTGGTCGTCTGGGCGGTGAATCGGATTGCGTGATCGATGTGGCCTGACCTGACCTCGTCGTAGTTGACGAGTCCGGGCAGGATCGGCAGACCGGCCGCATCAGCTGAGGTCCAGCTCGCAGGCCGCAGGCGGTTGGATCGCAAGTTCCAGATCGCCCCCGAGCCGGCGGTCGAAGCGTTGCCGGGGTGAAACCGTGCGTCGTAGAGCTCATACAGCACGCAGGTCGCCGGGTCGACCATGATCGCGTGCCGATCGCCACCGGCGTTTTGACCACCTTCGATCGGCGTCGCGCCTGAAAACGGATACGGGCCACGATCACTCTGACTCGCGTAGAGAAAGTGGACCCGCACGAACTTCGGGTGCCGCGAGGTGATCTGCCAGGGGATGCCGTACGGGCTCGCGCCACCGCCTGGCCCATAGTCCGGGTGCAGGAGTGTCGACCCTGCATCCATGTGCGCGAGCCACGCACCGGATCGCGGGTCGACAGGCAGATCAGTGACCGGCGTGTTCCACACGTCGTCCGACGGGAAGGCCGGACAATCGGTCCCAGGCAACAACTCGCCACGACCCCCGGCTCGGGAGCGCGCAGCCGCTCCGCTCGCCGACCCGATCACGACAAACAGCAAGGCGAGCAGTACCAGGCACGCAACCGCTCGAGCTGAACAAGACCTGCGCAAGCGCATCAGTTCATCATCGCGGGTCGATCAAGCGACGGTCGTGCACGGCCACCCCACGGTCTGGTTCGCGATCTGCGTTAGCGTTGACTGTGTGTGCAGGCTGTTCGGGATGACCGCAGGCGCCGAGCCGGTGAAGGCGACGTTCTGGCTGCTTGACGCGCCTGACAGCCTGGCGGTTCAGAGCCACCGGAACCCGGATGGGACCGGGATCGGCTT
>DATKSM010000003.1:0-10485 GCA_035531655.1 Solirubrobacteraceae bacterium
TCCGCGTAGATCGCTCTGGGTACTCGCGCCGGATAGGTGACCTTGACGCCGTCCACCTGCATCGCCGCGACGCTCGAGCTGTAGCCATCCATCGAGGCCGCCGTCGGGACGCTGATGAAGTCACGGTTCGCTTGGTGGGAGGCGTAGCGGACAATGTCGGTGATCACGCCAGAGCCGACCGCTATCGCTGTGCAGTCCGGCTCAAACCGCCCGGCGACGTGTGCGGCCTGTTCGGGTCCCGGAGGCAGATCGTGGCGCTGATCAAAGACGTACACGGGAGCGTCGCCCAGCAACGCCGCCACCCTCGCGCCGGCCGCATCGCGAGTGTTTGCGTCCATCACGACCAGTGGCCGACGCGGCGCAGCAGCCGCAAGGCGCTCGATGGCGTCCTCGGCAATCACGATCAGAGGTTCGGCCGCGCTCACCACCGACGCCGTGAACCTCTCGCTAGGCCCTTTGCACGCCGACCGCGGTGCCGGTGCCTTCGTAGCGGCTTGTCGTCTTCGCGTACGGCGCGATTGTGGTCGGGTCGAGGAACGTGATGCCGGTGTCGACATCCGCGACGCCCGTGAGCCCGTGACTCGCATTGTGGAGGAAGAGCTCGAGGACGGGGAGGAAGCCCTGCAGGTAGGGCTGCTGGTCGATCGTGAACTGAAGGCAGCTGGAGGCCAGGAGGGTCTCGGTCGTCGGGATCAGGTCGAAGCCACCGGCCACCACCTTGCCCTGGAGGTTGTAGGTCTGGATCGCCTGCGCAAGCGCCGCAGTGCTGCTGCCGTCGACCGCGAAGTAGCCCTGGTAGGAGTCGAGGTGGTTGGCGACGACGTTGTCGATCGTGGCGCCCGCTTGCGACTCGGCCGCGCCCGAAGCCTGCGAGTGCACATGAAGGTTCGAACCCTCTAGCACGTGTTGGATGCCACTTAGCCGCGGAGCGAGGTTGCCCGAGCCGGGGGTGGCGATGAAGACCATGATCCTGCCGCCGTTTGGAAGCAGAGACTTGATCTTGAGGCCCATCTCCTGGCCGCTGCGCAGCAGGTCCTGGCCGATGTAGGCGAGACGGTCGGTGCCCGGCTCGTCCGCGTTGTAGGAGACGACTGGGATCCTGGCCCCGGTTGCGGCGGCGATCGGCTTGGCGAAGGCCCCCGCTGCGACCAGGCTGGTCGCGATGCCGTCGACCCCAGCCATGACGGCTGTATTGATCGCGCTGACCATCTGAGCGACGTTGCTCGACGCCGATCCGGTCCACTCATATGAGCAGCCGAGCAGCATGCACGCGTCCGTCGCCCCGCTGATGGTCGGCGTGAAGAACGTGTTGGTCGTCACGTGATTGACGAACGTGAACCTGTAGCCGCCGCTGACCCCGAAGATCGATGAGATGCCGCTGCTCGGTGCCTTCGCGTTCGTTTTGGCGCCGCCGCCCGAGCCGCCGCAGGCGTCGAGCAGCGCTGCTGTAAGCCCGGCGGCGCCACCGGTGAGCGCTGTGCGCCGCGTGATCTGGGCGACCCTGGAGACGTCGCCGGATCGCTTGTCCTGCCACTCGAGACGCTCGATCGCGTCGCCGATAGTGTGATCCTGCTGCGACATGCCTACCCCTCCTCAGAGCGTTGAGTGGCGACGTCCTGATGTGAGTAATCGGCTTTGTTCGAGAGGCTACCCCGTCGGCACCGGTCCCCGCGCCGCGGTAGCGGACGGACTTCGCTGTGACCTGAGGCGCTCAGAGGAGGTGTGCGCCGGGGCCTGGTGACACCACGGTCGCGCCAGCGGGCGCGACCGTGCCTGGTGGCATCAGACCCAGCACGTGGCCACCAAAGCCGCCGCCGAGCAGGCGTGCCCCGAGAGCGCCGCTGTCCTTCAGACGCCCGACCGCGTCCTCGACATCCGGCGTCGAGATCTCGAAGTCATCGCGCAGGCTGGCGTGAGACATATCGAGCAAGCGGCCGAGGTGCTCGAAGTCCCCACGCCGAAGCGCCGTGACCGCGCCGAGCACGCGCCCGTTCTCACTGATCACGTGGCGCGCCCGGCGCGCGAGCACGTCGGGGAGCATGTGGAGATCCTGGATCAGTGCGTCGCGCAGCGATTCAACGCCCATCCGATGAGCCGCTTCGATGCACTCGTCCCGGCGGCGGTTGTAGCCGGAGGCGGCGTTTGCATGCGGCTGTCCCGATGGCAGGGTCACGAGCGTGTGCTCACCGAGTTCGAGCGGCGTCGGCTCGAGTTCGAGCGTACGGAAGTCGATCAGCACGGCGTGGCCGGCGGAACCGCAGAGCGATGCCAGTTGGTCGAGGAGTCCCGTCTGCGCTCCCACCCAGTCGTGCTCGATCCGCTGTCCCAGGCGGGCGAGTTCGACGCGTTGGGGCGGCTGCCCGCCCGCAAGCTCGATCAGCGCCAGGCAGAGCGCCATCTCGAGCGCGGCCGATGAGGACAGCCCGGAGCCGATCGGCAGGTCACCTGTGATCTCGATGCGCGCGCCCGGCAATGCGTAGCCCAGGCGCTGGAGTTCGGTGACGGCGCCGCGCACGAACGCCCGCCAGCCCTGCGCGGGGCCGGGCTCGGCGAGCTGGAACCCGTCTGTCTCCCCGAGGTCATGCGCGATCGCCTCGACCGCGTCCCCTGGGATCCGGGCCGCGGCGACCGTCACGCCGGCGACGACGGCGAACGGCAGCGCGAGACCGTCGTTGTAGTCGGTGTGCTCCCCGATCAGGTTCACGCGGCCGGGCGCGAAGGCGTGTGCAGCGTGTTCGTTCAAGGTCGGGTAGGTTGCCACGTTGGTGGACCAGCTGGGGCCATCGTGGCGACTAAGGTCTGAATGTGCCGTAACCACGGGCTTTAGGCGCTGAGCGTCCGAATCTCGCGATCTTTTGACGCGGATGACCAATATTGATGTTAGATTTGCGTGGGCTCGGGGACTAGCACTCGTCAGTCAGGCGGTGTACGGTCACGCGCTGAGTCTGGGATAGGGGATGCCGAGAACGGATGGTTCTCGCATCTCAGGAGAAACCGAGGAGGGAATAAGTGAACTTGCTCAAGGGCAAACTTGCCGTGGGCGCAACGCTCATGGCCAGTATCGCTGTAGCCGTCGGCTGTGCCGCGGGCACCAGCGTCGCTGCGACAGCAAACGTGAAGCAGGCCCATGTGGCCTCGATCTCGCTGGGGCAGCTGAACAACTCGTTCAAGGCCATGGCGGAGCTGAAGTCGGTCGCCAAGAAGGGCACGGGCTCGATCGCCGCGATCCTGCCGGACACGACCAGCTCAGAGCGTTGGGTCGAGTTCGATGCGCCTTACCTGAAGGAAGCGATGTCGAAGGCCGGCATTCCGTCGAGCGACATCATCGTCCAGAACGCGCACGGCAGCGACTCGACGTTCTACGCCGACGCCCAGGCCGATATCGCCAAGGGCGCGAAGGTACTTCTGACCACGCCTGAGGATTCCGCGACCGGCACGAAGGTCGAGCGGTACGCGGCCCAGCACGGCGTCAAGGTCATCGACTATGACCGTCTGACGCTCGGCGGCAGCCGTCCGTACTACGTCTCGTTCAACAACGTGACCGTCGGCCAGAAGATCGGCCAGGGCTACACGTCTTGTGTCAAGAACTGGGGCGGCCACAAGCTAGGCAAGCAGGACGTGCTGATCATGCACGGTGCCACGACGGACAACAACGCGACGCTCTTCTACCAGGGCTACAACAGCGTTATCGCTCCGTTGGTCAAGAGCCACAAGTACAAGGCCATCCTCGGCATCAGCGGAAGCAACCTTAAGAGCACCGCTGGTACATGGGATCCGCCGACGCAGCTCACTGAGTTCAAGGCGGAGTGGTCGCACTACCGGTCGACGATGACCGGCGCCGTCATCCCCAACGATGAGACCGGCTCGCCGATCATCAACTTCCTGTTCCAGCAGGGCGTCAAGCCGTACACGTTCCCGACCACTGGTCAGGACGCGACGCCTCCAGGCCTGCAGGCGGTCGTTGCCGGCTATCAGTGCGGCACCGTCTACAAGCCGGTGTTCCTCGAGGCTGAGGCTTCCGTTGCCCTGGCCGTCTACCTGCGTGCAGGTGAGAAGCCGCCGGCCAGCCTTGTGAACAACAAGGTCATGGACACCACCGAGCACAAGAACGTGCCCTCGGCCCTCCTGAACCCGGAATGGGTCACGCAGAAGAACATGAAGGCCACTGTCCTGGCCGACAAGTTCGTCCCGAAGAACAAGATCTGCGTCGGCACGTTCAACGGCGTCAAGCTCGCCAGTGCCTGCTCGAAGGAAGGGATCTAAAAGGAACTAATCCCAGCTCCAGCATGAGCAGGGATTGAAAAGAACCAACGGTGACACTGTGCCCGCCCGTAGACTCGGGCGGGCACAGTTGCCTTCTGACCAAGGACACGCATGAGCACCTCTGAGGATTCGACCGTGGGCTCGGGCGCGCAGAGCGCGCACTCCGGGGACGGCACGTTGCTTTCGCTGCGCAAGATTTCAAAGACGTTCGGCCCGGTGCGCGCGCTGACCGACGTTGATCTGGACATCGCCGCCGGCGAGGTAACCGCCCTGATCGGGGACAACGGCGCCGGCAAGTCGTCGCTGATCAAGACGGTCTCCGGCCTCTGGAGGCCGGACGGCGGTCAGATCGTCTGGGAGGGAAGCGAGGTCAACCTCCACAACCCGAAGGACGCCGAGAGCCTTGGGATCACCACGATCTACCAGGATCTCGCACTCTGCGAGAACCTCGACATCGTCCAGAACATGTTTCTCGGCCATGAGCTGACCAAGGGCATCGTCATGGACGAGGCGACCATGGAGATCAAGGCGCGCGAGACGCTGAGCGAGTTGCAAGTGGTCACGGTGCGCTCGATCCGACAACTGGTCGCATCGCTTTCCGGCGGTCAGCGCCAGTCCGTGGCCGTCTCCAAAGCCGTCATGTCGAACGCCAAGCTTGTGATCATGGACGAGCCCACCGCCGCGCTGGGTGTCGCGCAGACAACGATGGTGCTCGACCTGATCAAGCGACTGGCGGCGCGTGGCGTCGCGGTGCTCGTAATTTCCCACAACCTGATTGATGTGTTCGAGGTCGCCGACCGGATCGCGGTGCTCTACCTGGGGCGCCTTGTAATAGAGGGACCAGCGGCCGACTTCGACCGTCAGAGCGCGGTCGAATACATGACGACGGGTACCGTGGCGCGCGCCGCCTAGCGGCGCCGCAGCCTGGAATCGACAAGGAGAAATTGGTGGCCGATTCAGAACTGACCAGCGGCGGTACCGGGGAGACACTGACCCCCGACACGGAAGATCAGATCGTCGGCGTGGACGCCGAGGCGGGTCTCAGCGGCGACGCGCCGCTATCGGCGCTTTCGGCCGACGCGTACTCAAACGACTTCGGCGCATACGTCAGGATGTCCCTGAGCAAGGTCCGCAACGGAGAGAGCGGCGCCGGGCCGATCATCATCGGCCTGATTGCGATCGTGATCTTCTTCCAGCTCGAGCAGTCGGTCTTCCTGCATGCGTCCAACCTCGGGAACCTGCCGGCTGAGGCGTCTATCTACATCATGTTCGGCCTGGCGGAGATGTTCGCGCTGCTGCTGTCGGAGATCGACCTGTCAATCGGCTACAACGCTGCGATTGGCGCGTTCGTCTTTGCCGAGCTCAACGCCACGCCGGTCAACTGGCCGTGGTGGTTGGCGGTGCTTGGGGCGCTGTTCGTGACCACCGGGTTCGGCGCGCTCCAGGGCACGTTGATCGCCCGCCTCGGCCTGCCGTCCTTCGTCGTGACGCTGGCCGGCTTCCTCGGCTTCGAGGGCCTCATGCTCGAGCTCACGAATATCGACCCCACCTCGCTCGGCGGCGTGATGGAGCTCAACCAGACTTCGCCCGTCTACAAGCTCGCGAACTCCAACATGAGCCCCACGCTCGGCTGGGTCGTGCTGGTGGGGCTGCTGGCGGCCTATGCCATCTTCACTCTCAACAGAGCGCGGGTCAAACGCAACCACGGCCTTGTCGCGCCGCCGCTCGGCGTGAGCCTGATGGGGATCGTCGTGGCGGCGATCGGCGGTGCCGTTCTGGTCGCGATCATGAATGTGAACCGCGGCTCACCGATAGCTCCACTCCGAGGCGTGCCCTGGGTCGTCCCGTTCGTGCTCGTGGTCGTGGTGGCCTTCAGCGTCATGCTCAGCCGCACGCGTCTGGGCCGCTACATCTACGCGGTCGGCGCCAACCCCGAGGCGGCGCGTCGTGCCGGCATCAACGTCACGATGATCCGCACTGTGGTGTTTGCGCTGTGCGGCTTCGGCGCCGGCCTGGCCGGCCTCGTGTACGCCTCGCAGCTCGGCTCGATCGCGACCGACTTCGACGGCGGCACGCAAGTGCTATACGCGGTTGCGGCCGCGGTGATCGGCGGCTGCAGCCTCTTCGGCGGGCGCGGGAAGCCGGTGAACGCACTGCTCGGAGGCCTGGTCATTGGCGTGGTGATCAACGGCCTCGCGCTGATGAGCGTGAGCGCGGCCGTCAACTACATGGCCACCGCGGTCGTGTTGCTCGCCGCGGTGATCCTGGACGCTCTGGTCCGGCGGCGCTCGTCGACGCTGGCGCGCTGAGCTCCGCGACCGTGCAGTTCACAGCTCGGGCGGTGTCCGTCAGGCCTTGACGGGGCCGTCCGAGGCTGTGCCCCGAGTGAGCGCGCTCACCGCCGCGTCGACGGCCGGGAAGAACCGGTTCTCCGGTATGCGCTGCGGGCTCAGCCCGGCACGGCGTAGCTCTGCGCGGACGTGCGCTCCGGCACGTGCGATTGCGAAGCCGATCCCGGCTGCGTCGAGTTCGTCGAGCGCCCCGCGCAGCGCGAGCGCCCCCGTGTAGTCAATGTCGCTCATTCCGAGGGCGTCGAGCACGATCGCGCGCGGCGGTCCGCCGGGCGCTGCGGCGATCGCGTCGCGCAGTTGCGCGCGGAAGTGAGCTGAGTTGGCGTACCAGAGCGGTGTCGCGAACAACACCACGAGCACGTCGCCGACCGGGGCGGCGCGGTCGGGGCCTGACAGCGGCGCCCAGCTCGTGGTGCCGGGGATGCGTCCCAGCACGTGCAGCTGCGGGCGCGCGGTTAGACGCGTACGATCGAGGATTGCGAGCGCCACGGCCACGCCGATGCCCTGCTCGACGCCGAGCAGGGCGACCGTCACGAGCGTCACCAGCGCGAGCGCGAGCTCGACCCGGTCGAAGCGCGCGACCGCGCGCAGCTCGCCCACGCGCACGATCCGTGTCGCGATGAACAGCAGCACGCCGGCGAGCGCGGCGACCGGCACGTCGTGGAGAACGGCGGCGGCCGGGACGAGGGCGATCATCACAAGCGCTGCCACCAGGCCGGCGAGCTGGGTGCGCCCGCCCGCCTGCGCGACCGCGGCGGTGCGCGGCGGGCTGGCGTTGACCGGGAAAGCCCCGACGAGGCCCGCCAGGATGTTGCCGGCGCCCACCGCCATCAGGTCGCGACCGGCAGAGACCTCGCGGCCTGGCCCGGCGGCCGACGCGGACGTCGATACGGCCGGCTCGAAGGCCCGCGTCGTCGCGGCCGATTGCGTGACGACCACGAGCGCGACGATCGCGGCCACCGGTGCCACCTCTCCGAGCGTGTGCAGCGATAGCCCCCTCAGCCCCAAGCTCGGAGCGCCGTTCGCGACGTGACCGAGGATTGCGACGCCGTGGTGCTGCAGCCCGAGAATCGCGACCAACGCGGTGGCCGCAACGAGTGCAATCAGCGCTCCCGGCACACGCCGGCTGAAACGTGCGAAGCCGGTCACGATCGCGAACACGCCGAGTCCGATCACGACCGTCCATGCACAGGTCCCGTTCAGCTGGTCGACGACGTCCTTGAGGCGCCCGAGCGTCGAGCTGCCGCCGCCGGCGACGCCGAGCAGGTCAGGCAGCTGGTGCACGACGATCACGACCCCGATCCCAGCGAGGAAGCCCGCGATGATCGGCGCCGACAGAAACTCCGCGACCCAGCCGAGACGCAGCAGCCAGACAGCCGCGACGATCACGCCTGACATCACCGCGAGGATCCCGACGAGGTCGCCGTAGTGCGCGCTGTCGGTGGAGGCGAACACGCCGAGCCCCGCGGCGAACAGCGGCGCGATCGTGGAATCGGCGCCGACCGAGACCTGCGGGCTCGAGCCCAACAGCGCAAAGACGAGACTGCCGGCGATGAACGCGTAGAGGCCGGCGATCGGTGGCATCCCCGCCAGGCGCGACGTCGCCAGCTGCTCCGGCACTGCGATCACGAGCAGCGTTGCGGCGGCGATCAGATCCGGTGCCAGCCACTTGCGCCGGTAACCCCGAAGCGTGGGAGCGAGAGTGGGTGTGGACATTGCGCTCATCTCAGGCGCCCCGATGGGAGTTGCGGGAAGGTGAAATGTGTGTGCGGCGGCACGTGCGGGCCGACCTCGAGCACGATCTCCGCGCCGGATGTCAGCGGTACCGAGCGCGGCGACCCGTGACGCAGAAGGCCGTTCACGTACACGTGCACGCGTCCGCCGCTGAACGAGGCGATCCGTGTGGGCGTGAGCGGCTGACCCCAGGCTGCAAAGAGTTCACCAATGGTCGCACGCGCGCCGGGGCGGAAGTACACCGTCCCCGTAGGATCGAGTGTCACCAGCCCTCCGAAACAGGCTGCGCGCTGCAGGCGCCCGTCGACGAGCCTGCGCGGCCCACGCGTGCCGATCCCGGCCGCCAGCAGCACCACGCGATCGGCGCCGAAAAGTTCGACGTGGGCCTGCTCGCGTTCACCGAGTCGCGCCGCGCAGGCGCGGGTTACCGGGCCCTTCACCGGAGGCTGGAACCGCGGCCCGCGTCCGATCGGGCGCACGCCCGCGAGCAGGGAGGTCGGGATCCTGCTCGTGCGCTGGCGGGCCTTCGCGGCCGGGGCGCCGCCACAGCCCGCGATCAGTCCGCAGGCGGGCACCACCACGACCAGCATGAGCCCGACCGCTCGCCTCACGTCGCAACTCGGTCGAGCATCCGCACCGCGAAGAGCACGAGGCTGAGCGCGCCGCCGAGCAGCGCCGCCGCAATCACGCGCACGAGGAACAGAGGCAGCACGACCAGCGCATACCCGTGTGTCAGCACCGGCAGCAGCGTGAGCCCTGCCCACAGCGCGATCACCGCGGTGAGCAGCAGCAGCGGCCCGCCGGAGCGGCCGCCGAGCAGACGGCCGGCGACCGCGCCCAATACGGCGAGCGTCAGGAGCAGCAGAAGTACGTTGCCGGCGGTGACGTCCGGGTTGCCGTGCAGGTACTTGCCGCCCATGCCGACCGCGACGAGCACGAGCAGCAGCAGCGCGATCGCGCGCGAGAGACCCCTGTCGAGCTCCGCCGAGCGCACGCGCCACGCCGCCAAAGCGCAGGTGAGCAGCACCAGCACCGGCCAGAACCATACGACCGACGGGGCGCCTCGGTGCCAGATACCCCCGATGATGCTTGCGTGCCGGCCATTCACGACGACCGGTAGCTTCCACTTGCCGAGGTAGCTCTGGCCTGGGGCGAGCGCAATGTTGGCCAGCGCGTGCAGGCGTCCCTCACGCCACTCGTAGGAGTGGCCGCTCGAGACCTTGACCCAGTGGGGCGGGGGGTAGGGCGGGCGCGTCAGTCTGGTCGGCACCGTCGCCGGTACCGGGACCTGGCTCAGGTAGTACTCCTCTGAGTTCTGATTGATCGCGACGCCAGCCGGGCTGAACCGCACCCACGGGGCGCCGACGTAGTCGCGCACGGTGACATCTTCGGTTGGCGGCACTCGCATCCAGAGATTCAGGTACCCGTCGGTGACCTTGGCCTGGATGCCCGCGGGAACGTGCGTTATGCGGGCGAGGTAGTCGGTCGCGGTCGGCGTGATCGGGCCGTCCGCAGTGGCCGTGGCGGGCAAGACCAGCAGTGCGCCGAGCCCAGCGGTGAGGCAGGCGAGGATCGCGACCCCGCGCCTACGAACCCTAGACTGGACACCCGTGCGCCTGGCTGTCATCACCGCCATTCTGGCGAGCGCGGTGCTGATCGCGGCTCCGGCGGCGCTTGCCGACGGAGACCCGGCGAGCGATGTGCTCGTTGAGAGCGTCCTCTTCAACCCGATCGACGGCGTCTCGCAGGCGGGGCAGGCGGAGCTCGAGGCGGTCCTGAACGCGAGCGAGCGCGCCGGCTTTCCGATCCGCGTCGCGCTGATCGCCAGCGCGAACGACCTCGGCACCGTGACGCCGCTGTGGAACCGGCCCGGCAAGTACGCCGCGTATCTCAACACAGAGCTCTCGCTCAGCTACCGCGGCCAGGTGCTGGTCGTGATGCCGAGCGGCTTCGGGCTGCACGGGCCGGTCCGCGGGCCGCATAAGGTGTCGTCTGCCGAAGAGGCCGTGCGAGCCCCTGCGCCCGGGCCGGGTGAGCAGCTGGCAAGCTCCGCGCTCGCGGCCGTGCCGCTGCTGGCGGCGGCGGCCGGTCACCCGATCCCCGCTTCCGTGCTTGCCGCCGCCGAACGCTCCGCGAC
>DATKSM010000004.1:0-30653 GCA_035531655.1 Solirubrobacteraceae bacterium
AAGCGCGCGGCTTCATGGACGTCGGCGGCCGGGATGTGCAGATACGAGATCGAACCGGCGCGCTTCAGGGGCTGGTCGACGCCAGGAGTCTCGGGAGAATCGGTCGTGACGTGCCCTCCGATTACTTCGGTTGCGGGGTGATCCGCAGGTAGGGCTTGGGTTCTTCCCATTCGCCGAAGATCTCTTTGGCCTGTTCGTTGTTGACCGAGCCGGCGATGATGACTTTGTCGCCCTGCTGCCACTG
Organism: Solirubrobacteraceae bacterium; assembly: GCA_035531655.1. Classification (GTDB taxonomy): domain Bacteria; phylum Actinomycetota; class Thermoleophilia; order Solirubrobacterales; family Solirubrobacteraceae; genus Palsa-465. The sequence goes on from DATKSM010000004.1 coordinate 245, forward strand.
GGCAGGGGTGGCGACCTTGTGGTTGGCCGTCAGCTGCAGCGAGTCGATCACGCGCAGCACCTCATCGAAGTTGCGTCCGGTTGTCATCGGGTAGACGAGGATCAGCTTGATCTTCTTGTCCGGGCCGATCACGAACACGTTGCGAACCGTCTGATTGTCAGCGGGGGTGCGTGTTTTGGCGTCACCCTCGGTTTCGGCTGGGAGCATCTCGTAGAGCTTTGCGACATGGAAGTCGGCGTCGGAGATGATCGGATAGTTGGGGGCGTACCCCTGGGTCTCTTCGATGTCCGATGCCCAGCTCTCGTTATCGGCAACACCGTCGACGGACAGTCCGATCACCTTGACGCCCCGGCGGGCGAACTCAGGCTCGATCCTGGCCATGTAACCGAGCTCGGTTGTGCACACCGGCGTGAAGCTCTTGGGGTGCGAGAACAGCACAGCCCACGAGTCGCCGACCCAGTCGTGGAACGAGATCCGTCCCTCAGTCGTATCAGCCTCAAAATCAGGCGCCGTCGCGCCCAGCGAAAGTGTCATGGCTCTCCTTTGTTCAGTGACTCTGTGGAGTTTAGATCTCCACTGCGGCAAAAGTGGTGCAAAGCTTCGCACGTGAGCGCGGGCCGTGCCAGACTTCGGCGCCGTGCCCGTGCCAGTGGACAAGATCGGCAAGCGCTATGCGCCGGTGACCTACGCGGTCGGGCGCGAGAAGGTACGTGAATACGCACACTCCGTCGGCGAGACCGAGCCGCTGTATCTGGACCTCGGGGCTGCGCGTGCGGCGGGATACGCGGACCTGCTGGCGCCGCCGATGTTCGTCGTCGTCTACGCCAGCGCTCCGTTCATCGCGGCGCTGTTCGACCCGGAACTCGAGATCGACTTCGCGCGGCTCGTGCACGGGGCGCAGGAGTTCCACTGGGAGCAGCCGGTGGTTGCCGGGGACGAGGTCACGACGACGCTCACCGTCAAGCAGATCAGCGAGCGCGCGGGACTGCGGTTCTACACGTTCGAAACGGTGTCGGTGAACGACTGCGGCGCGACGACGTGTTCGGGCACGTGGTCGACGATCGTGCGGGGGGTGCAGTGATGGCCGCGCCGCTGCGTGAGGGCGACGCGATCGAGCTGAGAGTCACGCCGGATCCGTACGTGACCGTGCGCTACGCGGGCGCCTCGGGCGACTTCAATCCGATCCACATCGACGAGCAGTTCGCGCTGCAGGTCGGATTGCCGGGCCGCATCCTCCACGGCCTGTGGTCGATGGCGCAGGTCGCACGCGCCACCACCGAGGCCGCGGGCGACCCGACCGCCCTGCGCTCGCTGAGCGTCCAATTCCGCGGCATGGGGCGGATCGGCGAGGAGGTGGTCGTCCGCGGTGAGGTCTCCTCAGTCGCGGACGGTGTCGCCACCGCCAAGCTCGAAGCCACCCAGGGCGGCACGCGCCTGATCCGCAACGCCGTGGCCGAGCTGCGCGTCAGCTGAGCCCGTCGCGCCGCTTGGCCCCACGGGACCGTCCCGGGAAGCGTCGCCAGTGGCGCTCCTAGAATCCTCAGGGTGCTGAGCGAACGTCAGGAACTGGTTTTGCGCCGCGTCGTCGAGGAATACCTCGCCGCCGGCGCGCCCGTGGGATCGAAGTCACTCGCGACCGGTTTCGCGTGGGGACCCTCCACGATCCGCCACGAGCTCGCAAGCCTCGAGGAGCTGGGGCTGCTCCAGCATCCGCACACGTCCGCCGGACGGGTTCCGACCGAGTCCGGCTACCGGTACTTCGTCGATCGTCTGCTCCCCGAGGACGTCGACTCGCCGCCGCTGGGCCTCTCACTGGTGCGTCGGGAGGTCGATGAGGCGATGCGGGTCACGACCGAGACCCTGTCGCAGGTCACGAACCTGCTCGCGATCGTCACGGCGCCGCCGATCGACACCGCCACGGTTCGCCACATTGAGGTGCTGACGCTGCAGCCGCAGGTGCTGATGGTGGTCGTGATCACCTCCACCGGCGGCGTCAACAAGCGGCTGTTCACGTTCGACTCGCCGGTCGACCCCGGCCTCGCCGACTGGGCCGGCAGCTACCTCAACGAGCGCCTAGCCGGCACCGGTCTCGGCGCCCGGCGGCTCATGCAGAGACTGCTCGATCCGTCGCTTTCGCATGGCGAGACTGACTTCCTGAGCGCCCTACTCCCGGTCTTCACCGACCTCTCCGAGGCTGCCGAGGACAGCATCTACATCGACGGCACCTCGCGGCTGATGGCGCTCGACCGCAGCGGCGACGTCACCGGCCTGAACACGCTGATGGACATGCTCGAGCGGCGCGTGACGATGCTCGGGGTGTTGCGGGTCGCGCTCGGCGGGCACGAGGTCAGGGTGCGGATCGGCGCCGAGAACGACCAGCCCGCTCTGCGGTCGCTCGCGCTGGTCGCCGCCGGCTACGGGCTGCCGCAGCGCAACCTCGGGACGGTGTCGGTGATCGGCCCGCTGCGGATGGACTACCCGCGCGTGATCAGCGTGGTGCGCGACGCCGCGGCGCAGCTGTCGACGTTCGTGGCCGAGGTCTACGACGAGCGATGAGCGCGTCGACGCCGAAGCGCGACTACTACGACGTCCTCGGAATCGCCCGCGACGCCGACGACGCCGAGATCAAGAAGGCGTTCCGCCGGCTCGCCCGTGAGCTCCATCCGGACGTCAACACGGAGGACCCCAACGCCGAGGCGCGGTTCAAGGAGGCGGCCGAGGCTTACGAGGTGCTGTCGGACACGGACCGCCGCGCCACCTACGACCGTTACGGCCACGACGGCCTGCGCAGCGGCGGCTACTCACCCAACTTCGAGGGCTTCGGTTCGATGTCGGACCTGTTCGAGGCGCTCTTCAGCGGCGGCCTCGGTGGCGCGTTCGGCAGCGCCTTCGGCGGTGGCGGTGGCTTTGGCGGCGGCTTTGGCGGCGGTGCCGCCGGCCCGATGCAGGGCGGCGACCTCCAGGCCGGCGTCGAGGTCACGCTCGCCGAGGCCGCGCACGGCACCCCGGTCGAGCTCAAGTTCAACGCTGTCGTGCGGTGCGAGCACTGCCATGGCAACGGCGCCGAGCCCGGCACACCGATCGAGACCTGCCCCAAGTGCCAGGGCGTGGGCCAGCTGCGAACCGTCACCCGCACCTTGATCGGCCAGGTGATGAGCACCACGACCTGCGATCAGTGCGGCGGCGAGGGCAAGATTCCGAAGCAGCCCTGCCACGTCTGCAACGGTCGCGGCCGCCGTCCGGAGCGCCAGACGGTGTCGGTCGATGTGCCCGCTGGGATCGCTGACGGGCAGCGGATCCGGGTCAGCGCACGGGGAAATGCCGGTGAGCGCGGTGGCCCGCCCGGCGACCTCTACGTGCTCGTGCGCGTCAAAGAGGATTCGCGGTTCGTGCGCGACGGTGACGATCTGATCACGGCCGTCGACGTCTCCGGCCCGCAGGCCGCACTCGGCGCGACGATCGATGTGTCGACGGTCGACGGACCGGAGGGTGTCGAGATTCCGGCCGGCACCCAGCCACACGAGACGATCGTCCTGCAGGGAAGGGGGATGCCATCCCTGCGCGGCCGTCGCCAGGGCGATCTGCGCGTTGTGGTGAACGTGATCACGCCACGCAACCTGACGTCCGACCAGCGCAAACGACTCGAGCACTTCGCCGAGACGCTCACGCCCGAGAACCTCTCAAGCCCCGACGAGGGCGTGTTCGCGAAGCTGCGTCGCGCCTTCCACCTCTGAGTCGGCAGATGCTGCGGCTGGCGGTGCGCGTGCGCCGCGCCGATGCCGAACTGGTGCTGGCCGAGCTGCTCGAGCTCGCCCCCAGCGGCGTCGAGGAGGTTGACATTGACGCCCAGACCGTCGAGTACGCGGTCTACGGACCGCCAGGCGAGCTGCCCGAGCTCCCGGATCTGCAGGCGGCGGCCGGCGACGCGCTCGTCGAGGTGCGCACGACCACGGTTGCCGACGACTGGTCAGAACGCTGGCGCGAGTTTCATAAGCCGCTCGTGCTCGGTGACCGGCTCAGCGTGCGGCCGCCATGGGAGCCGCCGCAGGACACGGCGCTGGACCTGGTGATCGACCCTGGTCGCGCGTTCGGGACCGGTGCGCACGCGACTACGCGGCTGTGCCTCGAGCTGCTGCTGGATCTGGATGCACCGACCGCCTGGGCTGGTGGCCCGCTGGCCCCCAGCCGCGCCGAAGCGCCCGGAGCGATCGACCTCGGCTGCGGCTCGGGGGTGCTCGCGATCGCGGCGGCCAAGCTCGGCTGGGGGAAGGTGCTGGCGCTCGACTACGACCAGCTCGCCGTCGATGCGACGCTCGAGAACGCTGCGGTCAACGGCGTCGCCGACCTGATCGAGGTGCGGCGCTTCAACCTGGTTTCCGAGCCGGTGCCACCGGCACCGCTTGTGCTCGCCAACCTGCTGCGCCCGCTACTGCTCGCCTGGAGTGCGGCGATTGCCGGTACGGCCTACGGCCGGATCGTCGCCAGCGGTCTGCTGATCGACGAGGCGGACTCGGTCTCGCGCTCGTTTCACGAGCATGGCTATCGCGAGCGCACCCGCCTGACGGGGGGAGAGTGGGCGGCGTTGTTGCTCGAAGCGCCGGACCGCGGGTAGCCTCCAGGGCATCAGCCAGCACATCGTCATAGCCGGTGGCGGATTCGGCGGCTACTACACGGCGAAGAAGCTCGAGCGGCTCGCCCCTGCCGGAGCGCGGATCACGCTCGTCAACGACGTGAACTTCCTGACCTACGCGCCGCTGCTGCCCGGCGCGGCGGCGGGCACGCTGGATCCGCGGCACATAGTCGTGCCGCTCCGAGAGCATCTGAAACGGACCTCACTGCGGGTCGGCTACGTGATCGGCGGCGACCCCACGCGCGACACGCTGCAGGTCGAGATGATCTCGGGCGAGACCAAGCAGTACCGCTACGACCACCTCGTCGTCGCGCTCGGCTCCGTCGCGCGCGTGGTCCCGATCCCAGGCCTCACCGAGTACGCGATCGGCTTCAAGACGATCTCCGAGGCCACGGCGCTGCGCAACCGCATCGTGCGCCACTTCGAGCTCGCCGAGGGACTCGACGACAAGGATGCCCGCGCCGAGTACCTGAGCTTCGTGTTCGTCGGCGGCGGTTACGCGGGGCTCGAAGGCATCGCCGAACTCGCGGGCTTCGCAAGCGACGCGATCAAGCGCTACCCGCGCTGCCGCGAGACCGGCACGCGGTTCACGCTGATCGACGCCGCTGCGCGCGTGATGCCGGAGATTCAGAAGCAGCTCGCCGATTTCACCGTGCGGTACCTATCCCGGCGTGGCGTCGAGTTCCGCCTGGAGACGACCGTCACCGAGGTGCGCGCCGACTGCGTCGTGCTCTCGACCGGAGAAACGCTGAAGACGCGAACGGTCGTGTGGACGGCGGGTGTGCGCGCGAGCCCCGTGGCGACCCGGCTGGGGCTGCCGCTCGAGTACGGCCGCATCATCTGCAACGAGTACATGCAGGTGCAGGGCTACGACAACATCTGGGCGATCGGTGACATCGCCGCCGTCCCGGACCCGGCCCGTCCCGGAGAGCCGTGCCCGCCCACGGCGCAGCACGCAATCCGCCAGGGCAAGCTGCTGGGCAAGAACATCGCCGCGGTGATGCGTGGCCAGGCGCCGAAGCCGTTCACGTTCAAGACGCTCGGCGCGTTCGCCGAACTGGGCCGCCACACCGCCGTCGCGAACCTGATGGGCGTGCGTGTGAAGGGCTTCCCCGCCTGGGCGATCTGCCGCTTCTACCACCTGGCCTGGCTGCCGGGCCTTGACCGCAAATCACGGCTGATTGCGGACTGGTCGGTCGAGATCCTGTTCCCGCGCGACCTCGCGGAGATGGGGCAGCTCGGTCATCCGCCGCCGCTCGAGATGCCGCCGTCGCCCTCGGAGGCAGAGCCGGCAGCAGAGCCGGAGGCAAAGCCGGTAGCGGACCCGGGCGTGGTCACGCCGGGCGGAGCGGACGCCGCGATCCTCGACGAGGAGTAACACCGGCGGCCACCGATCTGCGCGCGTGGCCAATTGCTGCGCGTCGATTCTGTCCAGAAGGCCGATGTATCGCGATCGGCTCCGGGGCATCCTTCTCGAGGTGAGATGCGAACTGAAGGGGGTGAGATCTAGAGCCTGTTGTAACCGCTCGCGACCGCTTCTCCGTGGTGGCCAACTTCTGGGCATCGTCGCCCCTCGGCCATAGCTTCGTGCCGGCACTTCGCAAGAGCTCTCTCTCCTCTCTCGAGCACGCCGGCATGAGGAAACGTCCTGGGGCGCACAGCGACCGGAGGTTCGTGGGGTTGTCGGTCGCGAGCGGCGAGGTCTGACACGACGTCGTCACCCGGGCGTCGTATCCTTGTCTTCAGTTGAGCGTTCTCGAACAGGTGCGTGCGGACGCGGTTCGCGCGATGAAGGCAGGCGAGAGGGATCTCGTCGGAGCCTTGCGCTTGCTGGTCTCCGAGCTTCAGAAGGACATCAAGGAGGGCAACGGCGATGAGTTCGCCGTGCTCCGCCGCGAGCATAAGCGGCGGCTCGAGGCAGCCACGCAGTTTCAGAGCGCCAACCGACCCGATCTTGCGCAGAAGGAGCAGGCGGAGGCGACGATGATCGCGCGCTATCTGCCGCCCGATCTGACCGACGCCCAGCTTGACGCGATCGTCGTGGGCGCGGTGGAGCAGACGGGCGCCGGAGGGCCCAAGGACATGGGTACGGTGATGAAGGTGGTAATGGATCAGGCCGGGGGCCTGGTTGACGGCAAGCGGGCGTCGGAGGCGGTGCGAGCCGCCCTGGGCGCAATGACCTCATAAGAGGAGTCGGATGCGGAACCAGATAGAACTGGACAACGGCGTCGCCGCCGAGCTGGCCGGGACCGGCGACAGGATCCTCAGGACGCTGATCGAGCACATCGACTGCGACGTGTTCCTGCGCGGCAACCTGCTGACGCTCGAGGGTGAGCCCGACGCGGTGAGCGCGGCCGCGGCGGTCGTGCGCGAGCTCGCGGAACTCGTCGAGCAGGGTCACGAGCTCGTGCCCGGCACGGTCGAGGCGGTCGCACAGGCGCTCGACGAACACGAGGATCCGGCCGCGATCCTCGAGGACGTCATCTGGCGCCACCGCGCGACCAAGGTCGCGCCCAAGACGGTGCACCAGAAGCGCTACGTCGACTCGATCCGCGAGAACACGATCACCTTCGGGATCGGTCCCGCCGGCACCGGCAAGACCTTCCTGGCGGTCGCGCTCGCCGCGGGGGCGCTTCACCGCCGTGAGGTCAACCGCATCATCCTCACGCGTCCGGCGGTCGAGGCCGGCGAGCGCCTGGGCTTCCTGCCCGGCGACCTGATGGCGAAGGTCGATCCGTACCTGCGGCCGCTGTTCGACGCGCTGCACGACATGCTCGAGGCCGAGAAGGTCAGCCAATACCTGGAGCGCGGTGTGATCGAGGTCGCGCCGCTCGCGTTCATGCGCGGTCGCACGCTCAATGACAGCTTCATCATCCTCGACGAGGCGCAGAACACCACGCCTGAGCAGATGAAGATGTTCCTAACGCGTCTGGGCTTCAACTCCAAGGTGGTGGTGACCGGTGACGTCACCCAGGTGGACCTGCCGCGTGAGCAGGCCTCGGGACTCACGGTCGTCTCCGAGATCCTCGAAGGCGTCGAGGACATCGGCTTCGTTCGCTTCGGTGAGGAGGACGTCGTCCGGCACAAGCTCGTGCGCCGGATCGTCGCTGCCTACAACGAGCACTCGCAGCGGATGGCGCCTGAGCTGCGTCCCGCCAAACGAGCGTGACTCGCGGATGACCTCGAGCGGCCTCGACATCGAGGTGCTGGGGATCGACCAGCTGGTGCCGGATGCCCCGACGGCGCTGGAGGTGCGCGAGCTGTGCGTGCTTGCGCTCGCCTCCGCCGGGATCGAGGAGGGGCATATGGCCGTTCAGTTCGTGGACGAGGATCGCATCCGCGTGCTCAACCTCGAGTACCGCGACAAGGACACGCCGACGGACGTGCTCTCGTTCGGCGTGGACGAGGACGGTGAGCCGGCCGGGCCGCGGGAGCTCGGCGACATCGTCATCTGCCCGGAGCACACAACCGATCTAAGGGAGGCCGTTGTGCATGGCACCCTGCACCTGACGGGGATGGACCACGAGGTCGACGAGGGTGAGATGTTGGCACTGCAGTCCGAGCTGATGCGCTGGATCCGATGAGCAGCGTCGCCAACAGCCTCGCCTCGGGCTCGCAGCCCGGAACGCGCTCGGGCTTCATCGCGCTGGCCGGCCGGCCGAACGTCGGCAAGTCGACGCTCACCAACGCCCTCGTCGGCAGCAAGGTCGCGATCGTCTCGGACAAGCCGCAGACGACACGTCGCGCGATCCGCGCCGTCGCGGGCGGCGCCGACTGGCAGCTCGTGTTGGTCGATCTGCCCGGCGTGCAACGCCCACGCGATGCGCTGACCGAGCGCATGCAACGTCGTGTCGAGTCCGAGCTGGACGAGGCCGACGGCTGCCTGATGGTGGTCAACGCCGAGCAGGGCATCGGCCCGGGCGATCGCTTCATCGCGAGCCTGCTGAGGGGCGCGACGGCTCCGGTCGTCGTTGCCGTCAACAAGGTCGACCGCACCGACCGCGCGAAGACGGTGGAGGCGCTCCAGGCGGTCGCCGACCTCGAGATCTCGGAGGCGATCTTCCCGATCTCGGCCCGCAGGGGCACCGGTGTCGAGGAGTTGCTCGACCATCTCGTCTCGCTACTGCCCAGCAGCCCGTTCTACTTCGATCCAAGCCAGCTGTCGGACCAGACCGAGTCGGTTGTGCTCGCCGAGCTCGTGCGCGAGCAGATCCTGTCTCGCACGCGCGAGGAGGTGCCACACGCCGTCGAGGTCGAGATCGAGAACGTCGAGGAGCACGACGGCAGGTTCCGCGTTGACGCGGTGATCCTGGTGGAGACCGACTCGCAGAAGGGGATCCTGATCGGCTCTGGTGGTCGTATGATCAAGGCGATCGGTATGGGAGCGCGACGCGCCATAGAACGGGAGCTTGGCGGTCATGTGCACCTTGCATTGCAGGTGCGCGTCCGCCGTCACTGGCGTGCCGACGACCGACTCCTCGACCGGCTCGGGATCGAATAGCCCCATAGACTTCGAGGCAATGGATGCCTCTGAAGTGAAGTTCGACGAGCGCGGTCTCGTCCCGTGCATCGTCCAGGACTGGACGAGCGGCGAGGTGCTGACGCTCGCGTACATGAACGCGGACGCGCTGGCGCTCACTCAGGAGACGGGGGAGATGCACTTCTTCAGCCGCTCGCGTCAGGAGTTGTGGCATAAGGGCGAGACCTCCGGAAACGTGCAGCAGCTCAAGGCGCTTCGCTACGACTGCGATGCCGACGCGGTGCTGGCGTTGGTCGAGACGACGGGTCCGGCCTGCCACACCGGCGAGCGCACCTGCTTCTACCGCGGGGACTTCAACGAGCAGGCGCCCTATGAGGTGCTGCCCGCGCTCGAGCGGACGATCGCGGCGCGCGGGTCAGAACGGCCGGACGGCTCCTACACCGCCGCGCTGCTGGCCGACCCGGCCCTGATCGGCGAGAAGGTGCAGGAGGAGGCGGAGGAGGTTGCGCGCGCCGCGCGCGAGGAGTCCGACGAGCGCGTCGCCAACGAAGCGGCCGACGTGCTCTACCACCTCTCGGTGCTGCTCGCCAGCCGCTCGCTGACGCTCGCAGACGCGGGGAGAGTGCTTGATGAGCGCCGTCGCTGAATGCGTTCCGGTCACCGAGACATGGGTTGAAGACACCGAGACGCCGGTCTCCGCCTTCCTGAAGCTGCGCGCGGCGGCGGCCGGCGAGCCGGCGTTCCTGCTCGAATCGGCCGAACAGGGGCGCGTCGGTCGCTTCAGTTTCATCGGCTACCGCCCACGCAAGGTGCTGCGCTGGTCGCTGGGCGATCCCGGCGACCCGTACTCGCTGCTCCAGCGGGAGCTCGACGCCGTTGGTACGCAGCAGCCAGAGGGTGTGGAACTGCCATTCGGCGGCGGCGCCGTCGGCATGTTCGCCTACGACCTCGTGCGCACCGTCGAAGCGCTTGGTGAGCCCAACCCTGATGAGCTCGGGCTCCCCGATCTGGCGCTGATCCTGACCGACACGGTGGTCGCGTTCGATCACTTCAAGCATACGATCACGGTCGTCGCGCACCCGAGCGACGATGCCGACACTGCGCGCGTAAAGGTCGAGGCGATCAGGGAGATCCTCGCCGGTCCATTGCCACGTGCGGCGCTCACGGCGGAGATCGCTTACCGCACCGCTCCGGAGTTCGTCTCGAACATGACGCGCGAGCACTTCGAGGCCAACGTGGCCAGGATCATCGACTACATATATGCCGGCGACGCCTTTCAGGTGGTGCCGTCGCAGCGCTGGTCGGCGAAGACCCCGGTCAGCGGCTTCTCGATCTATCGCGGTCTGCGGGCCGTGAACCCGTCGCCGTACATGTACTACCTCGACTTCGGCGACTTCGAGATCGCTGGCGCCAGCCCCGAGCCGCTCGTCACAGTCAGCGGACGCCGTGTCTCTACCACTCCGATCGCGGGCACCCGCCCGCGCGGCGCCACCGCCGAGCAGGATGCTGAGTACGCGCGTGATCTGCTGGCCGACGAGAAGGAGCGAGCTGAGCACGTGATGCTGGTCGACCTTGGTCGTAACGACCTCGGCCGCGTCTGCGAGTACGGCTCGGTCAGGGTCGACGACTTCATGGTCGTGGAGAACTACAGCCACGTGATGCACATCGTCTCCAACGTCAGCGGCACGCTTCGACAGGGCGTGGGAGCGCTCGACGCGCTGCGCGCGGTGCTGCCGGCGGGCACGCTCTCAGGCGCGCCGAAGGTTCGCGCGATGCAGATCATCGACGAGCTCGAGCCTGTCAAGCGCTGCGGCTACGGCGGCGCGATCGGCTACGCCAGCTACGGAGGCGACGTCGACACCTGCATCCACATCCGCACCGCGGTGATCAAGGAAGGCACCGTCTATGTGCAGGCGGGAGGCGGCACCGTCGCAGACGCGAAGCCCGCCTACGAGTACGAGGAATCGGTCAACAAGTCCAAGGCCGTGCTGCAGGCGATCGAGACTGCGATTTCGCAGCCCGACTGGGAGTAGAGGTGCGCAGATTCATCTTCATCGTGGCCTTGCTCGCGGCGCTGATGGCGCCCGCAACCGCTCTCGCCCACAAGATCGGCTCGGAGGCGGCCGGCATCTACGCCACGCTCAGCTATTCGGGCTCGGGCGTGACCACCAGTCAGGAGCGGCTGACGATCACCGAGTCGGGCGGCAAGACGCTATACGACGGTCCGGTGTCGTCGAAGGGGTGCTTCAAGGCCTGCGCCCCCACGGGCCCGCGCACCGTGCGGATCGTGTGGCTTTACCCGGGCAGCGGAGAGGACGTGGTCCTCAGCCTCTTCACCGGCGGGGCCGACTGCTGCTCAGTCGTTCAGGTATACGCGCCGTCGGCGGCACCGGGCGGTCACTACACGCTCGCGGCCCGGCGCAATTTCGGAGAGGACGGAGCGCAGCTTTCACAGATCGGCGTGGGTGGCGCGACCGACTTCGTCTCCGGGGACCCGGCCTTCTACTGCCGGTTCAGCGCGTGCTACGAATCAGGCCTGCCGCTCCAGATCTTCGCGTTCAAGCACGCCGCTTTCGTGAACGTGACAAAGAGATTCCCCAAGCTGATCGCCGCGGACGCTGCGAAATGGCTGAAGCTCTACTACAAGAATCCGGCCCAGGGGCGGGGTGCGATCGCCGCCTGGGCGGGCGATGAGGACAATCTCGGGGACGCCGCCACGGTTCGCACCGTCCTGCAGTTGCAGACCGCGGACGGCCACTTGACCTCGAGCTTCGTCGGCACGCTCGAGCGCTTCCTCGCCAAGCACCGCTACACCTAGATCACGTGCGCATCCTCGTCATCGACAACTACGACAGCTTCACCTACAACCTCGTCCAGTACCTGGGTGAGCTCGAGACGCCCGCGCACGACATAGAGGTGGTGCGCAACGACCACGCCACCGTCGAGGATCTGCTGGTCCGCGGCTATGACCGCGTGATCATCTCACCTGGCCCGTGCACGCCCAACGAGGCGGGCATCAGCCTCGAGGCGGTCAAACGCTTCCCCCTGGCCGGCATCCCGACGCTCGGCGTTTGCCTCGGCCACCAGGCCCTGGTCCAGGCCTGGGGCGGCAAGGTGATCCGCCACGAGCCGATCCACGGCAAGACATCGAGGATTCAGCACGACGGGCGCACGATCTTCGCCGGCCTTCCCCAGGACCTCGAGGTCGGCCGCTACCACTCGCTGATCGCATCGGACGAGCTACCCGACGTGCTCGAGGCGAGCGCCACTGGAGGCGGCGTGATGATGGCCGTCCGGCACCGCGAACTGCCCGCCGAGGGCGTCCAGTTCCACCCCGAGTCGGTCCTGACCGAGCACGGCAAGGAAATACTCAGGAACTTCACGGAGCGCACCCCGTGAGCGAGCTGCTGACCCGCGCGATCGATCGCCTCGCCGACCGGCGCGACCTCAGCGAGAGCGACGCTGCCGAGGCGCTCGCCGAAATCATGGCCGGCGAGGCAACCGACATCGAGATCGCGGGCTTCCTGATCGCTCTGCGCGTGAAGGGGGAGACGGTCGAGGAGCTCGCCGGACTGGCGCGGACGATGCGCGCGTTCGCCGCGTTCGTCCCCACGGCCGGCGAGGACCTGCTCGACACCGCCGGCACCGGCGGCGGCCGCACCACCTTCAACGTCTCGACGACGGCGGCTCTTATCGCCGCGGGCGCCGGCTGCATGGTCGCAAAGCACGGCAGCCGCTCCTCGACGGGGCTGTCGGGGTCCGCCGACCTCCTGGAGGCGCTGGGCGCGCGCATCGACCTCGACGCCGCCGGCGTCGGACGCTGCATCGAGGAGATCGGCTTCGGCTTCATGTTCGCTCCCTACCACCACCCGGCCACCGGCCGGGTCGTGAAAGTCCGCAAGGAGCTCAAGGTGCGCACCACCTTCAACTTCCTCGGTCCGCTCACCAATCCGGCGGGCGCCAACCGCCAGCTGCTGGGCGTCTCAGACATGGCGACGCTGCCGAAGATGGCCGGAGCGCTCGCGCTGCTCGGGACCCGTCACGCGCTGCTGGTCTGCAGTGAGGACAGCCTCGACGAGCTCAGCATCTCCGCGGCGACACGCGTGATCGAGGTGCAGGATGGCGAGATCCTCGAGTACACGGTGATCCCGGAGGACCTCGATCTGCCCCGCTACCCGGCCGATGCCGTGCCCGGTGGCGATCCGCAGGAGAACGCCCGGATCGCGCATGCGATCTTCGCCGGGGAGCCCGGCGCCGCGCGTGACCTCGCGGTCCTCAACGCCGGCGCCGCGATCTATGCCGGCGGCCGCGCGGAGACGCTCGAAGGCGGCGTGCTGCTGGCACAGGAGGCGATCGACACCGGCGCCGCCGCCGCCAAGGTCGAGCAGTTCGTGGCGCTCACCAACGAACTCTCTCCGCAGGAGTCCAAAGGGTGAACGTGCTGACCCAGATCGTGGAGGAGACGCGCACCCGGGTGGCGCGCCGGGCCACCGTCGTGCCGCTGCCGGAGCTGGTGAGAGCCGGCGAGCAGCGGCTCGCGGGCCTCGACGCAATCCGTGACTTCCGCGGGGCGCTGAGGGCGCCTGGGATCTCGGTGATCGCCGAGCACAAGCGCAGTTCGCCGTCGGCGGGCGTGATTCGGGCTGAACTCGAGCTGGCCGATGTCGTCTCCGCCTATGAGCGCGCCGGCGCAGCGGCACTCTCGGTGCTGACCGAGGAGAGCCGCTTCGGCGGGACGCTCGCCGATCTGGCGACAGCCCGCGCCGCCTCGAGCCTGCCGATCCTCCGCAAGGACTTCATCGTCGAGGAGTACCAGGTGCACGAGACGCTGGCCGGCGGCGCGGACGCGATCCTGCTGATCGTGGCGGCGCTCGACACGGGCACGCTGATCCGGCTGCACTCGCTGGCCACGCAACTCGGGCTGGCGACGCTCGTCGAGGTCCACGACGCGATCGAGCTCGATGCCGCACACGAGATCGGCGCCGAGATCGTGGGGATCAACAACCGCGACCTGACGACGCTCGAGGTCGACGTCGAGCGTACGTATCAGCTGCTCCCGGATGTCCCGCACGGGGCCGTCGTCGTCGCCGAGTCGGGCTTCCGTAGGCATGCCCAGCTCGCACAGCTCGCGGCAGCGGGCGTCGACGCGGCGCTCGTCGGCGAGGCGCTGATGCGCGCCCCCGACATCGAGGCGGCCACCCGCGTGCTTCTAGGATCACAAGCGTGAGGGCACCGAAGATCAAGTTCTGCGGGATCACCCGCGAACAGGACGCCGAGCTAGCCGTCTCGCTCGACGCCTGGGCGGTCGGGATGATCATGTGGCCGCACTCTCCGCGCGCGGTCCCGCTGGACCGCGCAGCGGGCCTCGCCGCGTCCCTGAAGCGCCGGACCGAGATCGTCGGCGTGTTCGTCAACCCGACTCTGGCCGAGCTCGCGCGCACGGCCGACGCTGTCGGCCTGACGATGCTGCAGCTACACGGCGATGAGGGGCCCGCGTTCTGCGCCGAAGCGGCGCGCCGCACGGGCTGCAGGGTGATCAAGGCCGTGCGTGTTGCCGGTGGTGCCGATATCCAGTCGCTTGGCAGATTCCACACCGACTTTCATCTCGTTGACAGCTACAGGCCGGGCGTCCCCGGCGGCACCGGCGAGGTCTTCGCCTGGGAGCTGGCGGCAGGGCATCGGCGTCTCGCGCCACCGAAGGGCAAGGGCCAGCGCGTGCCGCTGATCCTCAGCGGCGGGCTCACACCCGAGAACGTCGCTAACGCGATCGCGACCGTGCGGCCGTTCGCGGTCGACGTCGCCAGTGGGGTCGAGTCCGCGCCCGGCTACAAGGACGCTGCAAAGATGCGCGCCTTTGCAGAGGCCGTGGCCGCGACCGGCGCGACCGAGGACCCGGACGCCCCCTCCTCTCCGCAGCAAAATGATAATGAGAATCAGAATCATTCTCAGGTTGGTGAGAGTGGGCTGGGTGAAGGTGGTCTCGGTCACGACGGTGGCCTCGGTCACGAGGCGCACGCCGCGTGAGCGCCACGGTCGAGCATCGCTTCGGCCCCTACGGCGGCCAGTACGTCCCGGAGACGCTGATGCCGGCGCTGGCCGAGCTCGAGCAGGCGTGGATCGAGGCGCGTGCGGACGCCGGCTTCCAGGCGCGCCTGCATGCGCTGCTCTCCGACTATGTCGGACGTCCCTCGCCGCTCTACCTCGCTGAACGGATCAGCGCCGAGGTCGGTCACACGGTCTATCTGAAGCGCGAGGACCTCAACCACACCGGCGCGCACAAGATCAACAATGCACTCGGCCAGGCGCTGCTGGCCAAGCGCATGGGCAAGACGCGGATCATCGCGGAGACCGGTGCCGGCCAGCATGGCGTCGCGAGCGCCACCGCATGCGCCCTACTCGACCTCGAATGCATCGTCTACATGGGCACGGAGGACATCCGCCGCCAGCTGCCCAACGTCCAGCGGATGGAGCTGCTCGGGGCCACCGTCGTCGCGGTCGAAGCCGGAGCGCGGACGCTGAAGGAGGCCGTCTCCGCGGCAATCCGCGACTGGGTCACAAACGTCGGCGACACCCACTACATCATCGGCTCGTGCGTAGGCCCGGCGCCCTACCCGGCGCTCGTGCGCGATCTGCAGCGGGTCATCGGAGACGAGGCGCGCACACAGGTGATCGCCCAAGCCGGCCGCCTGCCCGATCGCGTGATCGCATGCGTCGGCGGTGGCTCGAACGCGATCGGCCTGTTCGCCGGTTTTCTCGAGGACCGCGGCGTCAAGCTGATCGGCGTCGAGGCCGCGGGGGAGGGGATCGAGACTGGTCGGCACGGCGCGCCGCTCACCGTCGGCGGTCCCGCCGGTGTCCTGCACGGGTCCTACTCGGCGATCATGCAGGATGAGGACGGTCAGATCCTCGAAGCCCACTCGATCTCGGCCGGTCTCGACTATCCGGGCAGCGGACCCGAGCACGCATGGCTCCGGGATCAGGGCCGCGCCAGCTACGTGGCGATCAACGACGATCAGGCGCTGCAGACGTTCGCGAAGGTCGCCCGACTCGAGGGCATAATTCCGGCGCTCGAGAGCGCGCATGCGCTCGCATGGACGCTGGCCAATCCGGACAGTGAACTCGACGTCGTCTGCCTGTCCGGCCGCGGCGACAAGGACCTCGTCGAAGCGCTCGACAAGCTCGGATTCAGTTCCGCCTACGGGACCACGGCAGCATCGGAGCAGGGCGCTTGATCGTGAGCGGCATCGAGCGGATCGCCGAGGCGTTCGAATCGGCGCGCGCGAACGGGCGTCGCGCGGCCCTGATGCCGTACCTGATGGCGGGGTTCCCGGACCTCGATCGCTCGCGGGAAATCGCCTGCGCCTACGTGGAAGGCGGCGCCGACCTGATCGAGCTCGGCGTGCCGTTCTCCGACCCGCTCGCCGACGGCCCGGTGATCCACGCCGCGGGGGTCGCAGCGCTCGCCGCCGGGGCGAATGCCGCGGACGCCCTGAGCGTCGCGCGCGAGGTCGCTGACGAGGTGCCGGTGATCGTGATGTGTTATGCCAACCTCGTGCTGGCGCGAGGGCTCGAGCGCTTCACCGAGATGCTCGTCGCGGTCGGCGCGAGCGGCCTGATCGTGCCCGATCTGCCGCTCGAAGAAGCTCCGGCGACGCTCGCCGCCCTGGACGCGCGCGGTCTTGCGCTGGTGCCGTTGGTCGCGCCGACGACGCCGGAGTCACGGCTCGCGCAGATCGGTGCGCGGGCGCGTGGGTTCCTCTACACGGTTTCGGTGACGGGCACCACCGGCGAGCGTGCGGGCACCGACCTCTCGCTTGCGGACGTGCTGGCGCGCGCCCGCGCTCACACCGACACACCAGTGGCCGTCGGCTTCGGCATCGGCACGCCGGATCAGGCCGCGGCCGCCGCGGATGCCGGCGCCGACGGCGTGATCGTCGGTAGTCGGCTCGTGCGCGCCGCAGGTGAATCGCATGAGTCAGTCGATGCGGTGCGCTCGTTGGTGGCCGATTTTGCGCTCGCATTGGCGGCGTGACGAGGGCTCCCGGCGTCGCGCCACTCGGATAGGATTGCGCCGATGGCACTTGTAATCACCGGAACCATTGGCCTGTGCATCTGGATCGTTCTCTGGGCGCTCAACGTGTCAGGCTTCGACGCCCTCCTGATTGCGATCGTCATGGTGCTGATCGTGACGGCCCTCCGTAACGTCGCTCCGCACCTGCCGGGCCGGAAAGACCAGTAGTGCCCGCCCGCCGGGCGCTCGCCAGCGCGAGCGTCGCATGTCTGGCCGCGCTCGCAGTCGCGGGCTGCGCGCAGAACAGTTCCTCCAGCAGCGCTGTCACGGTCTCCGGGAAAACGCTGACGATCTATGTCAGCGAGCCCTCGAATTTCGCCAGCAACGCGGTCGCCCAGGACGTCGTCGACGCTGAGAAGCTGGCGTTCTCGCAACATCACGGTGAGGTCACTGACTACAAACTCGAGATGTTGACGCGGAAGGAGTCGACCATCTCACAGAACGCGCGCGACGCGATCCAAGACCCGACTGCGATCGCCTACCTCGGTGAGATCGCGCCGGGCAGTTCGGACCAGACGGTCGGCATCACCAACACGCTCGACCTGCTCCAGGTCAGCCCGACCGACACGGCGCTCGAGCTGAGCCAGAGCACCACGGCGGTGACGGGTGCGCCCCAGACGTACTTCGAGTCCTGGAGCACCTACGGCCGGACCTTCGCGCGCGTCGTCCCCAGCGCCGCCGGCGAGGCCAAGGCACAGGTCGCGGAGATGAAGGCGTCGGGCGTGACCAGGCTCTACATCGCCAACGATGGCAGCGACTACGGCAAGGCGATCGCCGACGAGGTGAGCAGCGACGCGACGGCCGCGGGTCTGACGCTCGAGGCCTCCGTCGGTGAGGAGGTCAACGGTTACTTCTATGGCGCCGAGTCGCCATCCGCGGCCGCCAAGTTCTTCAACCACATCGCGAGCATGGCGCCGACTGCGAAGCTGTTCGGCCCATCGTCGCTGGACAGCACCGCCTTCACCTCGGCGCTCTCCTCCTCGGTTCACAGCCTCTACGTGTCGATCCCCGGCTTCATGCCGAAGGATGTGTCCGCCGAGGGCAAGGGCTTCGTGACCGCGTTCAAGGCGGCCTACCACCACGCCCCGAACACCGAGGCGATTTTCGGATACGAGGCGATGTCAGCGGTGCTGCGCGTCCTCCAGCACGCGGGCTCAGGCGCCAACAACCGCAACACCGTGATCAAGGATTTTCTGGGCCAGCGGAAGGTCCCGTCGGTGCTCGGCACCTACTCGATTGACAGCGGCGGGAACACGAGCCTGGACGCGTTCGTGTTCGCGCGGCTGCGCAACGGCAAACTTGTGCCCTTCGCGGCGGCACCCACTACCCAGGGGTGAACGCCGGCACGCTTCATTATTGGGAGACGGTGAGAGGCTGAATGCGAGCGAGTACTTGTCTCCTGCTCAAGGTCGGAGCCGCGGCGTTCTGCGCAGCGGCGCTCGCGGCGTGCGGGTCCAACCGCTCGATCACGCTCAACCCCCCACAGGGCGCAAAGCCAAAGCCCCCTAATCACAGTTCCCACACGGTCTACGTGTACTCGAGCCTTCCGCTCAAGGGCTCGCAGCGACAGGAGTCGAACTCGATCATCGACGGGATCAGGCTGGCGTTGGCGCCAGGACACGTCGGGGACTACACCATCAAATACAAGTCGCTCGACGACTCGGTTACCCACGCCGCCTCGATCCCGCCTGCCGTGAGCAACGCGCAGACGGCCGCGCGCAACTCGAGCACGGTCGCCTACATCGGAGACCTAGACTCCGGCGCGACCGAGCTGTCGCTGCCAATCCTCAACCAGGCCGGGATCGTGCAGATAACACCCGGGAGCGGCTACCCCGGCTTGACCAACAAGGTGCCGCACGTCACTGGCCTGGACGAGCCTTTGAAGTTCTACCCGACTGGGAGTTTCACACTGTTGCGGCTGATCCCGGACGACATGGTGCAGGCGGCGGCAGCCCTCGAGCTCCTCAGGTCCACCGGGTGCACGCACGTTGCTGCGGCTTCATTCGACGGCGGCATCGACGGGCCGGCGCTCGTCAAAGCCGTCCAACTCAGGGCCAAGGAATACGGCATGGCCTACGTCGCCGCCCCGGGACTGGGAACGAAGACCTCGGGCTACCCGGCGTACGCGCTCAAGCTCCGCCAGGCGAGCGTTGGCTGCTTCGTACTCGCCGGCCACGTCACGCCGGCGGCGGTGGCGCTCACCCAGCAGATCCACATTGCGTTGCCCACAGGGGCGATCATCGGCTCCAGCGGCTTCTGCAGCCGCGCCTGGACCGACCCGGCCAGGCACGGCGTATCCGCTGCGGTGGACCCCTACCTCTACTGCACATCGCCGCTGCCGCCGCCGAGCAAGTACCAGGCGTTCATCACCGAATTCAGGCGGGTGCATCACCGGACCCCGGGGGCCTACGCGCTCATCGGCTATCGGGCGGCGCGGATGGTCATCGACGGCCTTAACAACTTGGGCAGCGGGCGCGACAACCGCAAAGAGGTGCTGCGGGCGCTGATCGGCGGCGTCAGCCACCCCTCGCTCGTGGCCGGGAATTACGGGTTCGATGCCCGCGGCAACCTGACAACACACGCATACGCCATCTACAACGTCGTCGACGGTCGCCCGAGCTACGACAAGACGCTTACCCCGCCCAGGGTCTTGTAGGCTTTGTCGCCTTCGAGAGGGGGGGATCCTTGTGTGAGTGTCGCGTTAAGTGGCCGGTGTTCGGTGGAACCTTATACACAGGGCCCGAGCGGGCGGATATTCTGACCCGTTACTACGCCGCACCAAACGGTAAAATCTACAAACTGTAGTCGTTTACTAGAGAAGGGGAGTTTATGCGTCGCATTCGTAACGGCGCAACCGTCAGGATGGCGGTTGCGATCGCAGTAGTAATCGCTGCCTCAGTGGGCAGCGTCGCAAGTTCGTCGGCCAAGAGCGCCAAGGCCGCGTCCGGAAGCACGGTGGACTTCTATTCGAGCCTGCCGCTTTCGGGCTCGACCATCGCTCAGACCGGGCCGACCGTCAAGGGCATCCAGCTGGCCCTCAAGCAGGCCCACTACAAGGCCGGCAGCTACAGCATCAAGTACACGTCGCTGAACGACGCCACCGCGGCGGCCGGACAGTGGACGGCGGAGGCGACGAGCGCCGACGCGCGCAAGGCCGCGGCCGATTCGAAGGCCGTCTATTACATGGGCGAGTTCAACTCGGGTGCCTCTGAGGTCTCGATGCCGATCCTCAACCATGCCGGCATTGCGCAGGACAGCCCTGCGAACACCTACGTCGGCCTGACGGCCTCACTCCATGGCGTAACCGCTCCGGGTGAGCCGGGCAAGTATTTCCCGACCGGCAAGCGCACCTACACGCGCATCGTGCCGCTCGACACGATTCAGGGCGCCGCTGACCTCGACGCCCTCCAGGCGAAGGGCTGCAAGAAGCTGGCCATCTTCGACGACACCCAGGCGTATGGCGCCGGCCTCGCGGCCGTGCTGAGCGCCACGGCCCATATGTACAACATCAAGGTCGTGAAGACCAGCAGTGACGCGACTGTGGAGTCGGACTACACCTCGGTCGCGCAGGCGTTCAAATCGGCCGGCGCACAGTGCGTCGAGCTGAGCGCCACGACTGCGAGCGTCGGCGGCTCGGCCTTCGTGTCGGCCGTACATGCGGCGCTGCCGCACGCCACGATCCTCGGACCTGACGGCATGTGCGCGTCGGCCTGGGTCACGACCGTCCCGGTGCTCTGCACCGTGGCGACCTTGGACATGAAGGCCTACCCGGGTGGCAAGTCCTTCCTCAAGGCCTACAAGAAGGCCTACGGGACCGCGAACCCGGATCCGTACTCGATCTACGGCTACGCGTCCGCGGAGCTCGGCCTGCATGCGCTGTCACAGGTGAAGGCCGGCCTGAGCGGACCGGCACTGAAGGCCGCGATGGTGAAGGCGCTGTTCAAGACCAAGAACCTCGGCTCGGTTCTCGGGAAGTACAGCATGAACGCCGAGGGTGACACCACGCTCACGTCGTACGGGCTCTACAAGCTCACACCGACCAAGGGTGGCAAGTCGGACAACCAGACGTTCTTCAAGACGCTGCATCCGGCCAAGTACCTCAAGGCGTCCTAGCCTGAGGCATCGGTAAGCCGGCGGGGCGGGCGCCTTATGCGTCCGCCCCGTCTGTTCCTATAACACCGCCTTGTCAGCAATCTCAACAGTTCAGACGGTCCGGAACCGCGCCGCCGGGCCCCTGAAGTTCCTCCGGGACCGTGTGGGCTCGTGGGGCCTGATCCTGGCGCTTCTGGCGCTGCCGATCTACTACACGCTGCACGACCTGATCTCGGGCTACCAGGTCGGCCTTGCCGCCAACGGGCACCCAATCGTCCATCACGACCTGTCGCTGATCGGCTTCAACCTCGTCGAGGGCCTCTCCAACGGCTCGATCTGGGCGCTGATCGCGATCGGCTACACGCTCGTGTACGGGATCATCGAGTTGATCAACTTCGCCCACGGCGATGTCTTCATGATCGGGTCGTTCACGGGCACAACCCTGTGGGCGGCCCTCGGGCTGACGCTCGCGACGGGTCCGCTGGGGGTCGTGTTGGGTCTGATCCTGACGCTGATCGTCACGATGCTCGTCACCGGGTCGCTCAACGTGCTGATTGAGCGCGTCGCCTACAAACCGTTGCGCCACGCGCCAAAGCTCGCCCCGCTGATCACGGCGATCGGCTTCTCCTTCGTGCTCGAGAACGTCGGCTTGCTCTGGCAGGGGGGCAATCCGGTTTCCGTCGCCGACCTCATACATTCCGGCGACACGCTCTTCAGCATCTCAGGCGTTGCCGTGCACCGCCGCGACGTACTCGCGATCGGCATGATGATCCCACTTGTGATGGCGCTGAGCTGGTTCGTGGGGCGCACCAGGGCCGGCCGCGCAATGCGAGCCACCGCGCAGGACCCTGAGGCCGCCCGCCTGATGGGGATCAACGTCAACAACACCATCTCGCTGACGTTCATGCTCGGTGGGATGCTTGCCGGCGCCGCCGGCATCATCTACGCGCTCTACGACGCGAACATCTGGTACTTCCAGGGGTTCCGCGCAGGCCTCATCGCCTTCACAGCCGCCGTTATGGGGGGCATCGGCAACATCCGCGGCGCGGTGCTCGGAGGACTCATCATCGGCATCGTTCAGCAGATGTCTGACTACCGGCTCGGCACACAATGGACCGAGGCCGTGATCTTCGTCTACCTGATCCTCGTGATGGTGCTGCGGCCCCGGGGCCTGCTTGGCGAGGAGACGCGGGAGGCGGGATGAGCGAGCTGAAGGCACAGCTTCAGGAGTGGCGCGAGGCGCTGCTTGGTCGCATGCCCACCGCGCCGCGCTGGGTCGGTGGCCGCTGGTCGCGACCGGGGTTGCTTTTGGGCATCGCGTTCCTGATCGTCTTCCCGTTGATGTTCTCGCAGTCCAGTGGCTTCCTGCAGGCGACGATCATCGCCCTCGCCTATGTCGTGATGGCACTGGGTCTGAACGTCGTGATCGGCTTTGCCGGACTGCTCGACCTCGGCTATGTCGCGTTCTACGCGTTCGGCGCCTACGCGGTCGGCTGGTTCGCCTCGGACTTCTTTTTCGCGGAGCACATCAGCGTGCTGACCTCCGCCACGCCCGGCGAAATCGGCATCCACCTCAATTTCATCCTGGTTCTGATCTGCGCTGTGATCGTCACCTCGACGGCCGGGGTAATCATCGGCCTGCCGACGTTACGCCTGCGCGGCGACTACATCGCGATCGTGACGCTCGGATTCGGCGAGATCATCGGCACGTTGGTGGTCAACGGCTCGTCGATCCACATCTTCAGTGGCCAGACGCTGACTGCCGGCAACCTCGGGATCTCCGCGCCGGACCTGCCGTACTTTCCTGGGATCGGGACGTTCGGCCTGCTCAGCCTCAGACCGTGGTACTGGTTGATATTGGCGATCGCATTGTTCGTCCTGTTCGTCGTTTACCGCCTGCGTGATTCGCGGCTCGGGCGCGCATGGATCGCTCTGCGAGAGGACGAGGTTGCGGCCGTGTCGATGGGCATCCCGCTCGTCAAGACCAAGCTGATGGCTTATGCGATCGGCGGGGCGTTCGGTGGGATGTCCGGCGTCTTTCTCGCCGACTTCGACCAGACCGTCAACGCATCGCAGTTCCAGTTCTCATTCTCGATCTTCGTGGTGTCGATGGTGATCCTCGGAGGCATTGGCTCGATTCCCGGGGCGGTGCTCGGAGCGCTGGTGATCTCCTACATCAACTACTACCTGATCCCGGACGTGCTGAACACGCTCCCGCACACCTTCGGCCTCAACTTCGATCTCACCGACCTGAGCATCGGGATCTACGGCTTCCTGCTGGTGATCGTGATGGTCCTGCGGCCGCAGGGTCTGTGGCCGGAGAAGCGCCGCAAACGCGAGCTGGCAGGCGAGGTGGCGCCCGAGCTGACGGAGATGGCCGAGCCCACCGCGTGGTCCGGCGAGATCGGTCATGGCCAACGGTGAGGGCCGGATGAGCGCCACCGACGCACGCGCGCCGCGGCCCGCCGCGACTCCCGATGCTCCCGCGATCATGAGCGCCCAGGACGTTTTCAAGGTGTTCGGCGGCCTGACCGCTGTCGGCGGCGTCTCGCTGGACATCCCCGAGCGCTCGATCGTCTCCGTGATCGGGCCGAACGGAGCCGGCAAGACCACGCTGTTCAACATGCTCACCGGTCTCTACAAGCCGACGTCGGGCCGGATCATTCTCGATGGCCGCGATGTCACCCGCTCGCGGCCCGACAAGATCACGAGTCTCGGGGTCGCCCGGACCTTCCAGAACATCCGGCTGTTCGGCGCGATGAGCGCCGTCGAGAACGTGATGATCGGTAGGCACGCCCGCATGGCCGCCGGGCTGCTGGGGACGATCGTGCGTCCGCCCCGCGTGCGCCGCGAGGAGCGCGCGACCGAGGCGCGCGCGCGTGAGTTGCTCAACTACGTCGGGCTCTCCAAAGCGGTGGCTGACCGCTATGCGGTCGAGCTCTCCTATGGCGATCAACGCCGCGTCGAGATCGCACGAGCGCTCGCATCAGACCCAAAGCTGCTGCTGCTCGACGAGCCGACCGCGGGCATGAACCCGCAGGAGTCCGAGGCGCTCAAGGGCTTCATGCAGAAGCTCCGCACCGACCTGGGTCTGACGATCCTGCTGATCGAGCATGACATGAAGGTCGTCATGGGCGTCTCGGAGCGGATCACCGTCATGGACCACGGCGTGAAGATCGCCGAGGGAGAGCCCGCCGAGGTACGGGCCAACCCGCTGGTGATCGAGGCCTACCTCGGAAAGCAGGGCTGAGGTTCAGTATGGCACTGCTGGAGGTCAGCGATATCCACGCCCATTACGGGGGGATTGAGGCTCTGAAGGGCGTCTCCCTGACGGTCGATGAGGGTGAGGTCGTGACCCTGATCGGCTCCAATGGCGCCGGCAAGTCGACGACCCTGCGTGCGATCACCGGGCTGACGCCGGCCAGCAGCGGCAGCGTCGTGATCGCCGGCGAGGACATCACGCGCGTGCCCGCACATGAGATCGTCGAGCGCGGCATCGCGCTGGCGCCGGAGGGACGCCACTGCTTCTCGCGCATGACCGTGCGGGAGAACCTCGATCTCGGCGCGCACAGACGGCCCCGTGATCCGAACGTGGGTGGAGACCTGGAGCGCGTATTCGAGCTGTTCCCGCGCCTGAAGGAGCGCGAGAAGCAGAAGGCGGGCACAATGTCCGGCGGCGAGCAGCAGATGCTCGCCATCGGCCGTGCGCTGATGGCAAGCCCGAAGGTGCTGCTGCTCGACGAGCCGTCGATGGGCATCGCGCCGATTCTCGTGCAGCGGATCTACGAGACGATCACGCAGATCAACCGTGCCGGCACGACGATCCTGCTGGTCGAGCAGAACGCCAACTACGCGCTGGACATCTCGCAGCGCGGCTACGTGCTCGAGACCGGCAGGGTGGTTCTCGAGGGCGCGTCCGCTGACCTGCGGACCAATCCGGACGTTCAACGCGCATACCTGGGAGCATGACGAGTGGCGATCTTCGCGCTGATCGGAATCAAGGGCCTCTATCTGCTGTTCGCCTGGTTGCTGTCGGCCGCGATCGGCGGCTGGGTGGCGGAGCGCAAGGGCTACGGTGAGCGCGTCGGCCTTGCCTTCGGCTTGTTGCTCACGGTCGTTGGGCTCCTGATCGTGCTGATCCTCCCGGGTCGCCCGGGCTCGGCCTGGAAGATCGACGGGCCGCTGCCGAAACGCTCCCGTCGCTAGCCTCGGCGGCGATGTCCGCGAGTGCTTCAGACGAGCTGCTGCTGATCGACGGCAACAGCCTCGCTTACCGGGCATTCTTCGCGCTCCCGGAGTCGATCGCGACCTCTACCGGCGTCCCCACCAACGCGATCTTCGGGCTGGCCTCGATGCTCGTGAAGGTCCTGACCGAGTACGGCCAGCGTCCGACGGTGGTGGTCTGGGACGGCGGCTACACCGGCCGCAAGGAGCTCTACCCCGAGTACAAGGCCCAGCGCTCATCGCGCCCCGATCTGCTGAAGGAGCAGTGGCCCCACTTCGAGCCGCTGATCGAGGCCTTCGGTTACCGCAACCTGCGCGTCGACGGCTTCGAGGCCGACGACGTGATCGCCTCGATCGCGACGCTCGCCAAACGGGCCGGCGTTGACGGCGGTCCGCTGCCGGTGATGGTGCTGACCGGCGACCGCGACGCCTTCCAGCTGGTCGACGACAGCACCCGGATCATGGCACCGGGCCGCGGCATCACCGACACCAGGACCTACGACAGGCAGGGCGTCATCGACCGGTACGGGATCCCGCCCGAGCTCGTCCCCGACTTCATCGGCCTGAAGGGCGACACCAGCGACAACATCCCCGGCGTCCCCGGGATCGGCGACAAGACCGCTGCTGAGTTGCTGCAGCGCTTCGGCTCTCTGGAGAACGTGCTCGCCTCGATCGACGAGATTTCGGGCGCCAAGCGCAAACAGAACCTGACCGAGCACGCCGACGACGCCCGCCTCTCAAAGCAGCTCGCCACCGCCAAACGCGACATCCCGCTCGAGCTCGACCTGCGCGAGCTGGCCGCCCAGGAACCGGATCGTTCGAAGCTGCGCGACACCTTCCGGCTGTTCGAACTGCGCGACCCGCTGCGCCGGCTCGAGGAGGCACTCGGTTCGGCGGAGGCAGCCGCCCCGGCGCCCGAGTCCACGGCTGCCGCTGCCGCTGCCGCTGCGGCCGTGCCACAACGCTCGGTCACAGCCGCTGATCTCGCGCTCCTGCCCCAGAACGTGGAGTTGGCGCTGGCGGTACGGCCGCCGGACGCGCCCGAGGGCGCGTTGTTCGGCGACGACCCAGAGTGGCGGTTTGGCGTCGCCGTGGCCGTGGGCGTGGCCGTGGGGGGGCCAGCGGGCCCACCCACGGAGGTAATGCTCGGACCCTGTGACGGGCCCGCCGAGGTCGTCGCCGCGCTCGGCGCGCGCCCGGTGATTGCCCACGACGCCAAGGCGCTCGGGACCGTGCCGCAGACGCTCGTCCACGACACCGAGGTTGGCGCCTACCTGCTCGAGCCGGCGCGCCGCGCCTACCCGTTCCGCGAGCTGACCGAGGAGCGCGGCTTCGGCGCCGCGATCGCAGACCCCACGGCGGCCGACGCGGTGCTGCTACGGCAGCTCGCCGACTGGCAGCGCGAGGAGCTGCGCGGACGCGGACTGATGGAGCTGATGACGGAGATCGAGCTGCCGCTGGTCAGGATTCTGCGCGACATGGAGATGGCCGGACTGAAGGTCGACACCGAGCGGCTGGCGACGATCTCGGCGAGAGTCAAGCTCGAGGCCGACGCGCTCGAGCAGGAGATCTTCACGCTGGCGGGGGAGGAGTTCATGCTCGGTTCACCGCGCCAGCTCGAGGAGATCCTGTTCGTCAGGCTCGGGCTGTCGCGCAAGCGGCGCGGCAAGACGGGCTACAGCACCGACGCGCGCGTGCTCCAGGCGATCCGCGACGAGCACCCGATCATTCCGAAGATCGAGCGCTGGCGTGAGCTGACCAAGCTCGCCCAGACCTACCTCGACGCGTTGCCTGCGCTGATCGCGGCCGACGGGCGCATCCACACGACCTTCAACCAGACCGCCGCCGCGACCGGCCGCCTCTCGTCCAACAGCCCGAATCTGCAGAACATCCCGATCCGTACGGCGCTCGGGCGCGAGATCCGCGCCTGCTTCATCGCCGAGCCCGGCGAATTGCTGACGAGCGCCGACTACTCCCAGGTCGAGCTTCGGCTGCTGGCGCAGATCGCCGACGAGGACGTGCTCAAAGAGATCTTCAGGCGTGGCGAGGACGTCCACACGGCCACGGCGATGCGGGTGTTCGACGTGACGGCGGACCAGATCGACCCCGCCATGCGCTCGAAGTCGAAGATGATCAACTACGGGATCGTCTACGGCCTCTCCGCCTACGGCATGGCCGATCGCCTGCAGATTCCACAGGCCGAGGCCGACGAATTCATCCAGCGTTACCTCTCCGGCTTCCCCGCGGTGAAGCGTTTCATCGACGAGACGATCGAGCAGGGGACGGAGCACGGCTACGTCTCGACCCTGTTCGGGCGCCGGCGCCAGGTGCCGGAGCTGCGGTCGCGCCGCTGGGAGATGCGCAAGCAGTGTGAGCGCTTCGCCGTGAACATGGTGATCCAGGGCACCGCCGCCGATGTCATGAAGGTCGCGATGGTGCGCGCGCACAACGCGCTCGCGGCCGAGGGGCTTCGCACCCGGCTGGTGCTCCAGATTCACGACGAGCTGCTGTTCGAGGGTCCGGCCGAGGAGGCCGAGCAGGTGCGCGCGCTGGCCGTTCGTGAGATGGAGGGTGCCTACGCGATGGATCCCCCGCTGGCTGTCGAGGCCGGTGTCGGCACGGACTGGCTGGCGGCCAAGTGATCCGCGGTGTGCTGAAGACACCGGCCGGATTCTGGTGTGAGGCCCTCAGCGGTTCGCGAACGAAGGGTGCGCGATCGCCAGGTAATGGTTGAACGACCAGGCCACGAAGCGGCGGTCACTGAGTGCCTGGAGCGCGGGGGCGACCAGCCGGGGCGGGATTCGGGGGACCAGCCGCTGGGCGCGCAGCAACCACTCGAACCTCCGGCGGTGGGCGGCGCTGAAGGCGCCGTAGCGGGCCAGCGCCGCCGCCTTGGACTGGCGGCCGGAGAGGACGTCGGCCAGCTCGCGCCCGCAGGCGATACCGAAGTACAGCGCGGTGCGGATGCCCTCGGCGGTCAGCGGCAGGCAGTGGCCGGCGGAGTCCCCGGTGAAGAAGACGCCGCCCTCGGTCGCCTCGCGGATGCGGTGCGGAATCCAGTTCCCCTGGTAGCCGACCGCGTCGCGGTCGAGGTCTCTGGCCAGCTGGACGGTCGGGTCCTTGACGTGGAAGCGGGGATCGAAGGAGCCGACACCCACACGGATCTCACTCTCGGCCGGGAAGCTCCAGCCGTAACCGGCGGGCACGTACCGGCGGTCGATCCAGATCTCGAGCTCGTCACCTGAACCGCGTGGATGGACCTCGAGCCCGCGTGAGAGCAGGGCGTCCGGCGGCTGGATCGGCTCGCCCGAGCCGAGCACGCGACGCCAGCCGAGTGCATCGACGATCAGTGGCGCGCGGATGTCGCCGCGGTCGGTGTGAACTGTGTCGGCACTGCAGCTGTTGACCTTCGCGGTCTCGAACTCGAAGTGGGTGGGCGGGAGCCGATCCGCCAGCAGACCGCAGAGTATGCGGTAGTCGAATGTGGAGAAGGTCCAGGGCAGCTGGTAGCGGATGGACCGTTGCGGCGTATGGATAACGAGCCCGCCGAAGGCCTGCTGGTGCGCGCCCATAAGGTCGAGTGCCGCCAGCCAGCCGGTGGGGATACCGCACGCAGAAGTCTGCCGCTCGCCGATCTCGTAACGGTCGATCACCATCACCTTCGCGCCGCTGTCCGCCAGCTGACGCGCAGTCGCGAGGCCGGCGAAACTGGCGCCGCAGATCAGCACGTCGCAGTCACGATCAAACGGAGTGCGCTCGCCGCCGCGCTTTGTCGCTCGGGTGGGCATCGGAATCAAAGCATAGGAGCGTCAGCGGGTCGCTCGCAGCCACCTTTAACAGCCAGCCCGTGGCCGCCGTCATCGGCGCCCCGCAGCCACCCGCCGACGCACGTGGTCTCTGGCTACACTCATGGGTCCACATGTCAACAATCACAGCCCCTAACCCAACCGAACTGACGGACGCGAAGGTCGTCGAAGGCTCTGATGGCCTGCTGCTCGAGATCAACGGCAAGATCGTCCCCAATTACGACGCCACGATTCACCCCTTCTCTGAGGGTGACGTCGTCACAGGCCATGTCGTACGCATCGACAACGACGAGGTGCTCGTCGACATCGGCTACAAGTCTGAAGGCGTCATCCCGGCGAACGAGCTTTCGATCCGCAAGTCGGTCGATCCCGGTGACGAGGTCTCTCTTGGTGAAGAGGTCGACGCGCTGGTCCTCACCAAAGAGGACCAGGACGGCAGACTGATCCTCTCCAAGAAGCGTGCGCGCTTCGAGAAGGCCTGGCGTCGCATCGAGGCCGCCGCCCAATCCGGCGAGCCGGTCGAGGGTTCGGTCATTGAGGTGGTCAAGGGTGGCCTGATCATCGACCTCGGCGTGCGCGGCTTCCTGCCCGCCTCGCTGGTCGACATCCGCCGAGTCCCGAATCTCGACGAGTACATGGGCACGACGATCGAATGCAAGGTCATTGAACTCAACCGTTCTCGCAACAACGTCGTGCTGTCGCGTCGCGCGGTGCTCGAGGAGCAGCGCAAGGAGGACCGCGAGCGGATCCTCGATCGCCTGCAGCCCGGCCAGGTCGTGGAGGGCGTGATCTCCAACATCGTCGACTTCGGCGCCTTCGTCGACCTCGACGGGATCGACGGTCTGATCCACATCTCCGAGCTGTCGTGGTCGCATGTCAACCACCCCTCGGAGATCCTCAACATCGGCGACACCGTCTCGGTGAAGGTGCTCGACATCGACCGCAACCGCCAGCGCATCTCACTGGGTCTCAAGCAGACCCAGGAGGATCCGTGGCAGCGCGTCGTCGACACCTACAACATCGGCGACGAGCTCGAGGGCACCGTCACCAAGGTCGTCACCTTCGGCGCGTTCGTCGAGATCCTCGACGGCGTCGAGGGCCTCGTG
>DATKSM010000005.1:0-2306 GCA_035531655.1 Solirubrobacteraceae bacterium
CGCAGGCGCTGCAGGGCGAGCTCGCGCGAGAGTCGAACCTCTTCGGAGCGAATATATCGCCTGATCTCGATGTCACCCTGCCGCAGCAGTCGACCGAGCGGGGACCGTCGCAGCTGATTCAACTGCCGCCGTATCTCGCCATGCTCGACCTGCCGCTGGGCTACTCTTGCCCTGAGCGCGTCAACGTCGCGCGGCCGCTCGCCCTCCTCCGGGCGAGCCCAGATCGCCAGCAGCCGGCGCAGCTGATCGACGTCAACGGCATCCCGCGCCGCGTTCGCTAACCGCATCACCGCCTCGCGGCGCGAACGGTCGGCCGCGTCTCGGGCCAGATCGGGGTGGACCAGGCGAGCAAGCGCGCGATAGAGCTGGCGCAGGGCGATGTCGTCGTGGTGATTGTCGAAGACGAACTCACCCTGGACACTCGTGCGCTCCGCCCGGCGGTGCCGCCACTCGGCCCACCAGGCCGCCTCTTCGGCGCGGCTGCTCTCCTCCTCACGGTCCAACTCCTCGTCAGACAGCGATTGGCGCGCGAATGAAAGGCGCTGGAGGCGTGACTCAAGACGCTCGGCCTCGGATTTGAGTCGCTCGATTTCCGCGCGCAGTCGACCGATCTGCTGCTCAACGCGGCGGCGCAACTCCTCCTGGGCGGACTCTTCCTCGGTCAACAGTCCCCGGAGCTGCTCGACCGCGCGAGTGCGCCGCAGAACCTCCAGCTCCAGATTCACCCGTTCCAATTCGTCGAGCCGCGCAGGAAGCACCGGCGTATCGTCAGCCCTTGGTAGTCGTCCCAGAATCCGATCGGGTAATTGTACTTGCGCCACTCGGGCGGTACCAACCACAATGGGCGCAGGCTTGGTTTCCGGTACTTGTCTCTCACGCCGCGACACGACGGGCACACAAGGCGCGGCCGGTCAACACTGGGATGTCAAGCAGTGGCGATGAATGCGTGGGAGCAAGTGGTGGTGGCGCTCGACGCCGAGGGTGTCCCTGCCGTCATCGACGTCATGGTTGATCCTACCGAATACGACCCTGGCTTCGAGAAGTTCCACCGCCTGCGGTGATGCGCGGCTGACGCGGGCGAGACGAATGGAGCACGACCGATGCTGGATCACACCGGGCAAGACCGAGAGCGGTACGAGGACGCCTTCCGAGCCGTGGGCAATTTCCTGGATGCCGAGCATTTTACCGACCTGACTATCGTGGAAACACCGGACGGGTTCGTCATTAAGGGTTACCGGCACGATCCGTCGGGCGCTGCAGCAACCGTTACCACGCCGGAGTCGTATTTCTTCGCGAACGAAGATATCGACGATCTACTGGAACACGCCTACTCCCGCCGCGGACAGGGTCCCGAGCCGCGAGCGAAGCTCCGGCGCCTGTAGGCGATTGACGTCGGCCGAGGGTTGCTGTGGCCGCGGGCTCCGGTGGGGAATCAAGCCTCTGGTATACTGCCGCGCGATCACCGTCGCTCGGGGGCGGATTGGGCCCGGTGGCCTGCGCAGTCTTCAAAACTGTTGGGCGGGGTGACGAGCCTCGCCGGTGGGTTCGACTCCCATGCGCCCTCGCCACTCAAAACCCGCGTCAGATCAACGAAAACCCGGGGCGATTGATGCTCCGGGTGCGTCGTGTCTCGCGCGTGCCGGCTCGCTGACAGTCGGTTGACAGCAAAACTGACAGCAAAACGTCTCAGGAACCGAGCAGCGCGTCCATGGTGGCGGCTGCCGAGGCGTGCATCGCCGGCGTGACGTGGCTATACACGTTGAGGGTGAGCGCGACCGTCGAGTGCCCGAGCAGGTCAGCCACGATCTTCGGGTGCGTTCCGGCACCGAGCAGCAGTGTCGCCGCCGTGTGGCGTAGGTCGTGGAAGCGGATGTGCGGGATGCCGGCAGTCCGGGCTGCCCGGCCGAAGCTTTGCGACACGGTGCCCGGATCGTGCGGCAGCCCGTCCGGCCGGGCGAAGACGAGGCCGTGCTCCTGCCACAGCGGGCCGGCGAGCAGCCGCTCTTCGAGCTGGCGTGCGCGCTGCTCCCGGAGCGCGGCGCGTGCCTGCTCGCTGAAGAACACCGTCCGGCGCGAGCCGTCCGTTTTCGGGTCACCGAAGACCAATCCGACACCGGTTCGGCGTTGCAGGCTGCGCACCACGTGGACGCGGCCGTACTCGAAGTCGACCGCGTCCCACCCGAGCGCCAGCAGCTCTCCGAGCCGCATCCCCGTGGTCACGGCCAGGACGTAGAGCGCGTGGTGCCGGTGCTCCCGCGTCGCGGCCAGGAACGCCGCGACCTGTTCCGCGCCCCACGTCTTCATCA
>DATKSM010000006.1:0-8747 GCA_035531655.1 Solirubrobacteraceae bacterium
CACCTGGAAGTGGACGCGCAGGCGGTCGCCAGCGTCGAACTGCGGAACTCGGCGGAGCTGTGCGCGCTCCAGGGTTTCGATGACGGTGCTCATGGCTCGTTGCTCTGCCGGCAGCACCGGCATCGGGGTCAAAACGGAAAAAGAGAAGGTGCGCAGCTGAAGAGCGCGCGGCGGCCTATGGTAGCGAACCGGGCGTGAAGCGCTGGTCTCGCAGGCGGGCCTGCTCGAGCCGCCACTGACGGATGTTGGCGTGGTGACCGGAGAGCAGCACCTCAGGCACCGGCCAGCCGCGGTATTCGGCGGGGCGCGTGTAGTGCGGGTACTCCGGAGCGCCGCCCAGGGCTTCGCTGAACGACTCCTCGAGCGCCGATTCCTCGTGGCCCAGGGCGCCGGGCTGCTTACGCAGGACCGCGTCGCAGACCACCATCGCCGCCAGCTCGCCGCCGGCCAGCACGTAGCGTCCGATCGACAGCCGGTCGCTTGCAAAGTGCTCGAGGATCCGCTCGTCGAAACCCTCGTAGCGCCCGCACAGCAATGTCAACGCTGGCTCTGCAGCGAGCTCGTTGACGAGCGCGTCATCCAGGACACGTCCGCCGGGCGTCAGCGCGAGGATCCGGCGACGATCGCGCACCGCGGTCGGATCGGCGCCGTAGCGGGCGCGCATCGCCGCCTCGACGACATCAACCCGCAGGACCATGCCGGCACCGCCGCCAAACGGCGTGTCGTCGACCTGACCGCCGGTGAGCGGCGTGTGGTCGCGGTAGTTCACATACTCGACGCGGTGGCCGTCGGCCAACGCGTTGCGGACGTGGCGCTGCGAGCCGAACCACTCGAACGCCTCCGGGAACAGCGTGAACACCTCGATCTCCATGTCACTCCTCTCCCAGGAACGCAAGGTTGACGTCGATCTCGTGGCGCTCGACGTCGACACGCCGCACGGCATCGGAGACGAGCGGCACCAGCAACGCGTCTCCGCCATGCGCGCGTTCGACCTCCAGCACCTCACACGAGGGCAGGGCCAAGAGCCGCACTACGGTGCCGACGACGCGGTCTCCGTCGCGTACGGCACAGCCCTCGAGGTCCTCAGCCCACCACTCGTCCTCCCCCAGCGCGGGGGCGCGCTCGCGGCCGACGAACAGATCCTGGCCGCGCAGACCGTCCGCCGCGTCACGGTCGGCACAGCCCTCGAGACGCAGGATCACGCGCCTGTCGTGGCCCGCGCGGCGTTCGATCGTCCTCGCGACGCCGCCGATCGTGACAGTCTCGGCCGACCGCAGCAGCTCCGGGTTCGGATCCGCCACGAGAAAGCTGCCGTCGAGTCCGTGCGGCCGTCCCACACGCCCCGCGCGCAACCACTCCCGATCCGCGGCCGTGCCAGCCACGCCGCCCTCAGTCGACGATGTCGACAAAGACACGGTGGCCGTGCTTCACCGCCGCGGTCTTCACCACCGTGCGAAGCGCGCTTGCCGTTCTGCCGCCACGGCCGATGACGTTGCCGTAGTCGTCCTGTGCGACCGAGAGCTCGAGGATCGCGGAACCGTCGTCCTCACGCACCTCCTTCACCTTGACCCGGTCAGGGTCGTCCACTAGCCCACGAGCCAGATACTCGAGCAGCTCGCGTGGCGAGGAAGTGTCGTCGCTCAACCGGCGATGCCCTGCGTGCGCAGGAGCTTCTTGACCGTGTCGGTGGGCTGGGCGCCGCGGGCGAGCCAGTCCCTGACCCTGGCCTCGTCGAGCACAATGGTCGACGGCTCGGTCTGTGCGTTGTAGTGCCCGACGGTCTCGATCACGCGACCGTCGCGCTTGGAGCGCTGATCGGCCACGACGACCCGCCAGATGGGGTTCTTGCGTCCGCCGACGCGCGTTAGTCGAAGTCTGACTGCCATAGGACCGGAGAGGTTAGCGTGCCTGACGCATAAGCGCCGCGAGGTCCGGCGTCTTGCCGGAGGCCACCGCCTTCATCAGCTTGCGCATCTGCTCGAACTGCTTGATCAGTGCCTTCACCGCCTGCACGTTGGTGCCTGACCCCTTGGCGATGCGCAGGCGCTGTGACCCCTTGATCAGCTCCGGATGCCGACGCTCCTGAGGCGTCATTGACAGGATGATTGCCTGGATCCGGTCGAACTCGCGCTCGTCGACCTTAACGTCGCGCAGCTCCTTTCCCATCCCGGGGATCATGCCGAGCAGGTTCTGCAGCGGGCCCATCCTGCGGATCTGCCGCGTCTGCTGGAGGAAGTCGTCGAGGTCGAACTCCTGCTTACGAAACTTGCGCTCGAGCTCGCGTGCCTGCGACTCGTCATAGGCGTCGCCGGCACGCTCGATCAGCGTCAGCACGTCCCCCATTCCGAGAATCCGCTGCGCCATGCGATCCGGGTGGAACCGCTCGAACTGGTCGAGCTTCTCCCCTGTTGAGGCGTACATGATCGGCTTGCCGGTGATCGCCTTGACCGACAGCGCCGCGCCGCCGCGGGCATCGCCGTCGAGCTTGCTCATGATCACCCCGTCGAAGTCGACTGTCTGGCCGAACTGCTCGGCGACCTGGACGGCGTCCTGTCCGGTCATCGCGTCGACGACCAGGAGCACGGCGTCCGGTCTGATCGCCTTCCTGATGTCCGCGAGTTCCTGCATCAGTTCGGCGTCGACGTGCAGGCGTCCACTGGTGTCGACGATCAGTACGTCCTTGCCCTCGGATTGAGCGCGGTCGCGTGCCCAGGTGGCGATCTGAACCGGTGTGCGGTCGGTGCCCTGCTCGTAGACGTCGGCGCCGGCACGCCGGCCGACCTGGATCAGCTGCTCGACCGCCGCCGGGCGGTAGACATCACAGGCGGCGACCGCGACCGAGGACCCGTGCTGCTCACGCAGGTAACGCGCGAGCTTCGCCGTCGCGGTCGTCTTGCCGGAACCCTGCAAGCCGGCCATCAGGATCACGGTCGGCGGACGCGAGGCGAATTCGATCTCCTCGGACTCGCCACCCATCAGCGTGGTCAGCTCTTCATTGACGATCTTGATGACCTGCTGACCAGGGTTGAGTTGGCCGATCACGTCGGCGCCCAGGGCCCGCTCCTTGACCGCGTTGGTGAAGCTCTTGACAACCTGGAAGTTGACGTCAGCCTCCAGCAGCGCGAGCCGGATCTCACGCATGGCGCTGTTGATGTCGGCTTCGGTCAGCGTGCCGTGGCCGCGCACGTCGGCGAGCGTCGCCTGAAGCTTCTCGGCAAGTGAGTCGAACATTCAGCTGTCGAGGTTAGATGCTGAGCCCGCCCGCCCGGGACGCTCGCCCGCTGGCGAGCGCCCCGGCCGGATCAGGCTTCAGTGTTTGTCCGGTTCGTCCCTTGACAGAGACGCCGCGGGCGCACCGTCGGCGCCGGGGCCGCCGGCTCCGAACATCCGCCCGAGTCCCGTGACCGCCTGGGAGAACTCCGAGGGAATCACGAACACCTTGTTGGCGCTCCCCTCCGCCAGCTTCGGCAGCATCTGCAGGTACTGATAGCTGAGCAGCTTGGGATCGGGATCGGCCGCGTGGATCGCCCCGAACACGGTCTCGATCGCCTTCGCCTCTCCCTCGGCGCGGAGGACGGCAGCCTGCCTCGCGCCTTCCGCGGTCAGAACCGCCGCCTGCTGCTCGCCCTGCGCCGTAAGGATCTGCGCCTGCTTGACCCCCTCGGCGTTGAGAATCACGGCGCGGCGGTCGCGCTCGGCGCGCATCTGCTTCTCCATCGCCTCCTGGATCGAGCCCGGGGGATCGATCGACTTGAGCTCCACACGGTTGACGCGGATCCCCCACTTGGTCGTGGCCTCATCCAGGACCCCGCGCAACTGGGCGTTGATGTGGTCGCGGCTGGTGAGCGCCTGTTCGAGCGAGAGCGAGCCGATCACATTGCGGAGCGTCGTGACCGTGATCTGCTCGATCGCCTGCAGCGGATTGGCGACCTCATAGGTCGCGGAGCGCGGGTCGTTGACGGTGAAGTACAGGACGGTGTCGATCTGGACCACGAGGTTGTCCTCCGTGATCACTGGCTGCGGCGGGAAGGAGACGACCTGCTCGCGAAGATCGATCAGTGGTCGCAGCCGGTCCACGAACGGAACGAGCAGGGTCATCCCGGGGGGCAGCGTGCGGTGGTAGCGGCCGAGCCGTTCCACGATGCCCGCTCGCGCCTGCGGAACTATCCGCACAGTCCGCGCGAACGCGATCAGCAGGAAGATCACTACCACCGCGGCGACGATCGCTTCAACCATTGTCTCTCTGCTCCCGTTCCCTACTCCATGACGAGCGCGGTCGCGCCCCTGATATCCACTACCTCGACGCTCGTGCCCGGTTCGATTACGCGCTCGTCGTCGAGCGAGCGCGCGGTCCAGACCTCGCTATCGATCCGCACCCGTCCCACACCCTCGTGGTTGGCGATCCGCTCGAGCACGACGGCGTGCTTGCCCACCAGCGCCGCGCCACCCGTCCGCAGCGCCGGGCCGCTCACCAGCCGGCTCTGAACCAACGGTCTGACCGCGAGCAGCGTGAAGATCGACGCGATCACGAACACGATCCAGGCCGCGAGGTCGTCGATCGCGCCGGCGGCCGCTGCAGCCAGCAGCGCCCCCACCGCAAACGGGGCCAGGAAGAAGCCTGAGCCGCTCAGCAACTCGCCTGCGCCAAAGCCACAGGCCACGACCAGCCAGACGATCCAAGCAGCCATTTGCAGCGAGCTTACTCTCGCAGCGTCTGCTGGTCAGCTGACGAGTGCGCGTGCAAAGTCGGTCGCGTCGAATGGACGCAAGTCATCAAGCTGCTCGCCGGTCCCGATCAGCTTCACCGGGATCCCGAGCTCTCCGGCGATCGCCAGCGCGATTCCCCCCTTGGCGGTGCCGTCCAGCTTGGTCAGCACGAGTCCGGAGACGTCGATCGCCTGCGAGAACAGCTGCGCCTGACGCAGCCCGTTCTGGCCGGTGGTCGCGTCGACCGTGAGCAGGGTCTCGTGCGGTGCGTCGGGGATCTGCTTGGCGATCACACGACGGATCTTCGACAGTTCGCCCATCAGCTCGTCCTGCGTGTGCAGGCGACCCGCCGTATCGACGATCACCACATCGGCCTCGCGCTCGATCGCGGTGGTGACTCCCTCGAAGGCGACCGAGCCGGGATCGGTGCCCTCAGGCCCGCGCACGAACTCTGCACCGGCGCGCTGCGCCCAGAGCTCGAGCTGCTCGACGGCGGCGGCTCGGAACGTGTCCGCCGCGACGAGCACGACGCTGTGCCCAAGCTCGCGACTGAGGTGATGCGCGAGCTTGCCGCTGGTGGTCGTCTTGCCGGTGCCGTTCACCCCCGCCATCAGGATCACGGTCGGCTTCGCGCTCAGGTCGATGTGGTCATCGCCGACCCGGGCGATCTCGGCCAGCAACTCGGTCAGGCGCGCGCTGAGCTCGTCGCCGCCGGTTAGGCCGCCCTCGGTCGCCTCGCGTTCGAGCTGCCCGACGACCTTGGCGGTTGTGGCGGCGCCAACGTCTGCGTAGATCAGCGCTTCCTCGAGACGCTCCCAGGTCTCCTCGTTTACCTCCTCGAACAGCGTCGCCTGGATCTCGGCGCCGAGCGCCTGGCGCGTCTTGCGCAGGTTCTCGCGCAGCCGCGAGAACCTGCCCTGACGCCGTTCGGAGCCCTCCGCCTCAGGCTCGGGCTCGCTAGGGTCCGCCGGCGCATCGGCGACCACGAACAGATCGGACCAGTCGCGTGCCACGAGCTAAGGCGTGCCGATCATTTCGTTAGGGCCTCTAGGCGGCCTCGCGAGCGGGCAGCCGCCGCGAGATCACCTTGGAGATGCCGTCGCCACCCATCGAGACACCGTAGAGCGAATCGGCAGCCTCCATCGTCCGCTTCTGATGCGTCACGACTATGAACTGGGCGCGGTCGTTATAGGTGTCCAGCAGGTCGAGGAAGCGCGACATGTTGAGATCGTCGAGCGCGGCCTCGACCTCGTCCATGATGTAGAAGGGACACGGCTTGGCGAGGAACACGGCGAACAGGAAGGCGAGCGCGGTCATCGACTTCTCCCCGCCGGAGAGCAGCGTCAGCCGCTTCATCGCCTTGCCGCCTGGCGTGATCTCGATCTCGACACCGAGCAGGTCCTCGTCCTCGGTCAGCTCGGCGTCATCGGGATCCGCCTCCACCCCGATCGCGCCGCCCTCGTCCATGTCGTCGACAGCAGCCGGGTCGAGCTTCTCGCCGCCGATCACCGCGGCGCGTCCCTCCGACTCTGACACCAGCCGTAGCCGCCCGCTGCCGCCGGGGAACACACGACCGGCGAGCTCTTCGAAGTTTCGCGCCGCCGCCTCGAAGGTCTCCTCGAAGGTCTCGCGGATCTGCTTGTCGGTGTCCCGGATCAAACCTTCGAGCTCGCGCAGCGCCGTCTCCAGGTCGGTCCGCTGGGTCTCCAACTCCTCGACGTGCGCGAGCGCCTCCGCGTACTCGTCCTGCGCGAGCGGGTTCACCGGCCCGAGCTGCTCCCGGCGCTTTGCGAGCCGCTCCAGGCGTGTCCGCAGTTCCTCTCGGCGCTCCTCTGCCAACGGCTCGTCGGCCGCGGTGGGGTCGAGCTGCAGCTCGGTCGCCAGCGCGCGCAGTGCCTGCTCGGCACCAGCCTCCTGGTCGCGAGCCCGCTGCGAGCGAACCTCCGCAGTCGTTAGCGCCTCACCGGCGGCATGTAGTCGCGCCTGGATTCCGGCCTCGTCTTGCGCACACGCGCGCAGCTCGGCGGCGACGCTCTCCCCCGCCTCGCGATCGCTCGCGAGCTCGTCATCGAACACGACCTTGCAGGCGTCGATCGCCGCGATCAGCGTCTGGAGCTCCTCGTGGATGGCCGTGACGGCTGGACTCAGAACCTCGTCTCGTGCGATCTCCGCACGCACCCGGCGCAGCTGCGCGTCACGCTCGGCACGCTCGCGCTCAGCCCGCTCGAGCCGCGCCTGCTCCGCGCTCAGCTCGGCCTGGATGTGCGCGCGCCTGTCGGCGCCAGGGCCCTCATCCGGGGCGGTGCGACGGCGCGCGATCCCCGCCGCCAGGCGACGCTGCTCCTCGGCCGCCTCGTCGAAGCTATCGACGGCGGCCCGATGTGCCGTGATCGCCTGCTCGCGCTGGCCGTCACGGGTCGCCGCCAGCGCGGCGGCGACCTCAACCTCCGCCTGCGCCGAATGCTCGGAGGTGACTGCCGCCTCGATCGCCGCGATCAACTCGTCGCGACGGTTGCGCTCGGCCAGCACCCGCTCCTCCCCCACCTTCGCGCTCTGCCTCAGTTCACCGCTAAAGCCAGAGTAGACCCGGCCCGCCGCGGTGACCGCGACTCCCGCGAAGTCGTCCGCGACGGCGGCCACGTCGTCCACAACCCAGACATCACGTAGAAGATCACGTGCTATCGCGGCGGCGCGACTGTCACCGAAGACGTACTCGCACAACCGTACGGATCCGGCTACGGGCGGGACCGCCCCGCTGACGCCACGGTCGGCGACGTCACGCGATATAAGAACGCGCCCGCCGTCCCGACCCGCTTTGTCGAGCAGCTCACCGGCGGCGGTACGGTCGTCGAGCAGCGCCGCCCCGAGTCGGCCATCGAGCGCGGCAGTGACCGCCAGCTCATGGCCGGGGGCTACGTTCAGCTCGTCGGCAAGCGAGCGGGCACCGCCGGGAGCCGCCTGATGGCTGCGCAGGAACTGGTTCACACCTGCGAGCTCACCGCCGAAACGCGCGCTCTCACGCCGAGCGGCCTCGAGCAGGCGTTCTGCCTCGCGGACGGCTGCGCGCGCCGCATCGTATGCGGCTTCGGCGGCCTCGCGCGCGGCCGCTGCCGTCTCGACCTCGGTGGCACGCTCGCGCTCGAGCTCAGCCGCCGCGGCTCGCTGCTGCTCGAGCTCCACCAGCTGGCGCTCGAGTTCCGCCTCGTGGTCGTGCTCGAGCGCCTCGAGCTCGCGGCTGAGGGCGTCGATCCTGGGCTGAGCCTCCCGGTCCGGCTCCGCGAGCGGGACGGCCGCCGACAGCTGCTCGAGCTCCGCCGCGGCGCGCACGAGCCGCGCCGTCACGGTTTCGGCGGCGTTGCGTACCGCCTCGGCTCGGTACCCGACACGGTCGGCGGCCGACTGCGCCCCGAAGCTGCGCCGAGAGAGCTCCTCACGCTGAGCTGAGCGTGCCGACAATGCCTCCTCGGCGTTGCGCCGACGGGCGGCGACGGCCTCGAGCTCCTTCTCGATCGCTGCACGCGCGTCGCGCGCCTGCGTCGCCTCCTCAGTCGCGACCGTGAGCTCGACGCGACGCGCCCGCAGCTCGTCGCGGGCGAGCTCCCAGCGCACCTCGAGCGCCTGCCGGTAAATGCGCTCGTGCAGCTCGGCGGCCTCCGCCTGGCGCTTGAGCGGCTTCAGCCGCGAGCGTGCCTCGCGCTCGACGTCAAGCGCACGGTCCAGGTTGTCCTGCGTGTGCCCGAGCTTGAGTTGTGCGCGCCGCCGGCGCTTGCGGTGCTTGCCGAGGCCCGCGGCCTCCTCGATCAGCAGCCTGCGGTCGCGTGGCTTCGAGGTCACGATCGCCTCGACGCGGCCCTGGGATATGACCGAGTGCATCTCCTTGCCGAGCCCGGTGTCGGAGAGCACCTCGATCACGTCGATCAGCCTGCATCTGGCGCCGCTGATCCGGTACTCGCCCTCGCCACCACGGTC
This sequence comes from Solirubrobacteraceae bacterium, assembly GCA_035531655.1. Classification (GTDB taxonomy): domain Bacteria; phylum Actinomycetota; class Thermoleophilia; order Solirubrobacterales; family Solirubrobacteraceae; genus Palsa-465. The sequence goes on from DATKSM010000006.1 coordinate 8,677, forward strand.
CAGCCGGCGCAGGATCGATACCTCAGGCCCCAGCCCGAGCACACCCTCGCTGTCGTCGAGCACGAGCTCGA
>DATKSM010000007.1:0-20038 GCA_035531655.1 Solirubrobacteraceae bacterium
CGGAAATCCTTGAGCGAGATCGGCTCCTCACCCTTCGCCGAGCGGTGCGCGTTGAAGACCGTGCGCAGGTACTTGGTCACCGTCACGCCCGGCACGGCGATCGGATACTGGAAGGCCATGAACAGTCCCAGACGCGAGCGCTCGTCGGCGGCGGCCTGGGTGATGTTCTCTCCGCCCCAGAGGATCTCGCCCTCGGTCACCTCGAGGTTCGGGTGCCCCATGATCGCATTGGCGAGCGTCGACTTGCCAGAGCCGTTCGGGCCCATCAGAGCGTGGATCTCACCGCCGCCGACGGACAGGTCGAGCCCGCGCAGGATCTCGTTCTCACCGGCGCGCACATGAAGGTTTCGGATCTCTAGGTCTGGCATCTGACTCTCAGGTCTCGGTGTTTGGACGATTGAAGTTCTCTTACGCGGCAACGACGGAGCCCGCGCCGGCGCTCTCAGGGCTCACGGAACTCGAGCCGGCGGCCCGCGAGCTCTTGGGGTCAGCCCTGAGCGAGAACTCGACGAGCTCAGCGAGCGTCGTCGTCTGCAGCGATCGGATGATCCCGCCCTGCACGCGCGTCCACAGCAGCTTGGTCGCGCACGGCCCGGCGCCCGTTTCCGGCAGGTGGGAGCAGACGATCCGCTCCATCTGGTCGTGAACGAAGCACTCCATCGGAGCGATCGGTCCCTCGAGCGCGGCGACGACCTCGTACATCGTGATTTCCGCGGGATCGCGCGCCAGCCAATAGCCGCCATGCGCGCCGCGAGCGCTCATCACGAGGTCAGCCTTGCGCAGCCGCGCCACGACCTGCTCGAGGTAGGCGAGCGGCAGGCCCTCTGCGTCGGCGATCGCCTTCAGGCTGGTGGGGTGCTCGGGCGACTCCCGCCCCAGCTCGACCATCAGGCGCACCCCGTACTCGGCTTTGGAGGAGAAGATCATTCGTCTAAATCCTACCATGGAGGTAGGTGTTCCAAACCGCGGCCTGGAGCCCGGGCTAAACGCCCATGACAAAGCGGGTATGGTGCCGCCATGCAAGGACTCGCGGACTCCACTGAAGTCGCCGCCGCGGCCGCCCTGGCGCACGCTAACGGACGCTTCGGGATCGACACCGAGTTCATGTCCGAAGGGCGTTACCGCGCGCTGCTCTGCCTGACGCAGCTCGCAGTCGAGGACCCGCGTGAACCCACCGGAATCCGTACGATCCTGATCGACGGCCTCGACCACGAAGTCGACGTGCAGCCGCTGGCGCAGCTGCTGGCCGATCCGCAGGTGGAGATCGTCCTGCACGCCGGCCGTCAGGACGTGGCGATCCTGCGCCGGGCGTGGGCCACCGAGCTGACGAACGTGTTCGACACGCAGATCGCCGCCGGCTTCGTCGGCGAGAGCGCCCAGGCCGGCTACGCCAACCTGATCAGCGCCGTGCTCGGTCTGCGCGTCGGCAAGACCGCGAGCTACACGCGCTGGGATGCGCGCCCGCTGACCGGTGAGCAGCTCAGCTACGCGGCCGAGGATGTCGCCCACCTTCTGCAGCTCGCCGACGAGATCCAGCGCCGCCTGCGCGAGACCGGACGCGTCGATTGGGCGGTCGAGGAGTGCCGACGCCTCGAGGCCGCCACCGATGAGCGCGATCCGGAGACCGCTTGGGAACGGCTGCCACGCGTGGGCCAGCTCGACCCGCAGGCGCGAGCCGTGGCCAAGCGCCTCGCCGCATGGCGCGAGCGCACGGCCTCGACAGAGGACCGCCCCGTCGGCCAGGTGCTACAGGATCCGCCGCTGCTCGAGCTTGCCAAGCGTCATCCCAAAGACCTCGACGCGCTGCGCCAGATCCGTGGCGTGCATCCGTCGTTCATCAAGCGCCGGGGCGGGGACCTGCTCCAGGCGATCGGCGCCGGTCTTGCCGACCCGCCGATCCCGCGCGAAGCGAGGCGCGGCCACACCGACGCGAGCGATTCGCCGCTGATCGCACTGGCCGAAGCGCTGCTGCGGGCCCGCGGAATGGAGGCGGGCCTGGCATACGAGCTGATCGCGTCGCGCAGCGATCTGGAACAGATCATCGCCGCCGCACGGCAGTCGGCACCGGAGCCCGAGGTGCGTACGCTCAGCGGCTGGCGCCGCGAGCTGGTCGGCTCCGACCTCGAATCGCTGCTCGAGGGACGGGTGGCGGTCGCGGTCGGGCGCCGCCGGCGACTCGAGCTGCATCCGCTTCAGTAACCTCGCCGGCGATGGCCACCGCGGCAGACCTGCTCGCCGACCCGGAGCTGCTCGCGAGCGCCTGGGACCTCGGACCGATCGTCGACGGCGAGGGCTCGGCCGGCGTCGAGCGCCTGCTCGACGAGGCGCTCGAGCGCAGCGCCTCGTTCGCGAGCACCTACCCGGGCAAGGTCGCGACGCTCGACGCGGCGGGCCTGCGCGCGGCGATGCTGGAACTCGCCGCGATCATGGAATTGGTCGATCGCGCCGGTAGCTACGCGATGCTCGACTTCACCACCGACACCGCCGATCCGGCGCGCGGAGCGCTGCTCCAGAAGGTGCAGGAGCGCGGCACCGTGCTCGAGACGCAGCTCCTGTTCTTCGAGCTCGAGTGGGCGGCGCTCGGGGACGCCCAGGTGGAAGCGCTGATCGGTGACGATGCGGTCGACCTCGAGTTCTGTGCGCACTATCTGCGAACCGCGCGCCGCTACCGCCCACACCTGCTGACCGAGCCCGAGGAGAAGGTGATGTCGGAGAAGAGCATCGCCTCGAGCTCGGCCTGGGCCCGACTGTTTGGCGAGCAGCTCTCTGTCATCAGGGTCAACGTCGATGGCGCGGAGCAGCCCCTCGACCTCGCGCTCAGCGCCCTGCTCGGCCCGGACGCCGAAACGCGCAGGCTCACGGCTGAGGCGGTTACCGAGGCGCTGGAGCCGGGATTGCGCACGCGAGCGTTCATCTACAACACGCTCCTCTACGACAAGTCCGTCGACGACCGCCTGCGCAAGTACCCGCACTGGCTCGCCGCCCGCAACCTCGCCAACGAGGCCTCCGACGAGTCGGTGCTCGCGCTGATCCACGCGGTGCGCGGGCGCTACGACATTCCGCAGCGTTGGTACGGGCTGAAGGCGCAGCTGCTGGGGGTCGAGAAGCTGAAAGATTACGACCGGGGCGCGACTGTCGCGACCGACGAGCCGCTGTTCTCGTATGCGCAGGCACGTGAGTTGGTGCTCGACACCTACGCGGCGTTCTCACCTGAGGCGGGCGCGATCACCCGCCGCTTCTTCGACCAGAGCTGGATCGACGCGCCGGTGCGTGACCACAAGCGCGGTGGCGCCTTCTGCGCGACCGTATACGGCGTGCATCCGTACGTGCTGCTCAATTACACGGCACGGCGCCGTGACGTGATGACGATCGCGCACGAGCTCGGCCACGGCCTGCATTCCGCGCTGGCGGAGCGCCAGAGCGTCTTCCATCAGGGAACACCGCTGACCGTGGCCGAGACGGCCTCAGTGTTCGGCGAGACGCTCGTGTTCGAACGGCTGCTGGCCGAGTCGGGTTCGGATCGGGAGCGGCTCGAACTGCTCGCTGGGCGGATCGATGACTCGATCGCGACCGTCTTCCGGCAGATGGCGATGAACCGCTTCGAACACCTCGTCCACACGCGCCGCCGCAGCCAGGGTGAGCTCTCCCATCAGGACATCTCGCAGGCCTGGGTCGAGAGCCAGCGTGAGATGCTCGGTGACTCCGTGGAGATCACCGAGGGCTACCACTCGTGGTGGTCCTACGTCACGCACTTCATCAACACGCCGGGATACGTCTACGCCTACGCATATGGGCAACTGCTCGCGCTGTCGGTATATGGCCGCTATCGCGAGGTGGGCGCGTCGTTCGTGCCACGTTACCTGGAGATGCTTGCGGCGGGTGGCTCGCGGGCGCCTGAGAAGCTCGGGCAGATCGTCGGGATCGACCTCGCCGACCCAGGCTTCTGGGACGCGGGGCTGAAGCTGATCGATCGGCAACTGAGCGAGGCCGAAGCGCTCGCACAGCGGGTCGCGCTCCGCTAGTCGCTAAGACCTGTCCGGAGCAGCGCGAACACCTCGCCCGGAGCCACCTCGAAGCAGACGTCGTCGATCGCGTGGACCGGGGCGATAGGCTCGTTCTGGTGGCGACGACGCTCGCAGAGACGATCATCAGGCTCGACCGAGCCGACCCGGTGGGGCTGGCTCGGGTTGACCTCGAGCCGGGCGCGGAGCTCGGAGTCGACTATGGGCGCGTGTTGGTGCTTGACCCCGTGCCCCGCGGGCACAAACTGGCGCTGGTCAACCTGCCCGCCGGAGGCGAGGTGCGCAAGTACGGACAGCCGATCGGGCTCGCGACGCGCAACATCCTTGCCGGCGAGCATGTCCACAATCACAACCTTCGCTCATTGGCTCGCGCCGGCGCCGCGCACGCCACCGCTGAGCTCGCAGCATCAGCGACCGTGGCGGCGGCGGCGGCGGACGCCGCCGTGGAGGTACGCACCTTCGATGGGATCCGACGCACGGACGGGCGAGTCGGAATCCGCAACTACGTGGCGGTGCTCAGCAGCGTCAACTGCTCGGCGACGGTGGTCAAACGCATCGCCGCCGCGTTCTCGACGCCCGGCGCGCTCGACGAGTATCCGGGGGTCGACGGCGTGATCGCAATCACCCACAGCACGGGCTGCGGGATGGCGGCCGACGGCGAAGGGCTGGCGCTGCTGCGGCGGACACTCGCCGGTTATGCGCGCCATCCGAACGTCGGCGCTGCGGCGCTCGTCGGCCTCGGCTGCGAGGTCAACCAGATCTCGGCGCTGACCGACGACCTCGGGCTCGAGGGCCCGCTGGTGATCCAGGAGCTCGGTGGGGCGGCGGCCACCGTCCGCCGCGGCGTCGACCAGGTACGCGAGCTGCTGGCGACGGCTGCAGCGACCTCGGACCGCACGCAGGTGCCGCTGTCGGCGCTGACCCTCGGGCTCAACTGCGGTGGCTCGGACGCCTGGTCGGGCGTGACCGCGAACCCGGTGCTCGGCGTGGCCGTCGACCGCCTGGTCGCGGCCGGCGGCACCGCTGTGCTGGCCGAGACGCCCGAGATCCACGGCGCCGAACACCTGTTGACGCGCCGCGCCGCTTCGCCCGAGGTCGCTCGCGCGCTGCTCGAGCGAGTCCAATGGTGGGAGCACTACGCCGGCGCCGAGGGCGGCAGTCTCGACAACAACCCTTCACCCGGCAACCGTGCAGGCGGGGTGACGACGATCGAGGAGAAGTCACTCGGGGCGGTGGCCAAGGGCGGCTCGACGCCGCTGCGTGCGGTGTACCGCTACGCCGAGCCGATCACGACGCCGGGCCTGGTCTTTATGGACACGCCCGGCTATGACCCGGTGTCGGTGACCGGAATCGTCGCCGGGGGGGCGAATCTGGTGTGCTTCACGACGGGGCGCGGCTCCGTCTTTGGCTGCCGGCCGGCGCCCAGCCTGAAGCTCTCGACCACCACCGAGCTGTACCGCCGCATGACCGACGACATGGACTTCGATTGCGGGCCGGTGCTCGACGGGCGGACGACCGTCGCCGAGCTTGGCGAGGCGCTGTTCGAGCAGATCATCGAGGTGGCGTGCGGACGGCCCACCAAGAGCGAGGAGTTCGGCTTCGGCGACGAGGAGTTCGTGCCATGGCAGTTGGGAGCCGTGATGTGAGCCGAGGACCGGAGCGTCTGACTCGGTGAGCGCGAGCGGCGGATCACCGGCCGGGCAGGTCGAGACGATCGCCACCGTGGACGCCGCGCCAACCGGCTGTTACAGCGCTGCCATTAGACCCGGCCCGTACTTCCGTTCGGACGCGCTCTAGGCGCCCGCCTCGCGGGTCCCTTCGATCGAGCGCCGGTAGCTCGAGACCATCAGCTCCGTCATCTCCTCGAGGGAGGTCTCGTGGACGTTCTTGTCGACCGTGATCGTGCCGCCCTGCATCACGTTCAGGCGGTCGCACAGCTCGAACAGGTGAGCGTAGTTGTGGTCGATCACGATGATCGAGACGCGGCCGCTGGCGGCCAGGTCCTTGACGAGGTTGATGATCAGCCGCGACTCCCGCGCGCCCATCGCCGCAAGCGGCTCGTCCAGCAGCAGGATCTTGCTGGCCGAGCGGACGGCGCGTGCCACTGCTATTGCCTGCCGCTGCCCGCCTGAGAGCTGATCGGTGTCCGCGTCGACGCTGGGCACGTTGACGTGGATGTCCTCCAGGTACTGGCGAGCCAGCTTACGCATCGAGCGCTTGTCGAGCACGCGCAGCGGTCCCAGCCGCGTTATCTCGTGGCCCAGGAACAGGTTCTGGAACACGGGTAGCTGCGGGATCAGCGCAAGGTCCTGGTAGACCGTCTCGATCCCCAGTGACCGCGCCGACTGGACCGAGCTGAAGCTCACCCGCTGTCCGCCCATCAGGATCTCGCCGTCGTCCTGGGAATGGAATCCGCCCAGGATCTTGACGAGCGTGCTCTTGCCGGCACCGTTGTCACCGACCAGCCCAAGCACCTCACCGGGCTTCAGGACGAGGTCGATGCCGCGCAGCACCACCAGCGCGCCGAAGCGCTTGGTGACGCCGCGCACCTCGAGCGCGGGGGTGCCGTTTGGGGGCGAGGGAGCGGCGGCGTCGGGGGTTGCGTCTGCGCTCATCTAAGCCTTCCCTATTTCGCCCGCGAGCGGGCGACGAGCCGGTCGAACTGGACGTTGAGGACCATCGCAGCGATGATCACGACCCCGACATAGATGTAGAAGTCGTCGGTGCTGATCCCGGCGACCGTGAGCCCGTCCTCGAGCAGGCCGAGCAGGATCGCGCCGATGAACGCGCCGATGACCGTGCCGCGGCCTCCGGTGAGGGCGGTGCCGCCGATGACGCACGCCCCGACCGCATAGAGGATGTAGCTGACCCCCTCGTTGCCCGGGTCGAGCGTCCCGTATTTGACCGCGTCGACGATGCCGACCAGTCCGGCGAAGAAGGCCGAGAGCACAAACGCCCACACCTTCACGCGCTTGATCGGCACGCCGGCCTCGGCCGCGCCGACCAGATTGCCGCCGGTGGCGATGATGCGCGTGCCAAAGCGCGTGCGCGTGAGCGTGAAGGTGAGCACCAGCGTGATCGCCAGCACCCAGAGGATCTCCGACCACTGCCAGTTGCCCATGAGCTGGCTGGCGAAGCCCGACTTGCCGCTGAGCGGGATCGGGCTGGCTGAGGCTTCGCTCGAGCCGACGAGCACGACCCCCAGGAGGATGAAGTTCATGGCCAGCGTGGTGACGAACGAGGGCACGTTCAGCATGACCGTGATCAGCCCGTTGATCGCACCGATGCAGGAGACGATGAGCAGCGCCAGCAGGATCGCAAAGACGATCGGGACGCCGCTTGAGTGCAGCCAGTACTCGAGCCACGGGCAGAGCAGGAAGATCTGGCCCGCTGAGAGGTCGATCTCGGCGAGCACCAGCAGCAGCACCTGGCCGACGGCGATACCGCCGATCGGGCCGGCGTAGCCGGCGGCGGAGCTCAGGCTGAGGGAGCCAGTGAACGACGACCCCGAGCTGAGCGCGAAGTAGATGAAGATCCCGACCGTGATGACGACCGGGGTTAGCTCGCGCTGATACAGGAAGAGACGCAGGATCCGCAGCGGCACTGATGCGGTCCTGCCCTCCTGCACCGGCGGTGTGGCCGCCGGTGCAGGAGCAGGCGTTGGAGCGGCTGATTCCACGCTCGCGGAGCCTACTAGCCTAGGCGATCTTGCCCGGGGCCTTCAGCGTCTTCGCCCCAGCGGACGTGCCCTCGAACCGGTTCTTGTTGAGGTACGGCCCGACGTTGGACTTGGTGACGATGCCGAGGCCGGTATCGGTGTCGGTCGGAACCATCAGGCCGCCCGAGACGTTCCACAGGAACAGCTGCATGATCGTGTCGAAGCCCTGCAGGTAGGCCTGCTGGTCGACGGTCGTCGTGATGTAGCCCGCGTGAATCGCCTGCGTCACCGGCAGCCCCACGTCCCAGACCGAGGCCTTGACCTTGCCCTTCAGGTGTTCCTTCTGGATGAACTGGGCGACGGCGTTCGAGTCGCCGCTGTCGACGGCCATCATGAACTTGACGTCCTTGTGACCGGCGTACCAGGCGGAGATCTTGTTGTACTCCGGCGCGCCCTCGGTGGCCGAGGTGCCGACCTCCTGGAGGTGGACGCCGGCCTTCTTCAGGACTGGCTTGGCGCCATCGAGTCGCGGCTGGATGTTGCCGGTGCCCGGGGTCGCGATGATGCCGGCGACGAGATCGCCCTTGCCGATCCCCAGCTTCAGGATCTCCTTGGCGACCGCGGCGCCCGCGGTCAGGTTGTTCTGGCCGACGTAGGCCATGCGATTGTTCTTGACGCCCGCCGAGACGTCGGCGTTGAAGGCGATCACAGGGATGCCATGGCTCAGCGCCGAGGCGACTGGATTGTTGAACGCGGTGTTGTCGATCAGGCAGACGCCGATCCCGTTCGCCTTCGACGCGATCGCGCTGTTCATCGCCGAGACCATCTGGCCGACGATCGAGTTTGTCGAACCGGTCCACTGATACGAGCAGCCGGCCAGCGCGCACGCGTCCTGGATGCCATAGACAGTCGCCGTGAAGAACGAGTTCGTCGTCACGTGGCAGTCCATCACGAAGTGGTACTTCGGATGGTGGGCAAACGCTGCGATGTGAGCGTTGGCCTTGTAGGTGGCCGCGCTCGCCGGCTCGGCAGTCAGAACGTCGACCATCCCGGCGTAGGCCGGAATCGCAACGGCAGACGCGCCCGCGTACTTCAGGAAGCGCCGGCGCGAGAGCTCGCGCTGCGCTTCGGGTACCTCGACCGGCAGGTCGTTCTTGCGCTTGCGACGACCCCCACCGGATGGTGTCCGATTTTCAGACATAGACCCGCGACCTCCTGTGGACTGCGGAAACCCCGCACAGGTGCTTTCCGCTTGGGTGGAATAGACCAAAGGTTCCACGCCGGAACCTCCCTCCGTCGGGAGTATTCCACATTGGTAGCGCTAACAACAAGCGTGCAGCACCGTTTCTCCGTCAATACCCGAATTCACGTGCCCGATCAACTGCGGAGCTTGGGCTGACAGAGTTCGGTCTGGTTACTGCGCCTGGCCGTAGTAGGCACGCGGCCCGTGCTTGCGCTCGTAGTGTTTGTTCCGCAGCGACGGATCCAGGGTTGTGCTGAGCGGCTTCAGCGCCATGGTCAGGCTGGCGAGGCGCGCGACCTCCTCCAACGTGACCGCGCACACCACCGCGCTGACACAGTCGCGGCCCCAGCAGAACGGACCGTGCTGACGCACCAGCGCGCACGGGAGCTCGGCCGGCCCGAACTCGGTCACGGCCTCGATCAGGACGGCTCCTGTCGCGGCCTCGTATCCGGTCTCTATCTCCGCCTCCGTGAGCGGACGGGTGAGCGGGATTGCGTGTGGTGAGAGGTCGGCGTGGGTGGTCCCCATCGGCGGGATCTCATGCTCGGCCTGCGCCCACGCGGTCGCCCACGTTGAGTGCGTGTGCACGACCGCACCAACCGCAGGGAACGCCCGGTAGAGCGCCAGATGGGTCGGCGTATCGGTGGAAGGGCGGGATTCGCCCTCGACCAGGTTGCCCTCTAAGTCCAAAACCACCAGATCGGCCTCGGTGAGCCGGTCATAGTCGACACCGCTCGGCTTGATAGCCACCAGCCCGAGGTCACGATCGATTGCGCTCGCGTTGCCCCAGGTGAGCGTGACCAGGCCGCTCGCGGGAAGCGCCAGATTGGCAGCGAGGACCTCCGCGCGAAGCCGACTGAGCCGCTGTGCGGCCTGCCCCGGATCGCCGCTCATAGCGCAAGCACTTCCGCGCGGATCCGCTTGAGACCATGCAACCACTCTGCGTGAGAGCGGCCGAGCGTCTCATAGAGCTCGCGGTAGATCGCGTAGACGCGTTCGTAGGTCTGCACCACCCGCGCGTCGGGCTCGTAGGTGTGGGCGATCGGCTGCCGGGTCGCTTCGACCGCCGCGCCGATGTCCGGGAAGGCGCCGGCCGCCACCGCCCCGAACAGCGCCGCGCCGCGGGCCGGGATCGCTGCCGCAGCCGGTACGGAGACCACACGACCGCTGATGTCGGCGAGCAGCTGCATCGTCAGCGGGCTCCTCTCCGCGATCCCCCCGCACGCGACGATGCGACTGAGCGGCATGCCGTGCTGCTCGAAGTTGTCCATGATCAGGCGGTTTCCGAAAGCGATCGACTCAAGCAGCGCCCGATAGATGTCGGGCGCGGAGGATTGGATCGTCAGGCCGAGCAGCACACCGGAGAGGTCGGCGTCGGCCAGGATCGTGCGGTTGCCGTTCCACCAGTCGAATGCCAGCAGGCCCGTCCCTCCTGGCTCAATCTCAGCCGCGGCAGTTTCAAGCTCCTCATAACTTGCGCCGCCCGCCAGCGCGGAAACGAACCACGCGAGCATGTCTCCGACCGCTGCTTGACCGGCTTCGTAGCCGTAGAGCCCAGGCAGGATGCCGTCGCGGACGACACCTGTGATCCCGGGGAACCGGATCTCATCGTCGTGGACGACCATGTCGCAGATCGAAGTTCCGATCACCATCACGAACGTACCCGGCTCACTCACCCCGGCACCGGGGACCGAGACGAAAGAGTCGACGTTGCCGACGGCGACCGTCACCGACTCCGTCAGCCCAAGACGCTGCGCCAGCTCGGGCAGCAGCCGACCGGCGGCCGTGCCTAGCGGCACGAATTCGGCACCTAGCTTCTCAGTCGGATGTGAGAAGCCCGGAAAGGCCGCCTCAAAGTACTCCTCGCTGGGGAAGCCCTCGTCCGGCGACCAGAGTGCCTTGTACCCGGCGGTACAGGTCTGACGGAGCTGAACTCCGGTCAGCCAGGAGACGATCCAGTCGGTGGCCTCGAAGAAGCCGTCGGTCGCCTCATAGACCGCGCGGTCTTCGAGCCAGACCTCGATCAATTTCGGGAAGTACCACTCAGATGAGATCCGGCCGCCGTAACGCTCGAGAAACGCCTCGCCGCGCTCCGCGGCCACAGCGTTGATGCGGTCCGCTACAGGCTGTGCGGCATGGTGCTTCCAGAGCTTCGGCCAGGCGTGCCGATGCGCGCGCCACGAGTCGTGGTTACAGAGCGGCCGGGCGTCAGCGGCAACCGGAAGCACGGTGCAGGAGGTGAAGTCGACGCCGAGTCCGACCACCGCGGCGGGATCGACCCCGGCGCGCCGGACGGCCTCGGGCACTCCCTCCAGGACGACACGCGTCCAGTCGTCAGGGTCCTGGAGCGCCCAGTCAGGGGGAAGCGGTTCATTCGTGCCCGGCAGGGCACGATCGATGACCCCGCTGCGATACGGGACGACGTACGGAGTGCTCTGGACACCGCTGTCGAGGTCAAGCAACAACACCCGCCCAGACCCGGTGCCAAAGTCAATCCCGATCGAATGGCGCGCGCTCACCGACATTGCTGCGAGTACGCACGATCGTTCCAGCGCAGCTCGTTCAGCAGCTGCGGCAGCGTGGAGCCGTGCTCAATAGAGAACAGCTCAAGGCCAGCGATGGTCGCCAGGTCTGTGACGGCGTCGAGACCCAGAGCACAGGTCAGAACGCTGTGATGCGGGCCGCCGGCAGAGAGCCATGCCTCGGTGGCGGTGAAGAAGTCCGGCTTCGGCTTCCAGATCGCGCGCGCGACGGGCAGCTTGGGCAGCTCTTCCTCAATTGGAAGCACGTCAAGCTCGTTGGCGACCATCCTGAAGCGATCCCCCAGGTCGAGCATCGCCACCAGTACCGCCGGCCCAGGCGCCGCGTTGAACACCAGCCTGACGGGGTCCTCACGGCCGCCAATCCTGAGCGGATGAATCTCACAGCTCGGCCGCGCCATCGCGATCGACGGGCAGACCTCGAGCATGTGAGAGCCAAGTACCCGCTCGTTGCCCGGCGTCAGGTCGTAGGTGTAGTCCTCGATAAAGGACGTGCCACCCGCCAAACCCGCCGCCATCACCTTGAAGATCCGCACCAGCGCGGCCGTCTTCCAGTCACCCTCACCACCGAAGCCGTAGCCATCGGCCATCAGGCGCTGGACCGCGATGCCGGGAAGCTGCGCCAGACCATGCAGATCCTCAAAGGTGTCCGTGAAGGCGCTGTAGCCGCCGGCGCTCAGGAAGGCACGCAGCCCGGCTTCAATGCGCGCCGCGTCTTCCAGCGAACTGCGACGCGCGCCGCCATGCTGGAGCTCTGGTGCCACCAGGTAGTCGCTGTCGTAGCGGTCTAGCAGCGCCTCAACATCGCTCGCGGGCGCCGACGCGATGGCGTCGGTGAGGTCTCCAATGCCGTAGCCGTCGATCGTGATTCCCAGCCGGATCTGCGCCTCGACCTTGTCCCCCTCGGTGACGGCGACGTTGCGCATGTTGTCTCCGAAACGAGCCACCTTCAGACTCTGGGCCTCGTGCCAGCCGCACGCGGCGCGGCACCAGGTTCCGATCCGGTCGAGCGTCCGCTGGTCGCGCCAGTGACCGACGACGGTCTTGCGGCGGAGCATCAGGCGGCTGGCGATGTACGCGAATTCACGGTCACCGTGGGCCGACTGGTTGAGGTTCATGAAATCCATGTCGATTTCAGACCACGGCAGCCGCTCGTTGTACTGCGTGTGCAGATGCAGCAAGGGCTTGCGCAGCGCTGAGAGCCCGGCAATCCACATCTTTGCCGGCGAGAACGTGTGCATCCAGACGGCCAGGCCGATGCATTCGGGCGCCGCGTTGGCGGCCTGGCACACCCGCAGGATGTCGTCGGCGGCGGTGGCAACCGCACGCGGGACCACGGGCACCGGAATCACGTCCGACGCGTTGATCGCGGCGCACACCTCGCGCCACTGCGCTTCGACCTGAGCCAGCACCTCGGCGCCGTACATATCCTGACTGCCCGCGAGCAGCCAGAGCTCCAGACCCGGATAGGCCTTCGTGCTGGCCACGCAGCTGCCTGTGTCTGACAGGGTCTGCATCAGCGTCAGCTAGCCTGGTTCGGGTCTCGGTCCGGGCGAATCGCCCGGCGCGCGCTGCGCTCGAGGCGGTGGACACGCAACCGGTCGATGAGCGTCAGGTGCCCGGCGTCCGACTCCACCGACGCGGCGCTCACGCCCACCAGAATCGACTTGCCAGTGCCGTTCATACCGCTCAGGGAGGCAACCCTCCGGTCATCGTGCCGGAGGTGAACTAGGTCGGGTACAGTCGGGCCATTGTAAGCCTTGTGGACGCTGGCAAGGAGACCCTCCCGGCCGGTGTCCACTGCCCGTCCCGGCTGCTGAGGATCAGCCGGTACCAATTTACGAGTCGTAGTCGACATCAGCCGCGAGGTCTAGCTTGGTCAAAGTGAACACCCCGTCTCGGTCCTTTGGGCCGCCCCCCGCGGCGGCCGACAGTGTGAACGCTGCCACGGCACGTGTCAAGCGCCTGTTCAAGCTTTAGCCAGATTCCCAGAACCAGTGCACACACGACTGCGATCGCTAATATCGCTCGAGGCTCTGCCCAGCAAGCGAGCAACAGGTGAAAATGCACAGAGACCGCTAACACACTGCATGTCAAAACCATGGGCTTGATCGAACATCCGAGCCGGCGCCAAGTACGTCCGGCAGTAATGGCCGACGTCGCCAAGCTGGCCGGCGTCTCGCACCAGACGGTGTCACGCGTGCTGAATGAAAGCGAGCGGGTCAGCAGCGAGACCCGAGAGCGCGTCCTGGCGGCGATGACGAAACTCAACTACCGCCCTAACCCGACCGCTCGCGCGCTCGCCAGCGGTCGCTCCAAGACCGTCGGCGTGATCACCCTCGACACGCCCCTGTACGGGCCCACATCAGCGCTGTTCGGTATCGAGCGCGCAGCCCACGACGCCGGGTTCTTTGTCAGCGTCGCCAGCCTGCGCTCGCTCGACATGCCGTCGCTGATCTCAACCGCCGACAACCTGCGCCGGCAGAACGTCGCAGGGATCCTCGTCATCGCTCCGCAGAGGGAGGTCGCGCATGCGCTTATGCACCTGCAGCAGGACCTGCCGGTGGTTGCGGTCGAGGCAGGGCCACCTGAGGGCGTGCCTGTGGTCGCCGTCCAGCAATACGAGGGTGCCGCACAGGCAACACGTCACCTTCTGGAGTTGGGCCACGAGACTGTCTGGCACATCGCCGGCCCTGGCGACTGGCTCGAAGCTGCTGACCGTGTCAACGGGTGGCGAGAGCCGCTTGAGGCTGCCGGCGCTCGCGTCCCGAAGCTGCTCTTCGGCGACTGGAGCGCGCGATCTGGTTACGAGCTTTCGGTCGATCTGGTCCGCGATCCGGAGGTGACGGCGATCTTCGCGGCAAACGACGCGATGGCTCTGGGCGTTCTGCGCCGTATACACGAGGCAGGGCGCGACGTACCCGGCTCGATCAGCGTGGTCGGATTCGATGACGTGCCTGAGGCGGCCTATTACACGCCACCGTTGACGACGATTCGGCAGGACTTCATAAAACTCGGGCGCTCAAGCTTCGGACTCCTGCTCGATGAGATCGAAAGCGGTGAACGCCCCGCCTTACACGTGACGATCCCCCCGAAACTGATAGTCCGGGCGAGCACAGCCCGCGTCGCGAGTAGCTCAGCTCCGGTAAACCAATAGGCAACTCAAGGGACAGGATGCTGGTTGGCTCCAACGTCCCGCTCCCCACCCTCAAGGGAGGAACCGGCGAGAAGCTCTACCTCGCGATCCACGACCACCTCCCGCAATCGACCCAGACCAGGAACGGCCAAGTGGTGTTGCGCTCGGCTAGTGCCGGGCGCGGCGAGTCCTGCTGCGTTCCTCTTGCGCCTCGACGACCTTCACGATCAGCTTCAGATACTGATCGATCCCGGTCGCGCGCGCGTCACCGTGCTCGAACGCCTGACGCCAGTCGGCCACGTGACCCTTGGTGGCCAGCTCGTTGAAGCGTTCGCGGCGGATCTCCAGGGTGACCTTCGCGTCACTCGGGATCACCTTGGTGACCTGCGGGCCGGGCATCTTGATCCGGTAGAGCTGAACGTCACCGCGGCCGTGCAGCTCGAGCCCGGCCACGATCGTCAGCGGCGCCAGGCTCGGCACATCCTCGAGGAGACGGCCGATGGCCGTCTCGATAAGCGTCTTGGTGTCAGACGGCGCAGTCAGGCACGGGAGTCTAGTGACGTGCCGGATCTACAGCTTGTGCCGCTGCAGGAGCTTGCGGCCGATCACCATCCGCTGGATCTCTGAGGTTCCCTCGCCGATCAGCAGCAACGGCGCGTCGCGATAGAGGCGCTCGATCTCATACTCCTTGGAGTAGCCGTAGCCACCGTGAATCCGGAACGCTTCCTCGACGCAGAAGCGTCCGGCCTCCGACGCAAACAGCTTCGCCATGCCGGCCTCGATGTCGGAGCGCTCACCGGCGTCCTTCATGCGCGCGGCGCGATAGGTCAAGAGCCTGGCGGCGTCGACCTGAGTCGCCATGTCGGCGAGCTTGAACTGGATCGCTTGATGCTGCGCGATCGGCTTGCCGAACGCCTTTCGCTGCTGCGAGTAGCGCAGCGCAAGCTCCAGCGCGCGCTGCGCGATCCCGACGCCGCGCGCGGCGACGTTCACACGCCCGAGCTCCAAGGCGTCCATCATCTGCCCGAACCCCCGGTTCAGGCCCGCCTCTTCGCCGCCGAGGATGCTGTCGGCGGGCGTGCGGTATCCGTCGAACACGAGCTCGGTCGACTCGACGCCCTTATAGCCGAGCTTCCTGATCTTCGGTGGCACGTTCAGACCCGCATGGGGTCCCGTGTTCTCCGAAGCGCCGGGCTCCTTCTCGCAGATGAAGCAGGTCATGCCCTTGTAGGGGGGGTCAGCCTTCGGATCAGTCTTCACGAGCGTGAACACCAGCGTCGAGAGCAGCCCGTTGGTGACCCACATCTTCTGGCCGTTGATCTCGTAGTCACCGTCGCCGGTCCTGGTCGCCCGAGTCTTGATCGCCTGCACGTCGGAACCGAGCTCCGGTTCCGACAGGCTGAACGCGGCACGGATCTCACCGGTCGCCATCCGCGGCAGATACTTCTGCTTCTGCTCATCGGTCCCGAACTTCATCAGCAGGTACGAGCCGATGAAGTGCGTGTTCACGATCCCGGAGATGCTGATCCAACCACGGCTGAGCTGCTCGACGATCATCGCGTACGTCGTCAGATCGAGCCCCATGCCGCCGTACTCCTCGGGGATCGTGACACCGAACAGCCCGAGCTCCTTCATCTGCTCGACGATCGGCTCCGGGAACAGATCCTCGTGGTCGTAATGCGCGGCGTTGGGGATGATCTGCTCGTCAGCGAACTGGCGCACCATCTCGGTGATCGCCCTCTGCTCGTCGGTCAGCTCAGGAAAGGCTGCTGCGGTCGCCATCCGGCACCCCTCGTGTCCTCGGTCGCCTGGTGGCGACGAGGATAGACACCGAGCTGCCGCGGCGGCTGACCCCTACCCAACCGCCGTGGCGGCAGCCTGATGCGCAACCTTCACGGACTCGGCCAGGATCTTCAGGCCGACGCGGGCGCCGATCCCCGCGTTGCCGCCGGTCCCCGCCTGCTCAGCCACGACCGGGTGTCCTTCGTCGAGCCCGGCAAGTTGTGACCGTCCGGTTACTGATTGGTTTGCCAGGTTTTGCACGGGGCCGGGAGCGCTGATAGCGTCGCCGCGATGTCGGCCAAGCCGCTCGTGATCGCGCACCGGGGCGTCCACAGCACGGGCGCGACCGAGAACACCCTGCAGGCGTTCGAAGCGGCAGTCGAGCTCGGCGCCGACATGATCGAACTCGACGTCCGCCGCACGGGCGCAGGCGAGCTCGCGGTGATGCACGATCACCGGCTCGGCGAGGTGACACTCGACTCCTGCTCGCTGGATGAGTTCGAGCAGCGCACCGGGTTCCGGCCGCCGCTGCTCACGCACGTGCTCGCTTGGGCTGACGGCCGGATCGGGCTCGACGTTGAGCTCAAGGAGGACGGCTACGCCGAGCAGGTCGCGCCGCTGCTGAGCGAGTGCGCCGCCGCCGGCAACGAGCTGATCGTGACTTCATTCCTGGATCCGCTGCTGGCGCAGCTCGCCGCGATTGCGCCGCGGCTGCGGCTAGGGCTGCTGATGATGTGGACGGCCGAGGGCGCCGGCCAGCGGGCCGGCGCCGCAGGAGCCCGGACCGTGCTGCCGGAGATGAAGCTGGTCGACGAGCCGCTGATCGAGGCGGTCACGAGCGCGGGACTCGAGCTGATCGTGTGGGACTTCATGGCGGCCGACCACGCCGAGCTGCTGCGCGACGAGCGCGTCGCCGGCGTGATCACCGACGACGTGCCCGGAGCGATGGCGGCACGCGCGGCTTTCCTTCCCCGCACCCGATACCCTCGTATAGATGAGTGATCGTCGCCCAGTCATCGGAATCGCGACGGCGCTCGAGCGGGCGCAGTACGGACTTTGGGATGGGCGCTGCGCGCTGCTGCAGTTCTCCTATGTCGAGGCGATCCAGCGCGCGGACGCGCTGGCGCTGATGCTGCCGCCCGATCCCGCACTGGTCGAGAACCCCGACGAGATCCTCGATCGCATCGACGCACTGGTGCTGGCCGGCGGATGCGACATCGACCCCGCGCACTACGGACAGGAGCCTCATCCGTCGACGACCGGCGTCGTGCCCCCACGCGACGAGTTCGAGCTTGCGCTGCTGACGCGTGCGATCGAGCGCGACATGGCAACGCTCTGTATCTGCCGCGGCATGCAACTGCTCAACATCGTCCGGGGCGGCACGCTGGTGCAGCATCTTCCCGACGTTCTCCACACAGAGGAGCACCGCCGCAACCCGGGCACGTTCGACGGCAACGAGCACGACGTCGAGCTTGTCCCCGGCTCGCTCGCCGCGCACGCCGCGGGCGGACAGCTGACGATGACGAAATCCCACCACCATCAGGGCGTGGATGTGATCGGCGAGGGGCTCGTCGTCACCGGTCGCTCGACCATCGATGACCTACCAGAGGCGATCGAACTCCCCGAGAACACGTTCCTGCTCGGGGTCCAGTGGCACCCGGAGGCCGACACCTCCAGCCAGATCTTCAGCGCGCTGGTTGACGAGGCGCGTCAGCGGATGGCGCGTCAGCGGATCTCGGTCGCTTCTTCGTAGCCGCCGGCTTCGATCGCGGCCCGGACCGCGGCCGCGTGCTCGCTGCCGCGTGTCTCAAGCACAAGCTGCACAGCGGTCTCCTGGATGTGCAGGTCGAGGCCCTCGCGGATGTGCTGAGCGTCCACCAGGTTGGCGCCTGTCCGACCGATCAGGCCCAGCAACTCCGCGAGACGCCCCGGCAGGTCCGGGATTCGCACCTGTAGGACCAGTCGGCGCCGTTGCTGCGTCTCATGCCGTCGAGCCACCTCGGCCAGCAACCCGGCGCCGACGTTGCCGCCGGAGAGCACGACCACCGTGGCGCCATCGGTCGGGTCCGAGAGCCTGCCCCCGAGCAAGGCGGCCACGCCCACGGCGCCGGCTCCCTCGACCACGAGCTTGGTGCGCTCCAGCAGGAACACCATCGCCTCGGCCACCTGGTCCTCACTGACGACCAGCATTCGGTTGACCCACCTGTCAATGAGCCTGAGCGTGATCTCACCGGGCCGCTTCACGGCGATGCCGTCGGCGATCGTTCGCGCCGACTCGACGGCCACCGGCTCGCCGGCCTCAAGCGAGTCGAGGAACGGCGCGCACGCTTCCACCTGAACGCCCACGACCTCCACGTCCGGCGCTTGAGACTTGATCGCGATCGCGATCCCGCTGATCAGCCCACCGCCACCGACCGGCACTACGACGCGCGCCATGTCGGGCACCTGGCGCAACAACTCGATGCCGATGCCGCCCTGGCCCGAGATCACATCCGGGTCATCGAACGGGTGGATGAACACCATGCCCGTCTCGACGGCTCGCGCCTTCGCGGCCGCCAACGCGTCGTCGACCGTGTGGCCGGTCAGGTGCAGGGTCGCGCCGAGCGCCTCGACCGCCTCGGCCTTGGCGATCGGCGCCGCCTCCGGCATGAACACCTCGCAGGGCACGCTCCGCGCCCGCGCCGCGTAGGCGACGGCCTGGGCGTGGTTGCCGGCGCTGCCGCACACGACCCCACGCACCGTCGCGTCACCGAGCGTGGAGAGCTTCGCCATCGCCCCGCGCAGCTTGAACGAGCCGGTGCCCTGCAGGTTCTCCGCCTTGAACACCACCTTCGTGGCAGCCCGCTCGGAGAGCGTGCGTGTGGTGATGATCGGCGTCTCACGCACCACGCCCTCGCCCGCGCGCATGGCGCGCTCGATGCTGTCTGGCGTCACCAGATCTGCGCGAGCGTCAGTCGCCAAGCGCCACCACCGCGTCGATCTCGACCTGCGCACCCTTCGGCAGCGCCGACACTGCGATCGCCACACGCGCCGGCGGGTCGCGCTTGAAGAAGCCGGCGTACACCTCGTTGACCTGCGCGAAGGCCGCCATATCGGTCAGGTAGACGGTGACCTTGACCGCGTCCTCGAGCGAGCCGCCGACATCGTTCGCGATCGCGTGCAGGTTCTCCAGGCACTTGCGTGCCTGCTCCGCCGGCGTGTCGCCAACCAGTTCACCGGTCGCGGGATCAGCCGCAATCTGACCCGAGATGAACAACAGCTCGCCCTTGGCACGCACCGAGTGCGAGTAGGGCCCGATCGCCGCGGGCGCGGACGTTGAGTTTGCAGCTACTCGATACACGGCGGCCTCCTGGAGTCTGTTTCGAACCTATGGTGCGGCATCGTGACAGCTACCGCGCTCCGGGTAGCCTCAAGCCAATGAACCGGCTCGCGCAGGAGAGTTCGCCCTACCTGCGCCAGCACGCCGGTAACCCGGTCGATTGGTACCCGTGGGGCGAGCAGGCGTTGGCGCGCGCGCGGGATCTGAACCGGCCGCTGCTGGTCTCGATCGGCTACTCCGCCTGCCACTGGTGCCATGTGATGGCACACGAGTCGTTCGAGGACGAGCAGATCGCGGCGTTGATGAACGAGCGCTTCGTGTGTGTGAAGGTCGATCGT
>DATKSM010000008.1:0-3209 GCA_035531655.1 Solirubrobacteraceae bacterium
GGCCGGGATCGACGGGCTCAGCGCCCATCATGTCGAGACCGTGCAGGGCGTCGAGAAGTTCCTGGGCGAACTGCGGCAGCAGCTTCGCGCCGGGACCTACCGGCCGGTATCGGTCAGAGAGCGTCTGATCCCCAAGACGTCGGGCAAGCTGCGGCGTCTTGGCATTCCGACGGTCACGTCATACCGCGTGGTTGTCCAGCGAGTCTTTGGGTTCGTTGGTGGTCACGCATCCGTTTCATCCGTTGCGTGGTGAGCGGCTTGAGGTTTTGTATGTGCGTCGTTTGGCGACCGGTCGTGTGTATGTGTGCGATGGCGGTCGGGGGCGGAATGTCGCGTTGGCCGAGGACGCGACTGATCGCGGTCCGGACCCGGCGGCGCGGGCGTTGACGTTCGAGGTGCTGGTCGAGGTGGCGGCGGTGGTCGCCGCGATCGGCGGTGGGAAGGAAGCGAGCACTTGTTAGCGAATCACTTACAGGCTAATGACCGTTTCTGGGTTGAGCGAGTTGAGCGTGCGGCAGCTGCTTGCGCGTCGTCGGCGGCTTGGGTCCGGTGTGGTGGATCCCGAGGGCACGTTGCGTGGTGTGGTGTTGCACGAGGCGCGGCGGTGCTCGAGCGCGGGGTGTCGTTGCCGGCGTGGCGAGCTGCACGGTCCGTATACGTATCTGGCGACCTATGGCGATCGGCGCAGCCGCACGATCTACGTCCCGGCAGCGGCGGCGGAGGTCGTCGAGGGGCATGTGGCGCTCACGCACCGCAACGAGGAGTTGTTCGCGGAGATCTCGTTGATCAACGTGGAGCTGCTGAGGCGGCGGGCATTGGGGTGATGGTCGGTGGGCTGCATCGGCGCCGAGGCGGTCGCTGTTGTGGCAAACATGGTCGAGTCGGCGCTACGCGCGGGTGGGGTCGATGCTGAACGTGCAGCGGAAGGTGACGAGCTCGCATCTGCAGCGTCTGGCGGTGATCTATGTGCGTCAGTCGACGCTCGCGCAGGTGCGCTTCAACACGCAGTCGACCGAGCGTCAATACGCGTTGGCGGACGAGGCCGCGAAGCTTGGCTGGGAGCACGAGCGGATCGTGGTCGTCGATCGCGACCTCGGTCTCTCCGGTCGCGACGCGCAGGCGCGGGAGGGATTCAAGGAGCTGGTCGGGCGGGTCTGTTGTGGCGAGGTTGGCGCGATCTTCGGTCTGGAGATCTCGCGGTTGGCGCGCTCCAGCGCGGACCTCCAACGGCTGCTTGAGCTGTCCGCGCTGACCGACACCCTGATCGTCGACGCGGATGGGATCTATGACCTGCACGATTTCAACGATCGGCTGCTGCTCGGGCTGAAGGGCACGATGAGCGAGGCGGAGTTGCACATTCTCGCCGGGCGTCTGCAGGGCGCCAAGCGCGCCGCGGCCGAGCGCGGCGAGCTGCGTTTCCCGCTACCGGTCGGCTACGTCCATGACGAGGAGGGGCAAACGATCATCGATCCCGACGAGGAGGTTCAGGCCGCGATCAGCGATCTGTTCCGTGCGTTCGAGCAGACCGGCTCGGCCTACGGAGTCGTTGGCGTGTTCGGCGCACGGCGGTTCCCGAAGCGTGCCTACGGCGGCGCGTGGGCGGGTCAGCTGCGGTGGGGAGAGCTGACACACCCGCGGGTGCTCGGCGTGCTGTCGAACCCGTGCTACGCAGGCGCATACGTCTTCGGCCGCTACCGCTCCCGCCGAGCGGTCCGCCCGGACGGGACGATCACCACGAAGGTCGCCGAACTGCCGCGCGCTGAGTGGCCAGTGGTGATTCGCGAGCACCACCAGGGTTACATCAGCTGGGAGGCATACCTGGCGACCGAGCGGCGGCTTGCGTCTAACGACACGCGCGGCGGTCAGCGCCCTCCGCGGGAGGGCCGCGCGATCTGCCAGGGGATCCTGCGCTGTGGTGCCTGCGGACGGTCGATGGGCACACTCCACCGCCGGGAGGGCAGCTACTACGACTGCACCCACGCTCGCGCGGACCACGTCAACACGCCCGCCTGCCGCTCAGTCAAGGCGGCGGTCATCGACGAGCTGATCACGTGCCGGCTGCTCGAAGCGCTCGCGCCGGAAGAGATCGCGCTTGCGCTCGCCGCCGCTGACGAGGTCAGCGACCGCCGAATGCGCTCAACCCGCGCGGTGGAGCTACGAGTCGAGCGGGCCCGCTACGAAGCCGCACGCGCCGAGCGGGCGTTCCACGCATGCGAGCCCGAGAACCGACTCGTCGCGCGGAGCCTCGAGACACGGTGGGAACAGAAACTCAGAGAACTCGCCGCGGCGGAGGCCGAGCTCGCCGAGCGGACCGCGCCGGCACCTGAGCCATCGCGCGAGCAGATCGAGGCGCTCGCGCGCGATATGCCCAAGCTATGGGCAGCAGAGACCACGACCGAGAAGGACCGCAAGCGGCTGCTACGCGCGCTGATCGCCGACATCACGATCACCTCGAAGCCGGATAGCCGCGAGTTGCGGGTCGGGATCCGTTGGCGCTCGGGCGCGGCCGAGGAGCACACCCTCCAGCGACCGAAGACCCGCGCGGAGGTCATCCGCACGGCGCCGCAGGCAATCGAGCTGACCAGGCGCCTGGCGCCAGATCATCCCAACGCGCAGATCGCCGAGCAGCTCAACGCCGCCGGGCTGCGCACCAGCAGCGGCGGCCCGTTCACGGCGGAGCACGTGCAATGGATCCGCTGGCGCCACAAGATCCCATACCCAACCACCTGGGCACACGACGGCGAGCTCACCGTCAACCAGATCGCCAACCGGCTCGGTGTCTCAGATGCCACGATCTACGACTGGACCAGCACCGGCAAGCTCACCGCACGCCGCGGACCCGGCAACCGGCTCTACATCCCATACGGTCCCGACGTCGAGCAGGAGTGCCGCCACCGAGTCGCGAACTCCGTTCACCTACCCACCAAAACCAAAATCAGGGCTGCAGGAGGTGCAGTTTGATGCCACCGTGCCGAACGTGACTGACAGGGTGGTCTCTGAGGCCGTGCGCCAGGTACTCGAGCCGGTGTTCGAGCCGACGTTCCATCCGTCGAGTCATGGGTTCAGACCGGGCCGCAGTTGCCACACGGCGATCGAGCAGGCCAAAGGGCATCTCGAGGATGGGTACGGGTGGGTGGTTGACATCGATCTGGAGAAGTTTTTGGAGTCATCGTCACACTGCCAACGCGTTCATGGGGGTGGTGTCGAAG
>DATKSM010000009.1:0-44784 GCA_035531655.1 Solirubrobacteraceae bacterium
CGGCCGTCATCGACCACGACGATGCGGTCTGCCTTCATGGCGGTCGTCAGGCGGTGGGCGATCAGCACGGCGGTGCGCGCCTCGAGCAGGATGTCGAGCGCCGCCTCGATCTTGGTCTCCGACAGGAGATCCAAATTAGAAGTGGCCTCGTCGAGCACCAGCACGCGCGGCTGCGCGTGGAAGGCACGCGCCAGCGCGATCAGCTGACGCTCGCCCGAGGACAGTGACTGGCCGCGCTCGTGCACAACACTGTCGAGCCCATCGGGCATGCGCTCGACGACGTCGCGCAGGCCGACCGCGTCGACCGCCGCCCAGACCTCCGCGTCACTCGCGTCTGGCCGCGCGAAGGCGATGTTGTAGCGCAGGCTGCCGGCGAACAAGAACGGCTCCTGCGGCACGACGCCGAGTTGGCGGCGCAGCGAATCGAGCGTCACCTCGCGCAGGTCGTGCCCGTCGAGCCGGACGCTGCCCTCGGTCGGGTCATAGAAGCGCGTGATCAGCTTCGCGACCGTGGACTTGCCGGCGCCGGTCTGGCCGACGAACGCGACCGTCTCACCGGGAGCGATGCGTAGGTTGACATCGTGCAGTACCGGCCGGCCCGGCTCGTACCCGAAGCTGACGTCATCAAAGACGATCTCGCCGCGCAGCGGCGGCAGCGCGTGCGCATCCACCGGCTCCGGGGTGCTCGGGTCGGTCTGGAACAGCGTGCGCAGCTTGAGCACCGAGGACTGCCCCTGCTGGAAGGTGTTGTACTGCTGGACCAGCAGCTGGATCGGCGCGAAGAAGCGGTTCAGGTAGAGAAAGAACGTGACCAGCGCACCGAGTGAGAGCTCGTGGCGGAGAACCATGTGACCGCCGATCGCAAGCAGCGCGCCCTGCCCCAGGTAGCCGAGCATTTGCGTCCCAGGTCCGTATAGCGCATTGATCTGAGCCGTCTGGTTGTTGGCATCGCGGTAGACACCGACGACGTTGCGATGCTCGACGATGTTCCAGCGCTGACGGTTGTAGGCGGCAACGGTGCGCACGCCATGCAGGCTCTCCGACAAGTCTCCCAAGACGCCGGCGATCCCGTCGCGCACGCGCGAGTAGCCACGCTCGGACGCCCGGCTGAACCAGATCGTCGCGACTGTCAGCAACGGGATCACGAGCGCGATCGTGATCAGCGTCAGCTCGACGTTCAGTGCAAACAGGATCACCGTGATCACGATCATCGTCAGCGCCTGCCCGACTAGCTGGGCGAGACCGTCCTGCAGCAGCTGCTGCAGGTTCTCGATGTCGCTCGTCATGCGGGTCATGATCACCCCCGCCTTCTCCTCGGTGTAGAAGTCGAGGCCGAGCCGCTGAAGGTGCGCGAACACCTTCACGCGCAGGTCGTTCATGACGCGCGCCGCGAGCCTTCCGGTGACGCGCGCCTGCGAGGACTGTGCGGCCGCTGTGACCGTGATCGCCAGCAGGAACAGCGCTGCGCAGACGACCACCACAGTGAAGTCCCGGTGACCGGGCAACATGCCGTGGTCGATCCCATAGCCGATCAGGGCAGGCCCGACCTGGTTGGTGATGCTGACGATGCAGACCAGCAGCACGGCGAACACGCCCAGACGCCATTGCCGGAACACCAGTGCGCGCAGGGCCAGCTGCTTGGAGCGCTCATCATCGTTGCGGTAGCTGAACTTCGCACTCGGCGGCGGGTAGTCCGGTTCGCCGGCAAGCAGCTTGTCGACGCCCTCCTGGAGCTCGGGCGGGATTCCGGCAAACGGCAGCCCGCCTCCGGGCGCGGCTGCCGAACGCGAGCCGCCACCACCACCGAACATCGGCGCGCCGCCGCCGAATCCACCGAAGCTCACAGCCGGTCCTCCTCAGCCGCGCGCGCGACTTTGCGCTCGCGCTCGATCCGCTTCTGCTCACGCTCGTCGGCCTCCACCTGGGCGAGCACCTCGACGTACAGGGACGAGCTCTCGAGCAGTTCGGTGTGCGTCCCGTCGGCGACGATTCTGCCGCCGTCGAGCAGCACCACACGGTCGGCGAGCCCGATCGTTGAGAGGCGGTGAGCGACGATCAGCGTCGTGCGGCCCTGCATCAGCGTCTTGAGACCGCCGTGGATCTCCTGCTCGACCTGTACGTCGACCGCGCTGGTGGCGTCGTCGAGCACCAGGATCGGGGGGTTCACCAGCAGCGTGCGCGCGATCGCGATCCGCTGGCGTTGACCGCCTGAGAGCGTGTAGCCGCGCTCGCCGACGATCGTGTCGTAGCCGTGCGGCAACTGCACGATGAACTCGTCGGCGTCCGCCGCGCGTGCGGCGGCCTGCACCTCATCGAGTGGAGCGTCCGGCCGGCCATAGGCGATGTTGTCGCGGATCGAGACCGAGAACAGAAACGGCTCGTCGAGCACGACTCCGACCTGGTGGCGAAGGCTTTCGATCGTGACGTCGCGGACGTCGCGGCCGTCGATCTTCACGGCACCGCCGGTGACGTCGTAGAAGCGCGAGAGCAAGCGCGCGACGGTCGTCTTGCCGCTGGCCGTGCGCCCAACCATCGCGACGGTCTCGCCCGCATTCAAGCGCAGGTTGAGGCCGTCGAGGATCAAGGGTGCATCGGGCGAGTAGGCAAAGTCCACGTCCTCGAACACGACATCGCCGGTGACGTCCACAAGGTCGACGGCCAGCGGGCCGTCGACGACGCTCGGCTGCTCGTCGAGCACCTCATAGATGCGACCGGCGGAGGCTGCCGCGCGTTGGCTGAGCATGACCAGCATCCCGAGCATCTGGAACGGCGCCTGCAGCATCACGATGTAGGCGCTGAAGGCGAGGATCGCGCCGACGCCGAGGTGGCCGTGAATCACGAGGTAGCCGCCGAGCAGCAGCACGAGCGCCATCCCGACCTGGGGCAGATTCTGGACGACGGGCGTGAATTTCGCGCGTAGGTCGGCGTCGCGGATGTATGACCACTGGAGCTTGTCGGCGGCGCGCTCGAGCACGCTGAGCTCGCGCTGCTCGGCGACGAACGACTTGACGACGCGCACGCCGTTGATGTTCTCGTCGACGATCGTCGCGATCTCGGCAAGGCGCGCCTGGATCAGCCACGAGACGGGGAACATGCTGCGACGCATGCGCACGCCCATCACGAACACGAGTGGCAGCGTCGCCATCGCGACGAAGGCGAGCGGCACGTTGATGGTGAGCATGTAAATGAACGCGACGACCGCGATCGAGCACTGCACGAGGATGCTCGGCCCGAAAGTCAGGTACATCTGCACCGAGCGGATGTCGGAGTTGGCCCGCGAGATCAGCTGCCCCGACTGGACGCGGTCATAGAAGTCGAAGCTCATCCGTGTCAGGTGCGTGTAGATCATGTTGCGCAGGTCAGACTCCATCCCATAGGCGGTCCGCATCAGCAGCAGCCGCGAGCCGTAGGAGCTGACGCCGGCGAGCACAGCGAGCACGAACACGATCCGCACGTAGTGCGCGAGCGGCGTCGGCGCGAGGTGAGCATGTGGCTCGAGCGAATGGGTCACGGCGCTGTTCAGCAGATTCGGGATCTGGACCTGAAGAAGCAATGACAGGAACGACAGCCCGAGCGCCGAGAACAGCGTCGTCCTGCGCGCCATCACGATCGGCAGCGCGCGTCGCAGCCAGGTTTTGCTGCGATCTGGGTCGATCCAGGCCCGAGGTGGTCTGCTGCGCGAGAGGTTTCCGGTTGGAACGAACTCGACGCTTACAGCCACATATTCAGGCTAGCGAACAGTTTTCGGCGGGCGGCGGGGCGGCGGTGGCGGCGGGCGCGGCCGCGCGACCGTCAGTCGGAGTTCGCGAGGCGGTCGAGCAGCAGCACCGCCTGCCGCAGGATCTCCTGCTCCTTGGGTGTGAACTGCACGATCTCCCTGCCGAGCCAGCCGTCGCGAGCCGCGCGATCTGCCTCGAGCGCGGCGCGGCCCCCGGGCGTGAGGGCGATCCGCGTGCGACGGCCATCGGTGGCATCGGGGCAACGCTCGATCAGCTTCTCCGCCTCCAGCTCATCGAGCGCCTGGCTCATCGACTGTGGGCGTACGCGCTCGGCCGCCGCGAGCTCGCCGATGTACTGCGGGCCTTCGCGGTCGAGCCGTCCGAGCACGGACGCCTGAGTCAGCCCGAACCGGTACTCCGCGCGCAGGCGCCGGATCAAGCGACCGAGGACGATCCGCAGCTCGGCGGCGAGCGCCCGGAGCTCAAGCTCGTTCGTCAGTTCGACGTCGGTTTTCACGGCTGCCGACTATACGTAACAGTGCTCACCGCAGGGCAGATATGAAGGTAACCTGTGTAATACTTGCTCGGTGGCAAGTTCGCTGATCTCCGCCAGGCACACCGATGGTCCGCTGCCACGCAACTACAAGTGGATCGCGCTGTCCAACACGACGCTCGCGGTTCTGCTCGCAACCCTGGACGGCTCGATCACGATCATCGCGATGCCGGACATCTTCCGCGGCATCCACCTGAACCCGCTGCAGCCGGGCAACAGTTTCTACCTGCTGTGGATGGTGCTCGGTTACCTGATCGTCTCGAGCGTCCTGATCGTCAGCCTCGGTCGGCTGGGCGACATGCTCGGGCGGGTGCGGATCTACAACCTCGGCTTCGTGATCTATACGGTCGCGTCGCTGCTGCTCACGATCGACTGGATGACGGGCGCCGCCGGCGCGACCTACCTGGTCGTCTTCCGGCTGTTCCAGGGCGTCGGCGGCGCCTTCCTGCTCGCCAACTCGGCCGCGATCCTGACCGACGCGTTCCCCGCCAACCAGCGCGGAATGGCGCTCGGAATCAACAACATCGTCGGTGTCAGCGGCATGTTCGTGGGGCTCGTGCTCGGTGGCCTGCTCGCCCCGATCAACTGGCGCCTGGTCTTCCTGATCTCGGTCCCCGTGGGCCTGTTCGGTACCGTCTGGGCGTACATGAGGCTGCGCGAGCTGAGCCGGCCGCAGTTGGGATCGAAGGTCGACTGGCCCGGCAACATCACGTTCGCACTCGGCCTGGTCCTGATCATGGTCTCGATCACCTATGGGATCCGCCCGTACGGGCACCACGCGATGGGCTGGATCAGCCCGCGCGTACTGATCCTCGCCGGCACGGGGGTGCTGTCACTAGTCGCGTTTACGGTCATCGAGCTGCGCACGCGGGAGCCGATGTTCCGCCTGCCGCTGCTGCGCATTCGCGCCTTCACCGCGGGCACCTTCGCAACCTTTCTGTCGTCGGTTGCGCGGGGTGGCCTGTTGTTCATGTTGATCATCTGGCTGCAGGGGATCTGGCTGCCAGAGCACGGCGTCGACTTCGTGCAGACGCCGCTGCGGGCCGGCATCTGCATGCTGCCGCTGACCGTCGGGATGCTCGCCTCCGGCCCCACGTTCGGGATCCTGTCGGACCGCTACGGCGCGCGCGCGTTTGCGACGGGCGGAATGATCGCCACGGCGCTGACGTTCATCGGCCTGTGGCTGCTGCCGATCAACTTCTCATACCCGGTGTTCGCGCTCGTGCTGTTGGCGATGGGGTTCTCGATGGGGATGTTCGCCTCCCCCAACCGCGCGGCCGTGATGAACAGCCTGCCGCCCGAGGACCGCGGTGCAGGCGGCGCGATGAACCAGACCTTTCAGAACAGCGCGCAGGTGCTGTCGGTCGGGATCTTCTTCTCGCTGATGATCGCGGGGCTGGCCTCGAACCTGCCCCACACACTCAGCTCCGGCCTGCACGCGCACGGCGTGCCGCTGGCGACAGCGCAGGCGATCGGCAAGGCGCCGCCGGTCTCTGTGTTGTTCGCGGCGTTCCTTGGCTTCAACCCGGTCAAGAGCCTCGTCGGCACGCATGTGCTGGACAAGCTCTCGGCGCACAGCCAGGCGCTGCTCACCGGCCGTTCGTTCTTCCCGCAGCTGATTTCCTCACCGTTTCGCGACGGCCTCCACACCGCTTTCGCCTTTGCGATCATCGCGTGCCTTGTCGCGGCGGGCGCCTCGGCACTGCGCGGCGGCATGTATCACCACACCGATGCCGTCGTGACGCAGGACCCCGCAGACGCCTCTGACGCTTCCGTCGTACGGGCCTAAACGGCGTCGCAAAGCCCGGTGGGTCTCTCCGGAGCCGACCACGCCGCCGGCTGACCACCGCGATTCAGAATGCAAGCATGTTGCGAGTGCATTACGGTGCACGCAAAGCTGGCGACTTGCGAATAGATTTATCGCCAAGTCTCAAACCCATGGAGGAGGACGCCACAGTGCGTATTCAACACAAGCGAGCGACCTGGTCTTTGATCCTGACCGTGGTCGGCGCGGTGGCAATCGCAGCAGCGATTGCCGCAAGTGCGGGAGCGAAGGTCCAAAAGGCCCACGCTGCCGCCACCGGCACGATCAATATGGTCGAGGGCACTGCCCCACAGTCGCTGGATCCCGGCCTGGACTACACGACGCAGGGCTCCGAGGTCAACTGGCTGGTCTACACCGGCCTGACGACCTACGCCCGTAAGGCAGGCACCGCGGGCGCCAACCTGATCCCAGGCCTGGGGACCTCGCTGCCGAAGATCTCAAATGGTGGCAAGACCTACACGGTCACGCTGCGCAAGGGCCTGAAGTTCTCCAACGGCGACCCGGTCGTCGCGAGCGACTTCACGTTCACCGTCGAACGTGCGGTCAGCATTCCGTGGGGCGGCGCTAGCGCGTTCATCACCCCGAACATCAAGGGTGCTGCGGCGTATGCCGCGCATAAGGCGAAGGGCATCTCGGGTATCTCGACCAACAACGCCACTGGCAAGATCGTGGTCCATCTGACCGCGGCCTACGGCCCGTTTGACAACGTCCTGGCCTTCCCGTCGCTCGGCTTCGTCGACCCCAAGGGGACTTCGGTGTCCAAGGCCCAGCCGACCGCTCCGCCGGCCGGTGTCGGTCCGTACAAGGTCACGAACATCGTGCCTAACGCGTCGTACAGCGTCGTCAAGAACCCCGACTGGACCTCGGTTCCGGGTATCCCGTCGGGCTTCGACAACGTCAATGTAAAGATCAACTCGAACGTCGCAGCGAACGCCGACGCCGTGTTGAACAACAGCGTCGACGTCTTCGACTGGGCGGACACGATCCCGGGCAGCGTGCTGCTCCAGATCAAGAGCAAGGCTGCCAGCCGTTTCAGCCTCGTCAACCTCGGCGGCTCCACCTACTACGTGTTCCTGAACGCGTCGAAGCCGCCGTTCAACAATCAGTACGCCCGTGAGGCCGTTGTCACAGGCATGAACGAGAGCGCAATGTCACGCCTCGGCGGCGGCACGCTCGCCCCGGCCTGCTTCTTCCTGCCACCGGCCATCCCGGGCCACCCGAAGGGCAGCTGCCCCTACGGCAAGCCGGGCGTCGGCAGCATCAAGAAGGCCAAGGCTCTGGTCGCCAAGTCCGGCCAGGCCAACACGGCAATCACCGTCTACAGCGAGGAGCGCTCGCCGCGTCTGCAGTGGATGGAGGCGTATCAGCAAGAGCTGAAGAGCATCGGCTTCACGAACGTGAAGCTCAAGGAAGTCGCGGACACGAACTACTTCACCACCATCGGTGAGTCGAAGACAGTCGATCCCCAGACCGGCTTTGCCGACTGGAACCAGGACTTCCCGAACCCGGTCGACTTCTACGGAGTCCTCCTTGACGGTAAGGCGATCACGCCCACCAACAACGAGAACTTTGGCCAGACGAACGACGCCTACATCAACAAGCAAGTCGCCAAGCTGGGCGCCACCCCGACGACGCAGATCAGCAAGGTCGCCGGTCAGTGGCAGGTGCTTGACAAGTACGTCGCCAAGAAGGCCTACGCGGGCGTGTTCGGGTATCAGGAGTTCCCGTTCTTCACGTCCACGAAGATCGCTCGTTCGCCGCTCATGGAGAACCCGATCTACGGTTGGGACTTCAGCGAGCTGCGCCTGAAGTAAGCACGCTCTGCGTGTAACGGCTGCGCACGGGGCGGGTCGCCTGCAAGGCGACCCGCCCCGCAGCACGTGAGCCGGACAAACGCACTACCCTCTCAGCACTTCCGCTCCGTCCGGTAACACCGTGTCAACCGTCCACAGCGAAATCGCCTTCGAAGAGCAGCCTCTGCCGCCCGCCGAAGGCCAGGACATCCCACCCGGGATCGGTGTCTACGCGCTCGCGTGGCGACGGATCCGCCGCAATCGCGTCGCAATGTTCTTCGGATGCCTCTTCATCCTGCTCGTGGTTCTCTGCCTGCTGGCGCCCGTCTACTCGCAGGACATAGCCCACATCAGCCCGACGGCGCAGAACATCACAGGGACCGCCCGGGTCGGCGGCAAGACCGTGGACATCGTCAGCCCGCAGGGCATCCCGATGGGCCCGACCTGGCAGTTCAACCACTACTTCCTCGGCGCTGATGACCTCGGCCGCGACCTCGCGGTGCGCCTGCTCTACGGCGGGCGCAGCTCGCTCGAGATCGGCGTCGTCGCGATGCTGATCACGATGATCGCGGGCACGATCCTCGGCATCCTCGCCGGTTTCTTCCGGGGCATCACGGACATGGTGATCACCCGCATCAACGACGTCATCTGGGCGTATCCGGCTGTTTTGCTCGGGATCACGCTCGGGACCGTGCTGAACGTCCGTGGCCTGGGCCCGTTCCACTCGACGACGCTGTTAACCACCGCGCTCGTCGTCGGCTTCGTCTACATCCCCTATGTCGCACGACCAGTGCGCGCCCAGGTGCTGACCCTGCGCGAGCGCGAGTTCATCGACGCCGCACGGCAGCAGGGCCTCGGCAACATCCAGATCATGTTCGGCGAGCTGCTCCCGAATCTGTCGTCGACGATCATCGTTTTCATACCGCTGATCCTCGCCGGCGCGATCATCCTCGAGGCGGCACTGAGCTACCTCGGCGCCGGCGTGCAGCCGCCGAACGCATCCTGGGGCACGATGATTTCTGACGGACTCACGAACTTCCCGTACGGCTTCCATGACGTACTCGTGCCGGGCATCATGCTCGTGCTCACCGTGCTGTCCGTGAACATCTTCGGCGACGGTCTGCGCGACGCGCTCGACCCGCGGTCGAAGGTCAAGATCTGATGGGCCGTTTCGTCACACGCAGAGTGATCACGATGCTGATCATGCTGTTCGTGATCTCCGCGGTCACGTTCCTTCTGTTCATCGTCGCGCTCCCCGGCGGCAACCCCGCGGGGCAGATCGCAGGGCGGCTCGCGAACCCGCAAGAGGTGCATCTGATCAGCGTCCGCTACGGCTTCGACAAGCCAATCTGGGTCCAGTACGTCAAGACGATGGGCAACATCTTCGACGGCTCGGCCTACTCTTACTCGCAGGGCTACAACGTGCTCGCCGAGATCAGGCAGGGGCTGCCCGCGACGCTCTCGCTCGCCGGCGGTGCCGGCATCTTCTGGCTGCTCGCGTCGATCGCGCTCGGCACACTGGCGGCCGTGCGCTCGGGCAAGTACACCGACCGGGTGCTGACTGTGCTGGCAATGATCGGCGTTTCAATGCCGCCGTTCCTCCTCGGCGCCGTGATCATCCAGTACCTCGGTTACAAGGCGAACATCCTGCCGCTCGGTGGCTATGTGAAGTTCACAACCGATCCATGGCAGTGGTTCAAACACCTGATTGGCCCGTGGATAACCCTGTCGGTGCTGTTCATCGGCTTCTACTCGCGCGTGCTGCGAAGCACGATCCTCGACACGATGAGCGAGGACTACGTACGCACCGCGCGCGCCAAGGGTCTCTCCGAGAGCCAGGTGCTGTTGCGCCACATCCTGCGCAACAGCCTGCTCCCGATCCTCTCGCTGTGGGGCCTGGACATCGCCCAGGTGGTCGGCGGCGGCGCGATCCTGACCGAGACCGTCTACGGCCTCCACGGCGTCGGCCAGCTCGCCGCGCAGTCGATCGGCAACTTCGACACGGTGACATTGATGTCGATCGTGATGCTGACCGCCCTGGCGGTCGTCACCTTCGGCGCGCTCATCGACATCGTCTACGCCTTCCTGGACCCGAGGATCCGCCTCGAATGAACGAGCAGCAGCTGCTCCACGTCGAGGATCTGAAGGTTTCGTTCCGCACCGAGGACGGCCTCGTCCAGGCGGTCGACGGCGTCAGCTTCGATGTCTCCCCCGGAGAGGTCGTGGCGATCGTCGGCGAGTCCGGCTCTGGCAAGTCGGTCAGCGGCATGACGCTCATGGGCTTGACCCGCAGCCCCAACGCCACGATCGAGGGCGTCGCCACGCTGCGCGGGCAGGATCTTATCGGCGCCTCGGAGAACGACCTACGCAAGATCCGCGGTAATGACATCGCGATGATCTTCCAGGACCCGATGAGCTCACTGAACCCTGTCTACCGGGTCGGCAGGCAGATCGTCGAACAGATCCGCGTGCACAACCCCGACGTGAGCAGGTCCGCGGCGATGGAACAGGCGGTCGAGCTGATGGAGCGCGTCGGCGTGCCACGGGCGTCTGAGCGCCTGCGCTCCTACCCCCACGAGTTCTCCGGCGGAATGCGTCAGCGCGTGATGATCGCGATGGCGCTCTCCTGCTCTCCCAAGCTGCTGATCGCCGACGAGCCGACGACGGCGCTCGACGTCACCATCCAGGCGCAGATCCTGGACGAGCTGCGCAAACTGCGGGCCGAGACCAACGCCGGGATCATCCTCGTCACCCACGACCTTGCCGTCGTCGCCGACATCGCCGACCGCGTCGTGGTCATGTACTCGGGCCGGGTGGTCGAACAGGGCACGCTCGACGAGCTCTTCTACGACCCTCAGCACCCCTACACCTGGGGATTGCTCGGCTCGATCACCCGCGTCGACCGCGACCGGGGCGCGCGGCTGCCGGCGATCGCAGGGATGCCGCCGTCACTGCTCGCCCCGCCGACGGGCTGCCATTTCCAGCCCCGCTGCCCGCTCGCCTTCGAGCAATGCGCGCAGGTGCCGGACCTCACTTCGCGGTTGCCCGACGCTCCCGGCCATCTCGATCGCTGCTGGCTGCCCGTCGAGCGCAAGCGAGATGTTCGCACCGTCGACGGCGAGATCGGGCTGGCGGCTGAGGTGAAGGCATGACCGAGCTGATGTCTGTCGAGCATCTGAAGGTGCTCTTCCCCGTCAAAGCGGGCCTGATCATCGACCGCACGGTCGCACACGTGCACGCAGTCGACGACGTTTCGTTCGCGATCGAGCAGGGTGAGACGCTCGGGGTGGTCGGCGAGTCCGGCTGCGGCAAGACGACCCTGATCCGCACGCTGGTGCGTTTGCTCGACCCGACCAGCGGTGAGATCAAGTTCCGCGACGTCGACATCACCAAGGCGTCGCGGAAATCGATGCAGCCGATCCGGCGTGAGATGCAGATGGTTTTCCAGGACCCGCAGGCGTCACTCAACCCGCGCAAGCGCATCCGCCAGATCCTCGCGACACCGCTCAAGCTGCGCGGCGTCCACGGCGGCGAGATCGAAGCCGAGAGCCGAAAGCTGCTGGACACCGTCGGCATGCGCGCCGAGCACCTGGGCCGCTTCCCGCACGAGTTCTCAGGCGGTCAGCGCCAGCGCATCGGCATCGCTCGGGCGCTGGCGATGAACCCCAAACTGATCCTGCTGGACGAGCCGGTGTCAGCGCTCGACGTCTCGATCCAGGCGCAGGTCATCAACCTGCTCGACGAGCTCCAGGACGAGTTCGGGCTGAGCTACGTGTTCGTCGCGCACGACCTCAGCGTCGTGCGTCACGTCTCGGACCGGATCGCGGTCATGTACCTGGGCAAGGTGATGGAGCTCTCGCCCTCTGAGGAGCTCTACACCAAGCCGATCCACCCTTACACGTCGGTCCTTCTCGACGCGATCCCGATCCCGGACCCGGCCGAGAACCGCGCGCGGTCGCGGCGGGTTGTGACCGGCGAGGTGCCGAGCCCGATCGACCCGCCGCTGGGCTGCCGCTTCGCCAGCCGCTGCCCGCGCGCGAGCGATAAATGCCGCGAGGTCGAGCCCCAGCTGACCGAGTACGCAGACGGCCACCTGGCCGCCTGCCACCACCCGCAGAACGTCACCGCCGACGAGCTGGCGTCCGCGAAGCGCTCCCCACTGAGCCCGCTGAGCGCCGGCGACGACGAGCCAACCTTCGTCGCCCGGTCGATCTAACCCAGCCCGGTCGATCTGGCCCGGCCCGGTCGATCTGGCCCGGCCAGGTACGCTCCGCGGCATGCGTTACCCCGGTGAGTGGGAGCCGCACGAGCGGACGATCATGGGCTGGCCCTGCCGCACCTCGCTGTGGGGGCCGACACTCGAGCGGGCGCGCACGGACTACGCCGTGGTCGCCAACGCGATCGCCGACTTCGAGGACGTCACGATGATCGCGGCCTCGACACAGGACGCCCAAGCCGCGCGCTCCGCTTGCGCCGGCCGCGTCGAGATCGTGGAGCTCCCGATCGATGACTCGTGGCTGCGCGACAGCGGCCCGATCTACGTCGTCGACGACCACGGTGGCCGCGTGGCGGTCCACTTCGGCTTCAACGCCTGGGGCGAGAAGTTCCCGCCATGGGACAAAGACGCGGAGATCGGTGGGCTGATCGCGCGCGAGCTCGGTGACGAGGTGCGCCGGGCACCGATGGTGCTGGAGGGCGGCTCGGTCATCAGCGACGGCGCCGGCACGATCGTCACGACCGAGCAGTGCCTGCTGGCGCCGAACCGCAACCCGTCGCTCTCGCGCGGAGCGATCGAGGAACTGCTGGCCGACTACCTCGGCGCCGAGCGCCTCGTCTGGCTCGGTCAGGGCCTAGTCGAGGATCGCGACACCGACGGCCACATCGACATGATCGCCGCCTTCGCCTCCGCCGGCCGCGCGCTCGTGCAGACCGTCATGGATGAGAACCCCAACCGCGCGCGTTGCGAGGAGAACCTCGGGCGTTTCGCCGATGCCGGGATCGAGACGATCGAGGTCCCGTTCCTCCCCTACGCTGAGATCGCCGGCGAGCGTGTCGCGGTCGGTTACCTGAACTTCTACGTCTGCAACGGAGCTGTGATCGTGCCCGTGACCGGGATCGACTTCGATGATGAGGCGCTTGCGATCATCAGCGGCGCCTTCCCCGGACGTTCGGTCGTGCCGGTGCCGGGCGCGACGATCGCCTACGGCGGCGGCGGCCCGCACTGCATCACCCAGCAGGTGCCGGCGGTATGACCGATTACGTGCTCAGTGTCGTCGATGCGGTCGCGGATTCGCCGGCGCGCACCCGACCCGCGACGCGCCCTCCGCTGCGGGTCGGGCTGGTGCAGCAGCGCTGGCACAGCGACGCGGTCGAGCACGAGCAGGCGCTGGCCGGGGGCATCGCGTTGGCGGCGGCGCAGGGCGCCCAGCTTGTCTGCCTGCAGGAGCTGACGCTCTCCCCGTACTTCGCGATCACGCCCGACGGTCCGGACGCATTGGGCGTCGCGCCCGAGCCGCTTGACGACGGCCCGACGATCAGGTTCGCGCGCAGGGCCGCGGCCGCCTCGGGCGTACACGTCCACGCCTCCCTGTTCGAGCAGGCCGATCGCGGTGACGGCCTCGGCTACAACACGGCGATCCTGGTCTCGCCCGCGGGCGAGCTGGTGCAGCGCACGCGCAAGCTCCACATTCCCGTCACGGCCGGCTACTACGAGGACCGGTACTTCCGGCAGGGACCGGCGAACGGTGAGGGCGATCCGTTCCCGGTCGTTGCGCTACGCCTGGCGGATGGCGAGCCTGCTTCCTCCGGCGCCGGGGCGGGTGGGGTCGATTCCGGCGCCGGGGCCGCGACCGCCCACCTGGGCCTTCCGACCTGCTGGGATCAGTGGTTCCCCGAGCTGGCGCGCGCCTACTCGCTCGCCGGCGCCGAGGTGCTGATCTACCCCACGGCGATCGGCTCTGAGCCTGACCACCCCGAGTTCGACACCGAGCCGCTGTGGCGGCAGGTGATCGTCGGTAACGGCATCGCCAACGGCACGTTCATGGTCGCGATCAACCGCATCGGCGAGGAGGGACCGCTCACCTTCTACGGCTCGAGCTTCATCTCCGATCCCTATGGCCGCATCCTCGCGCAGGCGCCGCGCGACCGCCCGGCCGTGCTGGTCGCCGACCTCGACCTCGACGAGCGCCGCGACTGGTTGGAGCTGTTCCCGTTCCTCACCACGCGGCGGCCGGACGCCTACGGGCCGCTGACCGACGTCAGACGACAATAACGTCGATCAGACTGTCGACAGCCCGGCCAAGGCGTGCATCGGCGGTCACGAGCGGGCACGGCAGGATCTCCGCCAGCGTCACGTAGCTGGCGTCGTAAGAGCTGACGTTCTCACGAAGCTGGATGGCACGCTCGGTCATGTGCTCGAGCAGCGGCCAGAGCTCGAGCCTGGCCTCGACATCCTCGAAATCGCGCATTGCGGTGAGAGCCTCGTCCGGGGTGAGCTCTTGCCCCCGGACTTTGCCCCGGATCGCTGATAGGACCTCAAAGCTGATCAGGTCAGGCGCGTGTCGTTGCTCGCCGCTGATGGCAGCCAGCACCGTGTCCGCCTTTGGCGAGTCGATCAACACCTCGACGATGGCAGAGGAGTCCAGAACGATCATGTGCGCTCCCGCGGAACCTCGCTGATCGCCGCCATCAGCTGAGCGTCGCGCTCCTCGCGAGCTTCGCGGATGTAATCGGCAGCGCTGCGCTGATCAGGCTTGCCAAGAGGCCCTCTCGCCTTGATCCGTGCAAACACCTCGTCGAGCGTCGGGCGCTCCGCCTCGTGGACCACCATGCGAAGCATGTAGGTGTTCAGCGACTCGCCCTGCGCGGCGGCGCGCTCCTTCAGCCGCTTGTGCACATCCTCGGGCACGTTGCGGACCTGGATCAGCCGGGACATGCATGCATTATGCATGCATGTCCACGCTAGATCAAGCGCTCAGCGCTCGACGAAGTAGCTGCCGCTGCCCTGACCGGATGAGAAGTAGCGGGTGGTGACCGTCTTCTTGCGCGTGAAGAACTCGACCCCGTCGGTGCCGTGCGCGTGCAGGTCGCCGAAGAAGCTGTCCTTCCAGCCGCTGAACGGAAAGAACGCGACCGGCGCGGCGACGCCGATGTTGACCCCGATCATGCCGACCTCCACCTCGTGCCGGTAGCGCCGGACCGAGGCCCCGGACTCGGTGAAGATCGAGGTGCCGTTGCCGAAACGGCTCGAGTTGACGATCTGGATCGCCTCATCGAGCGACTCCGCGTGGATGATCGTCAGCACCGGCCCGAACACCTCCTCCTGTGCGATCTCCATCTCCGGGCGCACGCCGTCGAGAATCGTTGCGCCCATGAACGCGCCGTCCGGGCTCAGTCCCTCGGCCCCTGCCTGGCGACCGTCGAGCGCGAGTCGCGCGCCCTCGCTGACGGCGCGCTCGACGCAGCCCGCGATCCGGTCGCGCGCCGCACACGAGATCACCGGTCCGAGCTCGACCTGCTCGTCGAGCCCGTCGCCGACCCGCAGCTCTCGGGCTGCATCGGTCAGGGGACCGAGTAGCTGCCCGTGCGCATCGCCGACCGTGACGACGACCGAGCCCGCCATGCAGCGCTGGCCCGCCGCCCCGAACGCTGAGGCGATGATCCCTTCGACGGTCTTATCGATCACCGCATCGGGCATCACCACGATGTGGTTCTTGGCGCCACCCAATGCCTGCACACGCTTGCCCGTCGCGGCCGCTCGCTCGTACACCAGCTTCGCCACCGGCGCCGAGCCGACGAACGAGACCGCATCGATCCCCGGGTGCTCGAGGATCCCCTCGACGACCTCGCGCCCGCCGTTGACGAGGTTCACGACACCGGCCGGCAAGCCCAGCGCGTGCACTTCCTCGTAGGCGATCTGCTGGGTCAGCGGTACCTGCTCGGAGGGCTTCAGCACGAATGTGTTCCCACAAGCGATCGCGAACGGCAGAAACCAGAACGGCACCATCGCCGGGAAGTTGAACGGCACGATCGCCGCGCACACGCCCACCGGTTGGCGCACGGTTTCGGCGTCGATGTTGCGTGAGACGTCCTCCAGGATCCGCCCCTGCATCGTCGTCGGCACCGCGGTCGCGGCCTCGACCATCTCGATCATTCTGGCGACCTCGGCCCGCGCATCCGCGATCGTCTTGCCCATCTCGGTCGTGATCGACTGCGCCATCTCCTCGCTGCGCGCCGACAGCCGCTCGCGCAGCTCGAACAGCTTGCGCGCCCGTGCGATCACCGACACCGCGCGCCACTCCGGCAGCGCCGCTCGCGCCGCCTCGACGGCTGCATCGAGATCCGCCCTACCCGACAGCGGCACCCGCGCCAAGACTCCGCCGGTCGCCGGGTTCCTGACGTCGAGCTCTCCGGTGGCGGCCCGGGCGGGCACCCAGCCGCCGGCGATGTAGTTGTCCAACACGCGCGTCGCCGTAGCAGTCATTGTTGAGCCTTTCGGGGATCGATCTGAACCCGTCCATCGTAGGCGTCGTGCGCCACTGCGATCGGGGTAGGGCCAGCCGTCGTCTGCAAGTAATACGGCACTTGGGCCTCTTCAACGGCTCGTAGGGATGGGCTACGAGATGGACCCGCGGTGTTTCGCACGACGGAACTGCTGTTGGTCCGCTTTGGTCCATTTTGGGTTATAGCGCGGGCGTTATAACGCAAAACGACTTTCAGAGAGGCAGACCGACCCGACGGCAAGGACGCCGCTCGCCGGCGTGCTATCTCCCCGAGGTTCAGCTCCCCCGCGGCGAGTGGATCGAGACCTGGTCAGAGCGCCACGTCGCGGGCGGCGGCGGGCTCGTCGTCGAGTAGGGTCGCGAGCCAGCGTCGCGCCTCCTCGAGACTCCAGCCCTTGCGCGCGGCGTAGTCCTCGAGCTGGTCGGTGCCGATCCGGCCGACCCCGAAGTAGCGCGCCTGCGGATGCGCGAGGTACAGACCGCTGACCGACGATCCAGGGTTCATGGCATAGCTCTCGGTCAGCTCGATCCCGGCGTTGGCGGGGGCGTCGAGCAGCGCGAAGATCGTGAGCTTCTCGGTGTGGTCTGGCTGGCACCCGTAACCCGGCGCGGGGCGGATGCCGGGGTACCGCTCCGCGACCAGCTCGGCGGTTGAGAGCTGCTCGCCGGCGGCGTAGCCCCAGAGCTCACGCCGCACCTGCTCGTGCATCCGCTCGGCGAAGGCCTCGGCCAGGCGGTCACACAGCGCCGAGAACAGGATCCGGTTGTAATCGTCGTTGTCGCGCGCGAACGCAGCCGCGTGCTCGGGTTCGCCGTGGCCGGTTGTGACCGCAAAGGCCCCAACGTAGTCCTCGACCCCGGATCCGACCGGCGCCACGAAGTCCGCCAGCGCCAGGTTCGGGTGCTCGCGATCACGCGCGAGCTGCTGGCGCAGCGTGTGCAGCGTGGCGAGCGGCGCGGTGCGCTCCGCGTCTGCGTATACACGGATGTCGTCACCTTCGGCGGCGGCCGGCCACAGCCCCACGACCGCCGAGGCGGTGACCCAGCGCTCGGCGACGATGCGCTCGAGCATCGCCCGCGCGTCGTCGTAGAGCGAGCGCGCGGTCGGGCCGACGGTCGGGTCGTCGAGGATCTTGGGGAAGGTGCCCTTCAGCTCCCAGGTACGGAAGAACGGCGTCCAATCGATGTAGGGCGCGATCTCGGCGAGGTCATATTCCTTGAAGGCCTGCACGCCCAGCTGCGACGGCGCCACCGGGGCGTAGGCGTCCCAGTCGATCCGCAGACGGTTCTCGCGCGCGTCCGCCAGTGAGGAGCGGCGACTTGCGGCGCGCCCGCTGGCGCGCCGTTCGGCGACCTCGAGGTATTCAGCCTTGACCTGTGCCGAAAGCACGGCGCGCTGCTCCGGGTCGACCATCGCGCTCGCCACGCCGACGGCGCGCGAGGCATCGGGCACGTACACGGTCTGCCCGGCTCGATAGCACGGATCGATCTTGATCGCCGTGTGCAGCTTGCTGGTCGTGGCCCCGCCGATCAGCAGCGGCAGCGTCAGCCCGCGGCGCTCCATCTCGGTCGCCACCGAGCACATCTCCTCCAGGGACGGCGTGATCAAGCCGGACAGCCCGATCAGGTCCGCGCCCTGCTCGACGGCGGCGTCGAGGATCTGATGCCCGGGGACCATCACGCCCAGGTCGATCACGTCGAAGCCGTTGCACGCGAGCACGACACCGACGATGTTCTTGCCGATGTCGTGGACGTCGCCCTTGACGGTCGCCATCACGATCCGCCCGGCACCGCGCGTGTCGGTACTTTCGCGTTCCATGAACGGTTCCAGATGCGCGACCGCCTGCTTCATCACGCGCGCTGACTTCACGACCTGCGGCAGGAACATCTTGCCCTGGCCGAACAGATCGCCGACAACGTTCATCCCGTCCATCAGCGGGCCCTCGATCACCTGCAGCGGCACCCCGAGCTCGAGCCGCGCCTCCTCGGCGTCCTCGACGATGAACTCGTTGATGCCCTGGACGAGCGCGTGCACGATCCGCTCGCGGACCGGCAGCTCCCGCCAGCTGAGGTCCACCTCGCGCTTGACGCCCCCGGCGTCGCGGTAGCGCTCGGCGATCTCCAAGAGGCGCTCGGTCGCGTCGGGGCGGCGGTTGAGGATCACGTCCTCAACGCGCTCGCGCAGCTCCGGGTCGATCTCCTCGTATTGGGCCAGCTGGCCGGCGTTGACGATCCCCATGTCAAGCCCGGCGGCGATCGCGTGGTAGAGGAACACGGCGTGGATCGACTCGCGCAGCGGCTCATTGCCGCGGAACGAGAACGACACGTTGGAGACGCCGCCCGAGATCCTCGTGCCGGGCAGCCGCTCCTTGATCTGCCAGACCGCCTCGATGAAGGCGAGCGCGTAGTCGTTGTGCTCGTCGATCCCAGTCGCGACCGCGAAGATATTCGGGTCGAAGATGATGTCCTCCGGGTCGAACCCCGCGCGCTGGGTCAGCAGGTCATAGGCGCGCTCGCAGATCGCGACCTTGCGCTCGACGGTGCCGGCCTGCCCCTGCTCGTCGAACGCCATCACGACCACCGCTGCGCCGTAGCGACGGACCTTGCGCGCGACCTCGAGGAACGGGGCCTCGCCCTCCTTGAGGCTGATCGAGTTCACGATCGCCTTGCCCTGGACGCATTTGAGTCCGGCCTCGATCACGCTCCACTTGGACGAGTCGATCATGATCGGCACGCGCGCGATCTCCGGCTCGGACGCGATCAGCCGCAGGAACGTGGTCATCGCCTGCTCGCCGTCGAGCAGGCCGTCGTCCATGTTGACATCGATGATCTGGGCGCCGTTTTCGACCTGCTCGCGCGCGACGCTCAGCGCCTCGTCATAGTCCCCCGCCGCGATCAGTCGCTTGAAACGCGCGGAGCCGGCGACGTTGGTGCGCTCGCCGATGTGGATGAAGGTCGCCCGAGTCTCGGCGGGCGTCGGCGTGATTTCACCTGTGGCGCGCCCGGGCACTGCCTGCACCTGGGTCACGCGGCGGCGAAGGGTTCGAGCCCGGAGAGCCGCAGCGTCGGCTGGAGCTCTGGGACCCGGCGCGGCGGGATCCCCTCAACGGCATCTGCGATCGCCCTGATGTGTGCCGGCGTCGTGCCGCAGCACCCACCCACGATGTTGACGAGCCCTGCTTCAGCCCATTCGCGCAGCTGCGAGCTGATGACCTCCGGCCCCTCCTCGTACTCGCCGAGCTCGTTCGGCAGCCCGGCGTTGGGGTAGGCCGAGATCAGAGTGTCGGCGACACCCGCGAGCTGCGCCAGGAACGGGCGCAGCTGCTCTGCGCCGAACGCGCAGTTGAGGCCGACCGCGAACGGCTCCGCGTGGCGAACCGAGATCCAGAACGCGTCGATCGTCTGGCCCGACAGGATCCGCCCGGAGCGGTCTGTCACGGTCCCTGAGATCCAGATCGGAAGCTGCGTGCGTCCCTCGTCCTGAAGGTCGAGGATCGCCTTCAACCCCGCCTTGGCGTTGAGCGTGTCGAACACGGTCTCGATCAGGAACAGGTCGACGCCGCCGTCGTAGAGCGCGATCGCCTGCTCACGGTATGCGTCATACACCTGGTCGAAGTCCACCACTCTGGCGCCGGGATCGTTGACGTCGGCCGACATCGACAGCGTCCGGTTGGTCGGACCGATCGAGCCCGCCACCCAGCGGGGCCTGGATGGGTCCGCCGCCGTGAAGCAGTCCGCGGCCGAGCGCGCCAGTCCGGCGGCCGCAAGGTTGAGCTCGCGAGCGAGCGCCTCGGTGCCGTAATCAGCCTGCGCGATCGCGGTGGACGTAAAGCTGTTGGTCGAGACGATGTCGGCGCCGGCGTCGAGGTAGGCGCTGATCAGGTCCGAGATCACCTCCGGGCGCGTGATGCAGAGCACGTCGTTGTTGCCGCGCAGTGTTAGCGGGTGATCGGCGAGTCGCTCGCCGCGGAACTCCGCC
This sequence comes from Solirubrobacteraceae bacterium, assembly GCA_035531655.1. Classification (GTDB taxonomy): domain Bacteria; phylum Actinomycetota; class Thermoleophilia; order Solirubrobacterales; family Solirubrobacteraceae; genus Palsa-465. The sequence continues at coordinate 20,371 of DATKSM010000009.1, forward strand.
TCGCCCAGGCCCAGCTCCTGGATCTGAGCACCCCAGGCTCCGTCGAGGACGAGGATCCGCTCGCCGGCCGCCTTCTTCAGCGCCTCGATCCGTGCTTCGCGTGATTGCTCGTCCGTCATGCTGCGTCCGCCTGTTCGGGTACCTGCCGTACGCCCAGCAGCCGGCAGACAGCCGGCGCCAGGTCGCCTTGATTGAGGGTATAGAAGTGGAAATCCTCGAAACCCTCGCGACGGAGGCGATCGACCTGCTCGGCCGCGACGATCGCGCCGACAAGTTTGCGCGTCTGGTGATCGTCGTCGAGCCCGGTGAAGCGCTCGCCGAGCCAGCTCGGCAGGCTTGCGCCGCAGCGCGTCGCCATCCGCGCGACGGCCGCGTAGTCGGTCGCCAGGAGGATGCCCGGCACGACCTTGAGCGCGATCCCCGCGCCGGCGATTCGCTCACGTAAGCTCACGATCAGGTCGGTGTCGAAGCAGAACTGCGTGATCGCACGGCTGGCGCCGGCGTCGGCCTTGCGCGCGAGCACGGCCAAGTCGTGAACCATGGAGACCGAGTCGGGGTGCGGCTCGGGGTAGGTGGCGACGCTGATCTCGAACGGCCCCTGCCGGCGGATCGCGGCGACGAGCTCGACCGGGTTCGCATAGCCGTCGGGGTGAGGCTCGAAGCGTCCCGAGTCCCCGGGCGCGTCACCGCGCAGCGCGACCATGTGGCGAACACCGGCGTTCCAGTAGTGCGCGATGTGCGCGTCGGTTTCCTCGCGCGAGCGTCCGACACAGGTCAGGTGGCCCGCGACCGGAAGGGAGGTCCGCTCAGCGATCGTGCGCATCACGCCGAGCGTCGCGTCGGTCGCGCTTCCGCCGGCGCCGCAGGTCACCGAGACGAACCTCGGCTCCAGGGGCGCGAGCCGCTCGAGCGTATCCCAAAGCCGCAGCTCACCTTCGGATGTGCGGGGCGGGAAGACCTCGAACGAGAAGACGGCGGCCATCAGCCTGGGCCCCCGGCCTGGCGTGTCCCGCGCGCGCCGGCTCGTAGCAGCCAGAGGCTCACGGTGAGCTGCTCTTGCGGGCTCGTCGGCGGTAGCGTGCGCTCGCTCTCCACCTTGAGCCCGGCGGCCTGCGCCCAGGCGAGCATCTCCGTGTCGGCGATCCCGAGCCTGCGGTGCCCGTGCAGCCTGCGCAGCGGCTCGAGGTCATGACCTGCGAAGTCCGCCACCAGCAGGCGTCCACCGGGGCGCAGCAACCGCGCCGCGTCGACGACCGCCCCGGCGGGATCGTCGAGCAGGTGCAACACGTGGTGCATGACGGCCACGTCGAAACTGCCGGCCTCGAACGGCGGGCGGTGCAGGTCGCCGTGCCGGACCGCGGCACGGGAGAGCTGGGCCTCGCCGAGTGCGGCACGGGCGAGCTGCAGCATGTCGTGATCGACATCGAGGCCGACGCTGTGCTCGGTGTGTGGCGCGAGCAGCTCCAGGATCCGGCCGGTGCCGGTGCCGATGTCGAGCAGGCGGCCGATCGGCCCCTCCCCGACCAGCATGTCCAGCAGCGCACGCTCGACGGCCGCCTCGCCCACGTACATGCCGCTCAGCGCTTCGAGCTCGTCGGCGTGGGCATTGCGGTAGGCGGTAGCCGCCTCGATCCGCGCCTGGCGCACGCGCGCAAGCGCCGCGAGGTCCGTGGCGATCGTCGTGTCGGTGGCGGCGGCGCGCGATGCGACCCCGTAGGCGAGCTCGGCAGCCGGGCTGTCCTCGGCCAGGCGGTAGTAGACGTAGGCACCCTCAGGCCCGCGCTCGAAGATACCGGCATCGACCAGCAGCCGCAGGTGACGGCTCGTGCGCGGTTGGCTCTGCCCGATCACGCGACTGATCTCGGTGACCGTCAGCTCCTCGTGGCTGAGCAGCGCCACGAGCCGCACTCGCGTGGGCTCGGCGACGGCGCGCAGCGCGCCGACGAGCTCGTCGAAGCCGAGCTCCGGGCCGATTGCATAGGCGACGCTCTCAGGCATGGGGCGCCAACATAGCACCTAGAGTCGCGCATATAAAGATATGTGCATATGCCTTGCATGCCGAGCTAGTGGCGCGCATGCAGGGCGCACGGGGCATGCCGCGATTGAGGACCGGGTGGATGCCCATGCATTACCCTCGCGGCGATGCACTTCGACGCGCTCACCGGCCCCGAGCAACGCGTGCTCGGGTGCCTGATCGAGAAGCGCTTCACGACTCCGGATCAGTATCCGTTGAGCCTCAACGCGCTGCGCCTCGCGTGCAATCAGTCGACGAACCGCGACCCGGTCGTCGCCTACACCGAGGAGACCGTACGCGACGCGGCTCAGCGGCTCTCGCGCTACGGCCTGGCTCGCCTGGCCAGCGGACACTCGAGCCGCGCGACCAAGTACCGCCACCTCGCCGAGGAGGCGCTGGGGCTCGGGCGGGAGCAGCTCGCGGTGCTCGCGGTCCTGCTGCTGCGCGGCTCGCAGACCGCCGGTGAGCTCAGGACCCGCAGCGACCGCGTGGTCGACTGGCCCTCACTCGCGGCCGTCGAGCAGGTCGTGGACCAGCTGATCGAGCGCGGCTACGCGGCTCGACTCGAGCGCCGGGCTGGCCAGAAGGAGGAGCGGTTCGTGCAGCTGCTCGGCGGCGAGGTCGCTGTGACGCCCGAGACAGACCGCGGCGCGCCTGCCGTGGCGCCGCCGGCGGGGCAAAAGCGAAGCCCCGCCGGCGCAGACAGCTCTCCGCGCGAGGTGGAAGCGGGGGCGGGCGAAGAGGAGCTCGCCGCGCGGCTCGATGCGCTCGAACGGCGGTTCGAACAGCTCGCCAGTGCGGTCTCGGAACTGCTAGGTCGGTAGGGCCAGCCCGATCAGGAAGGTCACGCTGCCGACGATGATGCCGGCGAGCGTCATCTCGAAGCCGGCGGCCCACCAGGTGCGCAGCGTCACCAGGGACTTCGCGGCCCCGACCAGGAAGTGGGCGATGATCGACACGCTCGCTGAGATCGCGATCGCGATCGCACCGTGCACGAAAATGAACGGGATCACCGGGATCATCGCCCCGAGGCCCGTGGAGATCCCGGCGGCGATCGCCGCCTGCTTGGCGTCGGCGCCGTCGCCCCCGGCGCCGCCGAACTCCTCCATCGCGAGCGCCTGCAGGAACGCCTCGGGCTGGCGCGCGATCTGCTCGGCCATCGTGTCGGCGGTCTCCTCGTCGACCCCCTTCAGCTGGTAGAAGAGCGACAACTCCTCCTTCTCCTCCTCCGGGTGCTGCTCGATCTCGGCGCGTTCGCGGGCGAGGTTGGCCTCCGCGACCTCTGTCTCGGCGCGCTCGGCCAGGAAGGCGCCAGTCGCCATCGACAGCGCCGAGGCGATCGCGCCGGCGGCGCCGGCGGTCAGCACGAAGCTCGAGCCGCCGGTCGCACCGGAGACGCCCGCCACGATCCCGAACACCGACGCGAGGCCATCGTTGGCGCCGTAGATCGCGCCGCTGATCCACCCACCGCTGGTCTGATGCCACTTCTCGCGGCCCATGATCTTTTCGAGGCGGGTCTTGGCGCGCTGCTGGTTGGCGCTAAGCGTAGGAGGCGCCGACGTCGCGTCGCTTTCGCCCGAGCGCATCTCGCCAACGGCCATCGAGTGCGAGCGCTCCTCCTTGCGGATGTCGTGCAGCAGCTGGTCGGTCGTGGCGTCGCCGGTCGAGTGCTTGTAGAGATCGTCGACCTCCTCGTCCTCCGCCGCCTCGCGCGCGGCGAGCAGTCTGTCGACGGGAGCGATCCGTGCCTGCAGTCGCGCCCAGACCGACAGCTTGACGCTGTCGGGTGAGGGGACCTCGACGCCGAGCTCACGCATGCGAGCCTCGAGCCGCTCACGGTGGCGCGACTCGGCCTGCGCCATCTTGCGCATGATCTCGCCCTCACGCTCGGGCAGGCGCTGCGCGATCAGCTCGTACATGCCGCCGGCCTCGATCTCGCCACGCCACGCCTTCAGCAGGCGCTCGCGAACCTCGGGTGTCGCGTCGGTCATCGCCCGCGCAGATTAACCGGGGGGCGTGTCGTCGGGCCAGCGGCCGTGTTTCGCGAGGTACGCGCGGTCTGTGGCCTCGAGGTCGCGCTCGTCATCGCCGCTCACGCCCAGGCGCCAGAGGAAGTTGATAAGCCAGGTCGAGCTGCCCGCACCGGCGAAGGCCGCGAACGCGGACACGCCGAAGGTGTCGAAGTCGTCGGCGATCAGCAGCACGACGCCGATCAGGCACAGGCTCGCGGGGATCCACCAGCGCAGCAACCTCACGGGCAGGCTGGCCGGCAGCTTCTCGCTTGCGGTGTGGAACAGAGTCATGAGATCAAGGGCGGCGTGTTAGGAGATCAACGGCAGCTCGTGTCCGCCTGGGGGCAGCTCGTCTCCGCCAGAGTCGAAGGCGCGTAGGCGCGCCTCGAAAGCAGCCCCGACACGGGTCGCGTGCGCCTTCGCGAGTTCCGCGTGCTCCCCGGCGAACAGCTCGTCGACGCTCTGGCCCCAGAGGTGGAGCCAGCGGTCGAAGTGCCCGCGCTTGAGCGGCGTCTTCGAGTTCAGCTCGAGGTGCGGGCGGAAAGCGCCGCCACCGTAGCTGTGCGCGTCCAGCAGGATCGTCTCCCAGAAGTTCGTGATCCGCGGGACGTGAGCCTCGAGGTCGAGCTTCGCCACGTCGGTGAACAGCCAACCGATGATCGGGTCGGTCAGCGCGCGGCCGTAGAACCTGCGCACCAGCCGCTCGCAGTCGGCGCGGGTCTCGATGTCGTGGCGGATGTCATCCGGTGGGTGCCCCACTCAGATGACGATAGCCGGGGCGTAGCGTGCGTACTGCTCCCTGATCTCGGGCCGGTGGTCGGGCAGGGGCGTGGCGATCAGGTCGACCTGCCAGTGCGGGCGCTCGCCGGTCAGCACCCATGCAGCCTGGACAGCGGCGCCCTCGGCGACATACTCAACCGCGACCGGCACGACCACCGGCGCGTCGAACACCTGTGCGGCGATGGTCTGCACCGCCGGGCTGTCCGCGGCGCCGCCTATCAGCAGCAATCTCCGCTCGCGCACTCCGGCTGCGTGGAGCGCGTCGAGGCCGGCGCTGAGCCCGCTGAGCATGCCCTCGTGGGCGGCCCGGGCGAGGTTCTCTCGCGTGGTCGAGGCGTTAGTGAGTCCGTGCAGAGAAGCCTTTGCGTCCGGCAGATTCGGCGTGCGTTCACCCTCGAAGTAGGGGACAAGCACGACACCGCCCGACCCCGGCTGCGCGTTGAGCGCGAGTTCGGCGAGCGCGTCCAAGTCGACCCCGAGCAGCTTGGCGGTCGACACCAGCACGCGCGCCGCGTTGAGCGTCGCGATCAGCGGCAGGAAGCCTCCGGAGGCGTCCGCGAACCCGGCGACGGCTCCGCTGACGTCCACAGTGGGTTCGTCGCTCACGGCGAAGACCGTGCCGCTGGTGCCGATCGAGATCACAACGTCGCCCGGGCCGGCGCCGAGCCCCAGCGCGGCGCCGGCGTTGTCACCGGCGCCGGCGCCGACGACGACACCCGCCGGCGTACGACCGGCGGCTTCGTGCGGACGCAGTACGCGCGGCAGCACGACGTCGTTGCGCCCCAGGCCGCGCGCCAACAGGTCGAGGTCGTACTCATCGGTCGCGGGCGAGAAGTACGCGGTGCCGGAGGCGTCGGAACGGTCGGTGACGAGCGCGTCCAGGTCCGGGCCGAGCGGCGACTCGCCGTCCGGCCCGTAGCCGAGCAGACGCCAGGTGAGCCAGTCATGCGGGAGCGCCACGGCGGCGAGCCGGGCGGCGTTACTCGGTTCGTTGTCCCGCAGCCAGCGCAGCTTGGCAAGCGTGAACGATGCGACCGGAACCGAGCCGGTTCGGCGGGCGAAGTCCGCAGCACCGACCTCGTCGGTCAACGCCGCGGCGGCGGCGGCGCTGCGTGTGTCGTTCCACAGCAGCGCCGGGCGGACCACGCGGCCAGCGGCGTCGAGCGCAACCATGCCGTGTTGCTGGCCGGCAACCGAAATCGCCGCGATGTCATCCAGCCCGCCCGCAGCCGCGAGCGCCTCCTGCAGCGCGCTCCACCAGGCCTGTGGATCGACCTCGGTCCCATCGGGATGCGGCGCGCGCCCGGAGCGCACCACCGCTCCGGTCGACAGCTCGCGAATCGCCACCTTGCAGCTCTGGGTCGAGGAGTCGACCCCGGCAACGAGCGTCATACGATCGTCCGTGGCTCGGTAGGCCCGCTGCTCAGCGAGCCCCGAGCAGGTGCAGGGTTGCGAGTTGCTGCAATCGGACGAAGCCGTAACCCTTGGCGCCGAAGTGGGATTTCGCGTCGAAGTCCTCCCAGGCCGAGCGGTCGGCCAGTAACTGGTCATAGCCCTCGCCGTCGGCGAGCGTCGGCGTACGCAGCTCATCGACCTTGGCGGCATCGAACGCCTCCTGCACTTCCGGGTCTGCGCGGAACGCAGCCGCGCGCTCCTTCAGCAGCAGGTAGTTGGTCATGTTCGCCCTGGCCGAGTCCCAAACCCCAGTCTCGTCCTCGGTACGCGACGGCTTGTAATCGAAGTGACGCGGCCCCGCGTACGCCTCACCGCCATCCGGGCCGCCGAACTCGAGCAGATCAACGAGCGCGAACGCCTGGTAAAGGTCGGCGTGACCGAACACCAGATCCTGATCGAACTTGATCCCACGCTGACCGTTCAGATCGATGTGAAACAGCTTGCCTCGCTCCAGCGCCTGCTGGATCGCGGCGACGAAGTTCAGGCCCGTCATCTGCTCATGCCCGAACTCGGGGTTCAAGCCGAACAGCTCAGGGCGCTCCAGGGTCTCGATGAACGCCAGCGCATGCCCGACCGTCGGCAGCAGAATGTCACCACGCGGCTCGTTCGGCTTCGGTTCGATCGCGAACCGCAGGTCATAGCCCTTGTCGGTCACATACTCGGCAAGCAGGTTCACCGCTTCGCGGTAGCGGGCGATCGCAGCACGGATGTCCTTGCCATGGTCATACTCGGCGCCCTCACGCCCGCCCCACATCACAAACGTCTTTGCGTCGAGCTCAGCGGCCAGATCGATCTGGCGCAACACCTTGCGCAGCGCGAAACGCCGCACCGAGCGATCGTTAGAGGTGAAACCACCATCCTTGAAAACAGGTGCGGAGAACAGGTTCGTCGTGACCATCGGAATGATCACCCCGGTTTCGGCCAGCGCTGTCTTCAAGCGGTCGATCTGCTTTGCGCGCTCGGGGTCGCTGGAGCCGAACGCGAACAGATCGTCGTCATGAAACGTAAGACCGTAGGCGCCGATTTCCGCCAGCATCTCCACCACATGCACGACATCCAACGGCGGCCGGGTCGGGCCGCCGAACGGGTCAGTGCCGTTATAGCCGACCGTCCAAAGACCAAACGAGAACCTGTCGGCGCGCGTCGGAGTGGGAGTCATCAGCGATGTCCTTTCGAGTTTGCTTGGGACCTGGAGCGGGAGGTTGCAATCTAACGCCGCGGCGGACCTACTCGACCTCGAAGCCCGGCCTATCGATGTGGTAGCTTGGCGCGCGGCTTGGCGCGCGCCTGTCCTCGGCGTCAGACGTGAACGGTCGCCGGACGTCGGGGCGAGCTATCGCCAGGTAGGACACCAGGAGAACTGTGACGACGGCGAAGATCACCGCAGTTCGGCCGTTGCCAAAGTCGATGCCGGTGAGGTACGAGGGTTTGCTGATCCAGTCGGAGAACGACGCCCCGAGCGGCCGCGTGACGACATAGGCAAACCAGAACGCCAGGATGCTATTCATGCCGTATCGCCACCAGGCCACTGCCGGCACCAGGAAGACGGCGAGGAAGAAGATTCCGGACGGCAGGTAGCCCATGCCCAGCGAGGCTGCCGTGAAATCCCCGGACGCGGTGCCGAGCGCGAAGGTCACGAACACCGTCGCCCAGTAGAAGGCTTCGCGTCGCTGCGTCGTGATGCTGTGGATCGACAGCGTCCCCTCGCTGCGATACCAGGCCCAGAACACGGCGGCGAGGATGACCGACCACAGGACCGTCGTCCCCAGGTAGGGGATGTGGACATCGAGATGCAGGAAGTCGGAGATTCCGGTGCCGGCAATGGCGATCGCGTAGGCCAGAAACCAATACGCGAAGGCCCGGTACCGGCGGGTCCCGAACTGCAGGAGGAGCCCGACGACAAACAGCGTGACCTCGACGCCGCCGCCCTTGAAGTTGCCGTACTTCTTCAGGTAGTCGGAGGTGACCTCCCCGCCTGCGGTCGTCAGGATCTTCGCGACCCAGAAGGCGAGGATGATCTCTGGGACCTTGGCGGCAACGGGCGCAGGAAAGAAGCGCCCGAGCACAGGGACCTGCCCACTCGCCGGCAGACCCCTCGCGTCGGAGCGCACGGGGCGCCTGCGCCGACTCTCAAAACTCACGTCAGAGACGCCTGCGACTCGTGAACACGAACCAAGCTTAGAATGCTGGAGATCGGTAGACGCCTCGCCACCCGACCATGCGCCCCAACCTCGCCATGGGTCAGGGCCGACCCCCGGTCATGCGTGTGAGCACGCCGTCTGGGCCTGTTGGAATGCCGGCGATCGCGGGTTCGTCCCGGGCCCTCCGCTCCTCTGAGCCATGCCGTTTCCGCTGAAGATCGGATCGGGATAGTTGGGAACGCCGTGCGTGCGCATGCACTGTGCGTGAGCGATTGCGGCCTGCCGGGCTCTGGCCGGAACCCGGTAGCCCAACACCGGCCTGGTGATTCCGTCCGATGAGGTCGAGCGGCTCCTGCGGCCGTCTGGTGGGCCAGCTTCAGGATGCCCGCTCAACGGTTGCAAAGCGGTAACTGCGTTACGGAGAGGTCGGCTTGCGGAGCGCTGGCGCTTCATGACCGCTACCGGCGATGTTGGGGGGATGTCACGCCGTTCCGTGGATACTGGACGCATGCGAGTGCTCGTGGTTGAGGATCATGCGACGCTTGCCGGCCGCATCGTTCAGGGGCTGCGCCAGGCCGGGATGGCCGTCGACGCGGTCTACGACGGCGCAGCAGCGCTGGGCGCCGCCGCGCAGACGACATATGACGTGATCGTGCTGGACCGCGATCTGCCGGCGGTCCATGGTGATCGAGTCTGCCGAGCGGTGGCCGGCTCGGGCCCGCGGATCCTGATGCTGACCGCTGCTGCTGATGTCGATGATCGGGTCGACGGGCTGGAGTTGGGGGCCGACGACTATCTCGGCAAGCCGTTCGTGTTCGCTGAGTTGGTCGCTCGTGTGCGGGCGCTGTCGCGCCGCGCGCCGTCGGCGTCGCCGGTCCTGCGTCGCGGTGACCTGACCGTGGATCGCGCGCGGCATCGCGCGACTCGTGGCGCCCGCCCGCTGTCGCTGACGCGCAAAGAGTTCGGGGTTCTGGAGACGCTGCTGGCCGCAGACGGTGTCCTGGTCAGTGCGGAGGAACTGCTCGAGCGCGTGTGGGACGTGAACGCCGATCCATTCAGCAACGTCATCTCGGTGACCCTGACTCGTCTGCGGCGCAAGCTGGGCGACCCGCCGCTGATCGAAACCGTTGTCGGCAAGGGGTACCGGATGTGAACCGTCGCCCGCGGCTGACCGTCCGCGCACGGCTGACCCTGCTCAACACGGGCCTGTTTGCCGTATGTGGGGCGATTGTCGTAGCGGTCAGTTACACCCTGGTAGCGCGAGTGGGCGTGCCCGGGCAACGCCAACGGCCTGGCCTGGCGAGCTTCGCCGCGCATTGCCCGTCCGCGCACGTGACCGCGCCTCACAAGAGCGCCTTCGAACAGAAGTGCAACGCAGCGCTGCAGCAGCTGGGCGCGCAGCACCAGCGTTCGCTCACGCTCTCGCACCTGCTGCTGTACTCGCTCACAACCGTTGCCGTGGTCATCGTGCTGGCCGCGATCCTCGGCTGGGTTCTCTCCGGGCGCGCGCTGCGCCCCGTCCACCGGATCACAGCGGCTGCCCGCGCCGCCTCAGAGCAGAACCTGTCCGCGCGAGTCGCGCTCGGCGGTCCGCATGACGAGCTCCGTGAACTTGCCGAAACGTTCGACGCGATGCTGGCCCGTCTCGAGGCCGCCTTCGAGGGCCAGAAGCGGTTCATCGCCAACGCCTCGCACGAGCTGCGCACTCCGCTTGCCGTGATGCGCGCAACGGTCGACGTAGTGGCGAGTAACCCCGACAGCACACCGGCCGACCTGAACGGCATGGCCGCCGACATTCGCACCGCGGTCGATCACGCCGAGCATCTGATCAGTGCGCTGCTCATCCTCGCACGCAACGAGCGCGGGCTCACCGTCCGCGAGGAGGTCGACCTGGCCACAGTCGCCGAGGACGTCCTCGACTCCACCGAGATAGGTGACCGGCGGGTGCACGCCTCACTGCAGCCCGCCGCCGTATCGGGCGACCCGGTGCTGGCCGAGCGCCTCGTCGCAAACCTCATTGAGAACGCCGTTGAGTACAACACCGCCACCGGCGACATCTGGATCAGCACCCAGACCACGGCGGGGAACAGCCGCATCACCGTGGCCAACACCGGGCCGGTCATCAGCCCTGCCGACACCGATCGCATCCTTCAGCCGTTCCAACGCCTCAACGACCGCGCCTCCCATGACGGCTACGGGCTCGGCTTGGCCATCGTCGCGTCGATCGCGACGATCCACGGCGGCAGCGTCGCCGTGGATCCCCGCGACGAGGGCGGCCTGTCCGTCACCGTCACAATCCCCAGCGCGGCGTCCAACCAGACAGTGGAATAACGTAACTCCAGCCGCGACAGAGCTGGTTTGTGGCAAGTATCAAATCTCTGTAGAAGATTCCGCACGTTCGGAGATGCCGAGCGTAGAGTCCGCGCGTGGCTATCAGCCGTCGAACCTGGATCGGTCTTGCGCTCCTCTGCGTGGTTGTTTGGCTCATCGCTGACTCCCAAGGTCCTGATCTGCTCGCGTTCAACGCACATGGCGCGTTTCTGATCGTGCTTGAGATCGCGTGGGTCGTGTCGCTACTCGGCTTCATCCTGCTGGTTGCGTACGGAGTGATCTCTTTCGCCTGGTCACTAGTGTCTCGATCGCGGCGATCCTCATAACCGAACACAAGCAGCGCATCTGGCGTCGGCATAGGGTTCGTCCATGACCGACGACGACACAACCCTGTTGCACGCGCTTGCAGAGATCAACGGCCACGTAGATCGGGGCGCGCTTCGCAATCCCGACGACAGCGATATCACTGTCCTTGCTCACGCCATCCAGAACGTGACATTCGTGATCGAGGACCTGGCTGCGTTTGTGGTCAAACGCAGCTGATCGCGATTGCGGTCGCTTTGCGGTCGGAGAGGTCGATGCGACCTCCCGCATGACTTCGATGACTTCCGGGTGGACGCGCTCGGCGGGTGTCGTGCCGGCAGAAAGCGCATCGTGATTACCGCCTGCGGCTCGTTCAAAGAGGGCGGCACTCATCTGTGAGCGTCCGGCGCCTTGGAGGCAGACAAAGAGGACGGTCGCCATGTCAGGACCTCTCGCTCGCGAGGCTGCCGCCAGCAGATGCTCCACCGGCGGCGGAGGGGAAGGTGCGTCGTAGCCAGAGTGAGACGTAAACGAGGGCGACGAGGGCCGGCACTTCGATGAGGGGTCCGACGACGCCTGCGAGTGCTTCTCCGGAGGTGGCTCCGAAGACGCCGATTGCGACGGCGATTGCGAGTTCGAAGTTGTTGCCCGCGGCGGTAAACGCGAGGGTTGCTGTGCGTTCGTAGCCGAGGCCCAGGATGCGCCCCCAGGCGAAGCTGACCGTGAACATGATCGCGAAGTAGGCCAGCAGCGGCAGCGCGATTCGGACGACGTCGAGCGGGTGGTGGGTGATCTGGTGGCCCTGGATTGCGAAGAGAACCACGATCGTGAACAGCAGGCCGTAGAGCGCCACTGGTCCGATCCGCGGTAGGAACCGCTGTTCATACCAATCGCGTCCCTTGGTTGCTAGGCCGGCGCGGCGGGTGAGGAAGCCGGCGAGCAAAGGGATCCCGAGGAAGATGAGGACGGTTCGTGCGACGGGCCAGAGGCCGATGCGGAATCCCTCGGAGTGCAGGCCCAGCCATTTGGGCAGCAGCGTGATGTAGAAGTAGCCGAGGAGGCTGTAGGCGACTATTTGGAAGATGGAGTTGATCGCGACGAGGATCGCGGTTGCGTCGCGGTCGGCGCACGCGAGCTCTGACCAGATCAGCACCATCGCTATACAGCGGGCGAGCCCGACGATGATCAGGCCAGTGCGGTAGGTCGGCTCGTTAGGGAGCAGTAGCCACGCGAGGGTGAACATCAGCGCCGGTCCGATCAGCCAGTTGAGGACCAGCGAGGAGACGAACAGGCCGCGCTCCGCGCGCAGTCGCCCGAGTTCTTCATAACGCACGCGCGCGAGGACGGGATACATCATCAGCAACAACCCGATCGCGATCGGTAGCGATGTGCCAGTGCCCGTGATCTGCACAGAGCTCAGCCCGTGGTTGAGCCGAGGGATGAGGGCTCCGAGGCCGAGGCCGACGCCCATGGCGGCAAGGATCCAGACCGGCAGGAAGCGGTCAAGGAGCGAGAGGCGCTCGATGACGGGCGGCTCGTGGCTCTCAGAGGGTGTGCGGGTGGTAGTGCTCACCCCGCAAGTATTGCATTGACAAACATCAGTTGAATCGGTATCTCTGTATATAGACGAGCGTCGATCTGTACCGCGCCAGGTCCGCGAGCGTCACGCGGCCGCACTCCAGTTAACGACCACCGACGCCGGCGCCGGTTGCTGCGCACCAAGCGACACCTTCGACGGCGGCAGCGAAGTCTTCGGCGCAGCCCTCTACGCGATGGCTGACCGCGAGCGGACCCCCGACACCGCCGCGCTCGCATCACTCGGCTGTGGCAACCCAACTGCCGTCGCCGAACTGCACGAAGGCGAGACCGTGCTCGACCTCGGATCCGGAGGGGGCATCGACGTCCTGCTCTCAGCCAAACGCGTCGGCGAGACCGGCCTCGCATACGACCTTGACATGACCGATGAGATGCTCGCCCTGGCGCTCGAGAACCAGGGCAAAGCCTGCGCCAAGAACGTGCAGTGGCTGCGCGGCCACATCGAAGAGGACCCGCTACCCGCTGACACGGTCGATGTCGTGATCTCCAACTGTGTGATCAACCTCTCCGGCGACAAACCACGAGTCATCGCCGAAGCTGCCTGGGTTCTGCGCCCCCCGGACGGTTGAGAGTGGAGCTAGCCGGGATCGAACCGGCGACCTCCTGGGTGCGATCCAGGTCCACGGTGATCACGCCTGGGCACTCATGGGCACGAATGACCACGTATATCCCTGCAAAATAATTCGTTGAGTTTCTGCGTAAGGAACGACGACATCACGATCGCCACCGGTGCGGGTGCGATCGCCAGTCCGGTGTCGGTCGTTGACCAGTGCCAGGCCTGCTGGAGGAACAGGCTGAGCCCGAGTAGCTGCATCCCGAAGATCGTCGCGGCGATCACGACTGAGACGTTCGCTGCGGTGAACACGCGGCTTTTGAACAGCTGCGGCTCGATCACCGGCACGGCCGCTCGGCGCGTGCTGATCACGAATCCGACCGCGGAGACGACAGCAACGACCCAGCTGGCGATGATGCGCCCGTTGCCCCAGCCCCAGGTGTGACCGTTGAGCAGACCGAAGGAGACAGCTCCGATGGTGAGGATCACCATCGCGCTTCCGATCAGGTCCGGCATCTTGGTGGAGAAATCGTGCGGGGTGTGCGGAATCACGTTCAAGGTGACGACCATCGCCGCGATTCCGATCGGCAGGTTAATGAGGAAGATCCACCGCCAGCTCAGCGCGGTGAGGAGGCCGCCGAGGACCGGACCGATCGCCCCCGCGGCCGCGCCGCTCACAGCCCAGAGCCGCACACTGCTCTTCACGCGAGCGGGCGGCATGGTGGTCAGGACAAGCCCGAGACTTGACGGGATCAGCATGGCCGCGCCGATCGCTTGAACGCAGCGGAACGCGATCAGCATCCACAGGTTGGGGCTGACTGCACAGGCAAGGCTGGCGATCGTGAAGATGGCCAAGCCGAAGATGAATACGGCCTTGCGCCCGATTTTGTCGCTGAACCGTCCGGCGGGTATGAGTAGTGCTCCGAAGAACAGGGCGTACGCGTTCAGCACCCACGCCACATCAGACAGGGAATGGTGAAGGTGCGACCCGATGGTGCGCAACGCGACGTTGACAATGAACAGATCGAGCACGCCCAGACGTTGGCCAACGCCAGCGTTGCGAGAACGATGTTCGGGTGCCCGTGTTCGTGCTCGGGGGGCCAAGGTGTTGTCGTAGCCATAGCTCAGCCCTCCGGAATCAGGACGGTGCGGCCCGGCAGGTCGCCGGCCTCGGTGCGTTCGTGGATCGGCGCACTGTGCGCCAGAAGCGCGCGCTCGTTGATGTCTAACGGCAGCTCGCCGGCTCCGGTCAGGGCTGCGATCTCCGCACCGGCTCGCAACCCGGGGACCTTGTCCGGGTTGAGAGCGAGCAGGATCGTGAGCCGGCAGCCGAGTGGCCGGCGACGCTGGCGGAACTGGTGATGAGGATCATCTCCTCCCGTGTCAGATCGCCGGGCGGCCGCCGTCGACGGGGATGATCGCGTCGTTGGTGTAGCCGGCCGACGGGGTCGCCAGGAACGTGATGAGGTCGGAAGCTTGTGGACTTTCGCGCCGCGCCGCAGTGGAATCTGTTTGCGGGTGGTGCGACCACTCCCACACTTACAGCGGAGGTGGCTCCGGCCGACGGTGAGGAGGCGGAATCTGGAGCCACCTCGATCAGCTAGGGAGGCCGTCGAGCAAGCTGAAGCGGGCATCCATCGCGACACTTCGGACATCGATCAGCTGCTGGTATTCGGGCGAGTTGTACCACTTGATGACCGACTCACGGTCGGGAAACCGCATGAGTGCCCCTGAAGTGAGCGAGCCATCGCCGTGCAGGATCTCCCAGTTACCGGCGGCGAGAGCCTCGCCTCCGTACTCCTTGGCCGTCCCCCCGGCGTTGGCGGCGTATTTCTCACGATAAACATCCGGGTCCCTGACGGTGAATTCGACAATTAGGTATGCGCTCATTTGGATACTCCTCATTAGTTGGTTTGCATCAACAATTTGGGCCTTCACACTTCGATGCCGCGACCGGTTTCAGGTCGCGATGTTGCGAGAACGATGTTCGGATGCCCGTGCTCGTGCTAAGCGGGTGCAGGTGTTGTCCTAGCCATAGCTCGGCCCTCCGGAATCAGGACGCCGCGGCCGCAAAGCTGGCCGGCTTCGTGCCCGACGTTGCCGGGGGGTGGTGACCGGGACCATCTCGCCTGCTCTCAGATCGCGGTGCGGCCGCCGTCGACGTGGATGGTCGCGCCGTTGATGTAGCCGGCCGCGGGGCTCGCGAGGAACGTGATGACGCCGGACAGCTCGTGCACTTTCGCGAGACGGCCGAGTGGAAGTGTCTTGGCAAACTCTTGGGCCATCGCCAACATCGGCTCCACCGACGGCGTCAACGTCGGACCGGGAGCGACCGCGTTGACGCGGACGTTCTGCGGCCCGTATTCGGCACAATGGTGAGCAGCTCGATCGCGGCGCGCGAGGCGCCGTAGGCAACCAAGCCTGGCTGCCCGTAGCTCGCCACCATCGTGGAGACGTTGATGATCGATCCGCCGCCGCGGGCGGCGATCTTCGGGGCGAGCGCAGCGACGAGGAAGAACGGCGCCTTGACGTTGATCTGGAACGTAACGTCGAACGCCGGCTCGTCGGTGTCAGCCGTCGACGCCCGGACGGCAACGCCGGCGCAGTTGACCAGGACGTCGATCTCCCCTGCCGCGTCGGCGACGCGTCTCACCTCGGACATCTCCGAGAAATCAGCGGCGATGAAC
Source organism: Solirubrobacteraceae bacterium (assembly GCA_035531655.1). Lineage (GTDB taxonomy): Bacteria > Actinomycetota > Thermoleophilia > Solirubrobacterales > Solirubrobacteraceae > Palsa-465. Next base: position 36,243 of record DATKSM010000009.1, read on the forward strand.
TCCGCATCGCCTCCTTTGGCCTGGATCCCCTCTACAGCGCTCACACCGCGGGTCTCATCGCGGCCGGTGATGATCACCGTCGCGCCATTGTCGGCCATCGAATATGCGGTTGCGATCCCTATTCCGGACGTGCCGCCGGTAATCAAAGCCCGCTTGTCTTGCAGATCCATTGTCGACATCCCTTTAAGTAGTTGGAACAAACAATCCACTCTTGCTGGCGCCGACTGTAACAGGACTGGCCCAGGTAATCCAATACCGGCGGTGTGTCATGACGTTCTTCTCCTTCGCAGGGGGCGGCCGCGACGGCCTGATCGCCGGCTCCGCGCGGGTCGCCTTCGGGTACGCCCGGCGAGGTTGGCAGGCCGCGCCAAGATCGTGTGTGTTCTGGGAGTTGGTGCGGGCTGCGCCCACCACGACGGTGGTCACCGCGACGCGGTGCACCCAGAACTTCGATCGCCCGCTGGGTCGTGCTGGTACGCACCGCGCACCGACTGACGCCGGTCCGTTAGCTCAGCTGTTGAGCGAAGTGCTCGTGGTGCGGCTGAGCGTGCCGATGAGCATGAGCATCGCGTCGAGCGCGGCCGCGAGCGGCTCTGGGTCACGCTGGACCTGAGCGAGCAGCAGACCGCCCTGAAGCGCGGCAAGCGTGGCCAGCGCGAGCTGGCGCGGATCAGCCTCCGGTGCAAGTCGGCCCATGGCGTGCATGCGCAGAAAACCAGCCATGATGCTGGCCTCCCAGCGTTTGAACGACACGGCAACCATCGCCCTGGCCTCGGGCTCGGTCTCGGCGAGCGCGGAACCGAGCGAGCCGACCGGACAACCACCGAGCCCGCCCGTGTCGCGGGCGTGATCGACCACAAAGTGGCGCCACTCCCGTAGGCCCTCGAGCGTGCTGAGGTCAAACTGCTCCTGCGTGCCGATCGCTCTGTCGGCCTGGCGCTCGATGACGGCGCGGACCAGCGCCGGCTTGTCGTCGAAGTAGTGGTAAAGCTGCGAGCTGCTCACGTGCGCGCCATCGCGCACTTCCTCGATCGTCGTGCCGGCAACGCCCTGCTGAAAGATCAACTGAGCCGCCGCGTCAACGATCCGCGCGCGCGTCGCCTCGCCCTTGGGCGTCAACCGCGGCCGATCAGAACTCGCTGAAGACATCTGCAGAAGTATAGCGATACGAATGGCTTTGACAATCCAGACGACATCTGCCAGAGTGGATTAGTAATTCCAATCATGCAAGCCACTTCCCAGGGCTGCTGCCGACGAAATCTCAGGAAGCCGCTCTCGTGGGCCAGGCCAAGCAGGGCCTAGCTCTCGCAGTTGCCCGGCGGCCTGAGCAACACCATTCAGCCGACCCTGGCCGGACCTACGAAAGACGAGAGGCAATTCTGATGAGCACAACCACAGGAAAGACCGCGTTGGTCACGGGCGCCAACGCCGGGCTCGGCAAGGACATTGCCCGGCAACTGGCACTACGTCCCGAGATCGCCAACATCTATCTGGCGTGCCGGAACCGAGACAAGGCGATAGCGGCGAGGACCGAGCTTGAAGCGGAGACCGGCCGGCGGATCTTCGACATCGCGGTCATGGACGTTTCTGATCCGGACTCGGTTCGCGCCGGCCTGGCGGGCGTTGACGGAACGGTTGATGTGGTGGTCATGAACGCCGGTGGGATGGGCGGCAAGACGCCGATGGCCTTGACCGCCGACGGGGTCACTTACATGTTTGCTCAGAACGTCCTCGGCCATGTTGTCCTGCTCGAGACGCTCCTGGCCGAGGACCGGCTTGGCGAGGTGGCGGTCTTCGCCGGAAGTGAAGCAGCCAGGGGACTTCCGAAGATGGGGTTCAAACGGCCGTCGTTTGCCTCAAAGTCCGCCGACGAGCTCGCCACGGTCATCGACGGCAGCTTTTTCGCCGGCACCAAACCTGACGTCAATTTGGCCTATGGGCAGGCCAAGTTGCTCGGAGCCCTCTGGATGGCCTACGTGGCCCGCCGATACCCCGACCGCCGATTCGTCACCATGAGCCCCGGCAACACCACCGGCACGCACGCACCCGATGACCTCGCGTTGCCGTTCCGTTTCGCGGCCAAGCACGTCATGCCTCACTTGGGCATCTCCCACAGCCTGGACGTGGGCGCAAAGCGACTCGTGGACGGTGCCACCGACCCGACCCTGTTCAGCGGCAAGTTCTACGCCAGCGCGGCCGGAAAGATGAAGGGGCCCATCGTCGACCAAACGAACATCTACCCCGACCTGGCCGACTCGTCGTTTCAGGACAACGCTAACGAAGCGATCCACCGCTTCATCACCTCAAAGACAGTCGTGTAACAGCTGACCGACTGGTTCCAGATACGCAACGAACCTACCCATCGCTGAGGTCGCCACGCTTCCAACACGGTTTGCGTGGCACCGCCCTCAGCGGTAAGGGAGAACTGATATGGCGCCGTTCCCTGCCCCCGAAACGGGCATCGTGCTCACCCACTTCATCGTCTCGGAGGACATCGCTCGCTCACGAGACTTCTACGCAAATGTCCTCGGCGGCGAGGTCGTCTCCGACAGCCCCGCGGTCGTCGCGCTCGCGAACAGCTGGATCATCATCAACACAGGCGGTGGCCCAACCGAGGACAAGCCGGCCGTGACGCTGACGGCACCCGATCCCGACACGACAAGCAGCTTCCTGAACATCCGTGTCGCCGACATCCAAGCGGTCTACGACGACTGGAGCGCCAAGGGAGCACAGTTCTTGACCCCGCCAGTTGACCACGGCGTCGAGCTGCGTTGCTACCTGCGCGATCCGGACGGGCACCTGATCGAGATCGGCCAGTCTAACCGTGACTTCCTGAGGGACCTTGGCTTGCTCGACTAGCTGCAAGCCAAGCGAGAACGGCTCGACCCACGAACTCGTCGTGACGCCGGCAGGCCAACGCCGGGACCGTGATCACTCACAAACAGCACACCGAATACGCCGCAACCACGCTGCCGGACCACCTTAGTCTCGTCCACCCACTAAGACGACCGTGTTACCACGCAGCAGACAGCAGAGCCGAGACCCGCATCCCTCCTTGGCGCGGGTATCTCGACCGGCGGATCGGGCGACCTGAGTTGCGCGGCTTGCGGAACCGTCGCAGAGCAGCAATGGTCCTCGCTGGCCGTCGCCCAGCCCCAGCCGCGACATGTTCCGAATGCCACCCTGAAGCGGCTCTACTCCGTCAGGAGCCAAAGCCGCTGGGGTCGCTCCCCGCTGTGAAGGGCAACACGTTAATCATTCCCTGGCATACATCATCACGGGTGCGAAGCGTCCAGCTGCCTCCGCCCCCGAGCTCACGTCGCAAGCCCACGGTGATCTTGACGACTTCGACGCATCCGCCACCAGTCTTCGTCGATGGTGCATCCTGCCAGTCGTAGAGGATCGACGCCGACTTGCCGGGGTCGATCCGGACGACCTTCACAGGGTGTCCCCCAAGGTAAGTGTGCGTAACGAACCGCACGGGAACCCTGCTCCCAGCGGCTGTGAATGCGGAGAACTTAGGGAAGCCCGAGACTGCGCATGTGCTGTGTGCTCTGTTCGTAAAGACCACCGCTTGTCCGTCCTGCCCTCCCGCCCCGCCGAACGAGCCGAGATGGACCCGAATGAGATCGCCGTGGCACGATTCGGGCGCCTTGGCTAATGCGTTACCCAAGCTGAGGAGGCCAGCGAACAGCGCTGAGATGACTGCGAGTGCTGCTCGCTTCATCTTCCGCCTTGGTTTACAGAACTCGCGTGATTCCTAATTGATCAATTGCGCATCTGAACGCGCTCGTGACCGACCTATCCGCCGCTGCTGCTTTGCCACGTGACGCGCGCTCGCCCGTCCCGCTTTGCCAAGCATCACGACGCGCCTCTTGGCTCTACCCCGACCGCTCTCGCTTTGCGCGGCAGGCAAGAGAGACGGTCTGGTGGGCGGGGCCGGACGATGCGTTGGTGACAGCCCGCGGTGGTGCCACAATGAACGACGGTATGGCGACCGTTCTTTCCCCAATGATCGTGCACGCGTCTCGGCTTCCCGAGGAGCTGCTTGTACGCGCGGACCTCGAGCACGAGCCTTTGGTGATGCTCGAGAGCACTCCGGACGGTGCTCTGGTGCGCAAGCTCACGCCGGCCGAGAAGGTCCAATACGCCGAGCGCACTGGTGAGAGCGTGTTCTTCGGGTCAGCCGCCGAGATGGACGAGGCGGTCCTGGGCGTCGCGGTCGACGACCCGGCTGACGAGTAGCCCAGCGGGTGTCGCCGACCTACGAAGCGTCGGCACGTGTGCTTCGCGAACTTCGCAAGCTGCCGCTCGAGCAACGCCGCGCGTTCCTTGCCGCACGCGACGAGTTCGTCGCGGCGCTGCAGCACTCACCGCCCCGGTTTCCAGCGGGACTGCGGATCAAACGAGTGCAAGGCACCGATGACCTGTGGGAGCTCACCTTCGCACCAGACGGTCGCGCGACATTCCGCTATGGACCGCAAGTGCGACCCGGCGAGCCGCACATCGTTTGGCTGCGCGTCGGCACCCACGCTGTTCTCGACCAGCCCGCCGGATAGCCTCGCCGATCACCTCTCGGCCTGAGTCTTGCTTTGCACTACGGCCGCGCATCACGTTCACCGGAGCGAAAGACTTGGATTGCGCGGATTGCTGCACCGCGCTAGTCCTAGCGCCGGGCCGGGACGAGGCCCCCTGTCGGCGACCGTCCGCCCTACTTCTTCCGGCGCCGCCCGAACCGCGACGTCACGCGGCTCAGCCTGCTCCGGATCTCCTGACTCGCCTCAGCGGCGATCCTGCCAACCGTATCGTTGGTCTTGATGATCCCCAGCTCCTCGTCGGTCGGACGCACGGGCCCCCCTTGGGCGACCGTCTCGGCGGCCTGCGCGCGGTAGCCCGCACGGCGGGCTTTGGCGGCGTCGATCTGCGCCTGTAGGCGGGCGACGTGGTCGTCGGGATCAGGTGGGGCGGGAGTAGCGTCGGCGTCGTCAGTTATGGGACGCATTCCATCACCTATCACGGTCGTGCGGGGGCCGCATTGGAGGGACCAGCCGCGCTGTCTCCTTTCGTGAGCCGACGCTCATCTCAGCGCGGAGTCCGAGGGTCTCGTTTTGCGCGGACAACGCAAGCGCACCATGCAATCGTCGCGCAGCGTATGTGTGGGGTGTCGCCGGCTAGTGCGTGTGTAGGGGCCCGATCGGCTCCCAGTGCTCGCCGTCGGTTGTCGACCATAAGCCAGCCCCTGGGGCAAGCAGCCAGGCGTGGGTCGCGTTTAGAACGGAGAGCGTTGTAGACCAGCCCCCGACGTTGAACACCGTGGGGACATTGGTCCAGGTCTTGCCCCCGTCGTCGGTCTCGGCGAGTCCGTTTGTGACCGAGAGCCAGAGTCGATTGGAGGAGCCGGCGGCCAGGGCACTAGGCTCAGCCAGCGGGATCGATCCGGCAGGCGGCGTGTGTATGAGGCTTGTCACGGCGGAGACCGTGTGCCAGGTGGCTCCAGCGTCCGTGGTCCGGAGCAGCCCTTTGGGGCTGCTTCCTGCGGCTCCGTTGCCATCGCACAGCAGCCAGAATGTTTGTGGCGGCGCCGTCGCTAGTTCGCTGCCGAACGTGCAGGCGTGCCCGTCCCACCGCGGGTCAAGGTGGGTGCGCCAGGTGGTTCCGCCATCGGTGCTGACAGCCATCTCTCCGGTCGCTGTCTTCCCGGCGGTCATCACCGTCAGCAGAATCGTGTGCCCGGAAGAGATCGTGACGTCAACGGATTCGAGAGCCTGGGCGGTCAGTTCGGGAAGCTTTACCTCGGTCCACACGCCTGTGCTCTGCGGTGCGCGCCACAAATGCGGACGGCACGCCAAAGGCGAGTCGCGGCTGGCCACGCTGGGGCATGTGACCGCCCAGACGAAACCGCCGCTTCGCATCAGTGCTACCGCCGGCCCGCCGATTGTCGCCTGCTTCCAACTTCGGCCGCCATCAGTGGTCGCAACCAACCGGTCTCTGCCAACTATGGCCCAGATGCGCCGCGTTGAAGCGGCGACCAGCTGCCCACCTGCAGGGCCCGGCATTGTCGGGCCCGTCGGTGCCGCAGCCCCAGTCAGTCGCCAGAAACGACCGCCATCGGCGGTCAACGCGAGGCGCACAGGCTGTGACCGGAAACTGACTTCGCTGCCCTCCTTGCTGTGCCTGAAGCAGATGACCGCGCTCGCCGTGACACCGACCCCAGTCGTCGGTGAGAAGAACTGCAGGGCGCCCATGCGCCACGGCGACACAGTACTGCCAGTCGTTGCCTGCCGACCGCACGAAGGCAGACCGGGCGTATCACCGCCGGAATCCGGGGAACCAGCCGCAACTCGAACTGACGACAGCAGCGCGACTAGCATCATCAAAAAGAGCGCGGGCACCACAACACGCCGCCGCGAACGATGCAGCAGCCGCCAGTGCAGTGCTCTTTCCCGGAGTTCTTGAGACATCCAACGCGTCATACAGATATTGCTCGAAACAGGGCCCGTGTGACAACAGCCAGCGTCACGCGGCCGTGATCACGGATGCATGCGCGCGCTTCATCACCAGCGACCGAGACACGAAAGTCGGCACCTGCATCGCTCACACGACTGGCATCTCGTAGTTCGCGGGCAGGCACCTCCTATGCGCGCGGATGGCGCAACCGTACTGATGACGGGACGGGCCACGAGCGGCAGACTAACCTTGAAGTCGATTCCACTTGCGTCCGCAGAAGGATACGTTGGTATGCCTAGTTGCGTACCACCTATGTTACGCTTGGCGAGAGTCCCCATGCCGAAGACCAAAGCATCCACGACGACCACGAGCTTGCATGATCGGCGGCTGGCCAGCCGGTGGGAAGATCCTGAGTTCCGCGCTGAGTTCGAGCGAGCCACCCGTGAGATCACTGCGATCGATGCACTCGTGAATCAGCTCGATGGGCTGCGTGAAGCTCAGGGTCTGACGAAAGCGGAGCTCGCGCGTGAGATCGACAAGAACCCGGCGAGCGTGCGGCGGCTGTTCACAGCTCCGTCAAATCCAGAGCTGCGGACGATCGTGGCGATGGCGAACGCTCTGGACGCGGACGTGGTGATCGTGCCGCGATCCCGCCGCTCTCCAACCGCCGCCTGACACTCCGCTGGAGCATCCCCGGGCCTGGCTAACCTCGCGTCGGTGCAATGGGGAGTCGCGTATTACCAGGCGCCGGACGGGTCGGTCCCCGCTGCCGACTTTCTCGATTCGTGCCCGACGAAGGTCGACGCGAATTTCATGGCGGTGCTGGAAGCGGTACGCGCCGCGCCGCCACCCGCGTTCAGCGGCGGCGGGAAGTGGGAAGCGATGCGCGGCCGCATGGCCGGCTACTACGAGATCCGCGGCACCGGCCCAGGACGGATGCACTACCGACTGTTCTGTCGTCTTGAGAACGGCACGCCCGTGGAGCTGAGGAGCCTCGGCTTTGACGGCCCCAGATCGTTGTCATCAACGGCATGGTCAAGAAGAACGCCGAGCTCTTCACCGATGCTGAGTACAAAAAGAACGTTCGAGATCTCGGAGACGACTACCTCAGCCGAGCTCCCAGACCCACCGCTGCCTAAACCCTCTTCCCCTGCCACGGCACTCCAAGACAGTCAAGATCGCCGCTCTGTCTGCCCCGCCAGCCCCCGCCAGCACCGCACCGGCACACTCCAAAATCCCAGATCCCACAGCCCCATCCGCAGAGATCACCGCCGCCTACGCCCCGCCGTTCTGATCTGCAGCGACAAGTGTCTGACTACCCGAACCCCACCCACCTAATTTCAGATGTGGGGGGCGGGTAGTCAGACACGCCGGAGCGCAAGATCCCCCACAGCGGCGGGGCGTAGTCGGCCTCAGGTATGTAATGCGATTACACACCTCATTACATACTTCTCTGCGCCCCCGACGGGTGTCGGACGAGCTGCTCTACTGCTCGCCTCCCCGACGATCGCGCTACGCCGACCTGTCGACGCGATGCGCTTCCCGGGTCAGCGGAGCCCGCCAACTATTGGAGTCGGGCTGAGCTGGTGCACCCCAAATGCACCCTCTCGCTTATTGAGCCTCCAGACGACGGCCGCTGCGATGTAAGAAGAAGCGGCCGATTTGCAGGGACTTCCTGCCAGTGGAGCTAGCCGGGATCGAACCGGCGACCTCCTGGGTGCGATCCAGGCGCTCTCCCATCTGAGCTATAGCCCCGTGCGACGGCATGGCCGCCAGTAGCCGTGGAGTTTAGCCGCGCCGCAATCACGCCGCCGACATGCCGGCGCGCTGCGAAGCCATGCGGATTCGGCGGCTAGCCCAACGGGTTGTCCCAGGCCGCTGGCCCGCTGGCCAGCGGCCGTGCTGAAGCGCCTCGACCGGCGGCGGTGGACGGTGGCTCGGTTGCTGCAGATCACGTGCAACTCGATAGGCTTAAGCGCATGGGTCTGCTGGACGACGCGATCCGCGAGCATCTGGATCTCAAGCGAGCACGTGGCGCCGACCCCGCTGAGGTCGAGCGGCTCGAGCGCGAGGCGCTTGGACCGGTTCGCCGAGA
>DATKSM010000010.1:0-33824 GCA_035531655.1 Solirubrobacteraceae bacterium
GTCGACAGCGCCCATGTCCTCATAGATGCGGGAGGCGTAGCGCTCCGCCGTCGGTCGGTCGGTCTCGGCTCGGGCCCAGTCGCGCACGGTACGGCCGGCCGCCGGCAAGTTGCCGGACTGCCAGAAGGCGACCGTGAGCAGGCGCAGCACGGCCGGGTTGTTGGGATCGGCGTCGCGCGCGTAGATGAGTCGCTGCGCCGCTAGAGCCGGGTCGCCCTCGGCGAGTGCGTGCTGCGCCGCAGTCATAAAGCGCTCGACCCGCTCGGCACCGGGGTCGGGCTTTGAGAAGTCGACGAACTGCAGCGACCCCGCCGGCACGGTGCGAACGCCGACCTGGAAGGACATGCGTGCCCACTGCTGGACGTCGTCGCCGTCGCCTGAGAAGTAAATGCCGCTGACCGTGCCCACGCCCCATTCGGGGTAAGCGACGCAGCGGGCGTAGCGGTGGACGACCGAGTGGTCCGGCACGCGTGAGCCGAACGGATCGTGCTTCGCGCGATCCTGAGCATGCGCACGGGCGCGCTGCTCGGCCTCGTACGCGCGCCGGCCCTCCTCCTCGCGCGCCTTACGCGCGGCCGCAGCTGAGACCTTGACGGCATTGCGGCTGACGGTGCCGCCACGTGAGCCCTCGGCCAGACTCTCGAGTTGGTCGGCCGCCTCGTTGATCGCCTGCAGGTGGCGCTGGTGCTCGTGCTGGCGTCCGGTCGGGGCGATGTCCGGGTGCCAGCGCTTGGCCAACCGCCGCCGCGCGAGCTGCACCTGCCGCTTGTCGAAGGGTGCCTCCAGTTCGAGCAGCAGGAGGCTTTGTTCGAGATCCAGAACTCGCGGCATCGCCATTACGTTAGCGGCCGTTCTGGCGCCTTGGTGCAGCTCGAACCGATCGTTTGGGAGGCGGTTTCCACCGCAGCCAGGGCGCTTTGTAACAACTCTGTGTCAATCGCGAAGACGGCTGTCTGGAGCGCATAGCGTTGCGGCGTGGGTTCACGGAAGAACCGGAGCGGGGGCGGGATCGCCCGCGGGGCGCTGATCGCCGGTGCCATCGCCGTCGGGATGTGCATGTTGATGCTCGCCGGGCTCGGCGGCCTCGCAGGAGCGGGGACGCTCGGCGGCCTCGCCGGAGCCGGAACCCTCGGCGGCGCCTGCGGCCCGACGCAGACCGTCGGCGCGACCGAGTACGGCGGCCCCGGCGACCCTTCGAGCGGAACCGTCGGCGCCTCCGGCGTAAACCTGCTCTCGCAGCCCGACAGCTACGCCGAGCTCGGCGGCACAAGCTTCCAGACCGCCACGGCGCTGGGTGGGCTCCCTTACGGCACTCCGCTCGAGATCAGCGCCGGGCGTCGCTCTGTGATCGCCTACAAGGAGGACATCGGGCTCGGCGGCGGGCCGATTGACGGCCATCCCCGCGAGATCGACCTGTGGTGGCAGCTGGCGAGCAGCCTCGACATCCCCTACGAGCACGGGCGCTGGGCAGGGATCGTGCACATCCAGCCGCTTGCGAGCGGCTGCGCCGGCGCAGCCGGTCAAGCGGCCGCGGCCTCGGCTGCGACGCCGCTGGCACCGGGTCAGCGAGCCACGCTCCAGCCCGACGGCACTGCGGCCGCGCCCATCTCCGCTCCCCCGACCGTCCAGGGCATCATCGCCGCCGGCAACCAGATCGTCGGGCGTCCCTACCTCTACGGCGGCGCCCATGGGCTGCCGCTGAACGTCGTCGCGCCTTATTACGACTGCTCGAGCAGCGTCGCCCATCTGCTCTACGGCGGCGGCCTGCTTGCGGTCACCGCCGACATGACCTCCTCCCAGTTCGAGTCCTGGGGCCTGCCCGGCCCTGGCCGTTGGGTCACGATCTACGCGAGCCCGAGCCACGTCTACATGTACGTCGCCGGCCTGCGCTGGGACACACACAACGCTGCTGGTCCCGGTGACGGCTCCAGCGGAATCGGCTGGCACCCACTGGTACGCAGCGACGCGGGCTTCGTCGTGCGTCATCCACCGGGGCTTTGAGCCCGCGCCCGATACCCTCAACGCGGAGTGTCCGCCCAGTACATCTACACGACCTACAAGCTCTCCCGACGGCACCCGCCTGACAAACAGGTCCTGACCGACATTTCGCTCTCGTTCATGCCGGGCGCCAAGATCGGTGTGCTGGGCTACAACGGCGCCGGCAAGTCGACGCTGCTACGGATCATGGCCGGGCTCGACAACGACTACGACGGGCAGGCGCAGCTGGCGCCGGGTGCGACCGTCGGCCTGCTGGAGCAGGAACCGCAACTGGATCCGACCAAGGATGCGCGCGGCAATGTTGAAGAGGGCGTCGCTGAGGTCAAGGCGCTGCTCGACCGCTTCAACGAGCTCGCGATGAACTACTCGGACGAAACCGCCACCGAGTTCGCGCGGCTGCAGGAGCAGATCGACGCCGCGGACGCGTGGAACCTCGACACCAAGCTGGACTACGCGATGGACGCGCTGCGCTGCCCGCCCGGCGATGCCGACGTGACCACGCTCTCCGGCGGCGAGCGGCGCCGCGTTGCTCTCTGCCGGTTGCTGCTCGCCGAGCCCGACCTGCTGCTGTTGGACGAGCCGACGAATCACCTCGACGCCGAGTCGGTCGCCTGGCTCGAACGCCACCTGCACGATTACACGGGAACGATCGTCGCCGTCACCCACGACCGCTACTTCCTGGACAACGTCGCCGGCTGGATTCTCGAGCTCGACCGTGGCCGCGGGATCCCATATCAGGGCAACTACTCGGGCTGGCTCGAGCAGAAGGAGAAACGGCTCGAGCAGGAGGCGCGAAAGGACGACGCCCGCCAGCGAACGATCAAGCAGGAGCTCGAGTGGGTGCGGATGAACGCCAGCGCCCGGCGCGCAAAGCCCAAGGCCCGCCTCAACGCATATGAGGCGCTGCTCGCAGAGGACCGAAACGTCAGGCTCGACCAGGTCCAGATTCACATCCCTGCGGGGCCCCGGCTGGGCGGGGTGGTCATTGATGCCAAGGAAGTTCGCAAGTCGTTCGGCGACAAGCTGCTGATCGACGGCCTCAGCTTCAGCTTGCCGCCTGCGGCGATCGTCGGCGTGATCGGCGCAAACGGCGCCGGCAAGACGACGCTGATGCGGATGATCACCGGTCAAGAGCAGCCCGATGAGGGCGTCTTCAAGGTCGGTGAGACCGTCCAACTTGCGTACGTCGACCAGTCACGCGAGTCGCTCGACCCTGAGAAGACGGTCTGGGAGGAGGTATCGGCCGGACTCGACCAGATGATGCTCGGGGAGCGGAGCATCGCCAGCCGCGCCTACGTCGCCGGCTTCAACTTCAAGGGCTCGGACCAACAGAAGAAGGTCTCAAGCCTCTCCGGCGGCGAGCGCAACCGCCTGCACATGGCCAAGCTGCTCGCCAGCGGCGGCAACCTGCTGATCCTCGACGAGCCCACCAATGACCTCGACATCGACACGCTGCGGGCGCTGGAGGAGGCGTTGCTCTCCTTCGCCGGCTGCGCCGTCGTCGTCTCGCACGATCGCTGGTTCCTCGACCGGATCGCCACGCACGTGATCGCCTTCGAGGGCGACTCGCAGGTCCGCTGGTTCGAGGGAAACTTCGAGGCCTACGAGAGCTTCCGCCACGAGCAGCTCGGCGCCGAGGCCGATCGCCCGCACCGCCTGACGTACAAGAAGCTCGTCCGCGGCTGACCCGGTGTCCGCTGCATCGGCACGCAAAAGCAGGCGGTGTTGGTGTGGCGTCTTGACCATAGCTGTGGTGGCATCGCTCGCGATCGCCGGCTGTGGCGGTGGCTCGCGTCCGAGCCCGAGCCGTTCGACCGCGAAGTACGGCACTGAGATCAAAGGAAGCTTGCCTGCCGTGGGTACACCGATGCGCGGCGGCACGATCACGGTTGGGCAGCTGCACGGCAACACGCCGGGAAGCGCATTTCCGCTGATCGACATCGCCACCTGCAACACGGCGACCGTGAACTTCGTCGAGAACCAATACATCCCGCTGTACGCAGGCCCGGACGGCGCCGAGCCGAAGCTCGACGAGAACCTCAGCGCGGCCAAGCTTCCGCGATACTCCAACGCGGATCGGACCGTCACGATCAGCTTGAAGCCGGGCCTGAAATGGTCCGACGGCAAGCCGGTCGACGCTGAGGACGTGCTCTTCTATCTCGATCTGTTGAGGGCAGCGATCAAGCAGGCGCCCACGAACTGGTGTCAGTACTCGCCCGGTGACCTACCCGACAACATCGCGAGCTGGACGGCCAGAGGCACCCACACCGTGATCCTGCATCTGGCGCACGCCGTCAACCCGAACTGGTTCACCGCCAACCAGTTGCAGGGCGCGGGGGGCGGCGTCTATCCGTTGCCGAGCCAGGACTGGAACGTCGACTCCGCCGGCGGCACGCACATCACCGACTGGGCCACCCACCCAGCCGATGCGCTCAAGATTTACGACTATCTGCATAACCAAGGTGACGACCTGGCGACGTTCGCCTCAAACCCCCTGTGGAAGGTCGTCGACGGGCCGTTCGAGCTAAAAGCTTTCAACGCCACCGACGGCTCCTATGACCTGATCCCGAATCCGACCTACGCACTGGAGCCGAAGGCACACGCGAGCAACATCTCGGTGCAGACGTACACCGGGCCTGCGTCCATGCTTGCCGCCATGGAGTCCGGTTCGCTCGACGTCGGCACGATCGAGCCCGGTACGCAGCTGCCCGCGATTCCTGGGCTGAGGCGCAATGGCTACAGCGTTTTCGGCGGGCCCGGTTGGGGCTGGTTCGGCGGCTTCATCAATTTCAAAGACGCGACCGCCGACTTCGACAAGGTGGTGGCACAGCCCTACATCCGCGGCGTCTTTGCGGAATTGGTCAACCAGCCTCAGATCATCAGGAGCGTCTACCACGGCTGGGCGGTGCCGGCCTACGGCCCGGCGCCGACGGCACCGTTCTCACCGTTCGTCCCGGCGGACGCAACCCGCTCGCGTTACTCCTACAACCCAACCAAGGCGGTGGACACGCTGCAGGCTCACGGCTGGAAGGTGAGGCCCGGCGGTGAGACGACCTGCGCCAAGCCGGGGACAGGGCAGCACGAGTGCGGGGCCGCGATCCCGGCCGGCACGCCGATCAGGTTCGTATGGGCGAATCCGCCCAGGTCGCTGTCAGCGGTGGGCGCGCTCGAGTCGGAGGTGTTTGCCGGTGCGGCCAGACGGGCGGCGGGCATCGACGTGACGCTCGTGAGCAAAGCGTTCAGCTCTCTGATCGCCGACTACGACGATCAGAATCCGACGGCAGCGAGGTACGTCAACGCCTGGGGGGTCAACAACTACGGCGGCGTCTACACGGGCTACTACCCGACCCAGGATGGCCTGATGAACTCTGGCGGGGCGCTGAACATCGGCGCCTACGGTGACCTTGTCGCCAACAGACTGATGCAGGCCTCCGTAGCGAGCCCGCGCGCGACGGCGATCGTCGACGAGGTCTCCTACTTCAGCAAGAGCTATCCGATCTTCTACATGCCGGATCAAGACTGGATCACTGCGGTAAGCAGGAGAATTGGCGGCGCCAACAAAGCCTTCCTGGCCATGACACAACAGCAGTACGCGTTTCAGCTTCTGTACAGAGTCAAACGGAAGTAATCGGCGCCGACGCCGCGAACGGTGGTACAAAACGACGCAGCGGAATTAGACAATCTGTACGGAGGCTGGGGGCCGCGACTGCAGAACAGCGCTAAAAGGCTTCTAAACGGGCGTGAGCCCGTCGTTCGCGGTCAGATTGTGAGGTAGCTCACACAGTTAAGTCCGCGTTAAGCGGCAACGAATTGTGTAAAAAGGAACGAAACGTGCGCCACGCTAGGGCAGACGCCTTGGCCGGTGGCGCTGATTCCATCCGTACCCAATCCAAAGGGGTAGCTGTAATGAGGTTTAAACCTTCCCATCGCACAGGCGCAGGACGTCTGTGGCGCCTGCGGCTAATCAGCCTTGCGGTCGCCCTGGCCGCGGTCGCTGCGGTCGCGGTCAGCGTGACCGGGGCGAGTAGCGCGAAGAACACGATCGGGCACGCGGCGGCGAACGCCAAGGCAGTCCCGATCGACGGCACGTTGCTCACCGGCACGCTGCCGAAGAGCGGCACGGCACGCCACGGCGGGACGATCGTCGCCGGGCAGCTCACCGGCCAGACACCGACCAACATCGACCCGATCATCAACGGCGCGACCTGCAGCACCGACACGTTCCAATTCGTGGCGGACATGTATATCCCGCTGTACTACGGCCCGTCTGGGGCGACGCCTGCGATCGACCCGAGCCATAGCGCCGGCCTGCCACCGGTGTACTCAAACCACGACACAACGGTGACGATCAAGATCAAGCCCGGTCTGAAGTGGTCGGACGGCTCGCCGGTAGACGGCCAGGACGTGGCGTTCTTCTACTACATCCTCAAGGCCGCGACCAACGCGTCGCCGTCCAACTGGTGCCAGTACGCGTCCAGTACGCAGTTCCCGTACAACGTCAAGAGCATCTCCTACAGCGGCAACACCGTGGTCATGCACCTGACGCACCCGGTCAACCCGACCTGGTTCACGTACAACCAGCTGCAGGACACCAACGGTGGCGTCTACCCGCTGCCGGCGACCGACTGGAACGTCAACTCGAGCGGCCAGAAGCTGAACGACTGGGCGACCAACCCGACGGACGCTCTGGCGATCTACAACAACCTGAACAACACCAATGGCGCTGACTCGCTCGCACAGTTCGCGACCAGCCCGCTGTGGAAGGTTGTTGACGGCGGCTTCAAGCTGCAGAGCTTCAACACGACCAACAGCTCGTACGTGTTGGTACCGAACAAGAGCTACGGCCTCTCGCCGAAGCCGACCTTCACGTACGACGACAACACGTACACCAGCGAGACCGCGTTGCTCGACGCCATGGAGTCCGGATCGGTCGAGATCGGTCAGCTCGATGCAGGCACGCAGCTCGGCTCGATCCCGACGCTGAACCGCGATGGCTTCAGCGTGTTCGGCGCTCCAGAGTGGGGCTGGTTCGGTGGCTTCATCAACTTCAAGGACACCACCAACCACTTCAACAAGGTCGCCGGACAGCAGTACATGCGTGGCGTGTTCGCCGAGCTGATCAATCAGAAGGCGATCGTCTCGGGCGTTTACCACGGTTGGGCCGTGCCGGCCTACGGGCCGGTCGCGAGCGCGCCGTCGTCTCCGTTCATCCCCAGCAACGCGACCAAACAGGACTGGCCGTACAGCCCGAAGAAGGCCGTCGCCACACTGAAGGCCCACGGCTGGAAGGTAAAGCCAGGCGGCCAGACGACCTGCGCCAAGCCGGGCAGCCGCAAGAACGAGTGCGGCCCGGGCATCCCCAAGGGCACTCCGATCAAGTTCGTCTGGGCCAACCAGCCCGCGTCGGCGGCTGCGACCGGCGTGCTCGAGTCCGAGGCGTTCGCGTCCGAGGCCAAGAGGGCCGCAGGTATCAACGTCGAGTTCCAGAGCAAGACGTTCGGTTATCTCGTGACGAACTACAACGACCAGAACCCGGCCGCCAAGCAGTACTTCAACGACTGGGGCGTCAACAACTACGGCGGGATCAACACCGACTACTACCCGACCGAAGACGGCATCATGAACACCACCGGCGCGCTCAACCTGGGTGACTACGCGAATCCGACTGCCAACAAGCTGATGATTCGGTCGACCGTGAGCCCGAGCAAGGCGTCGATCGCGCGTGAGGTTGCCTACTTCTCGAAGCAGCAGCCCGTGCTGTACTTCCCGGTCCAGGACTGGATCACGGCGGTCAGCAAGAAGGTGGGTGGTACCACCGGCGGGTTCCTGCAGATGACGCAGCAGCAGCTCAACGCAGCGCTGCTCTGGGTCAACAAGTAGGAAGCAGACAGCAAAAGGTCCTTTGTGCGGGTGGGACGGGCAGGAGCCCGTTCCACCCGCAGACCGCTGTCATAAACGCCTAAGATCTGTCCCGAATGCTTGGCTACATCATTCGCCGGCTGGGCGTCGCCGTGATCGTCATGATCGGTGTCGCCGCCATCACCTTCGCGATCCTTCACTATCTCTCGCCGACACCCGCCTACACGGTGCTCGGCAGCAAGACCACGCACGCTGCAATCCTGTCCTGGGACAAGCAGCACGGCTACAACCGCTCCGAGCTGGTGCAGTTCCTCAGCTACCTCGGTGGCGTCGTCCACGGCAACTTCGGCTACAGCTACAAGCTGAACCAGACAGTCAGCGCATTGTTCAAGGAGAACGCTGGTCGTAGCGCCTACCTGTCGGGCGCCGCGCTGGTGCTCTCGCTGGTGATCGCCGTGCCACTTGGCATCGCCCAGGCGGTCAAGCGCAACAGCCCAGGCGACTACGCCGCCACGGCTCTCAACTTCACGCTGTACTCGATGCCGTCGTTCTTTCTCGGCCTGATCCTGATTCAGTTCCTGGCGCTGGACTGGGGCATCTTCCCCCCTGGCGTCAGCGACACGGTCACCAGCACCTGGCAGGCGATCGTGCACCCACAGCAGCTGTTTTTGCCGATCATCACGCTGTCATTGCTGAACGTCGCCAGCTTCAGCCGGTACATGCGCTCCTCGGCGCTGGACGAGCTTGCGCAGGACTACATTCGGCTGGCGCGGGCCAAGGGTCTGTCGGAGCGGGTGGTGCTGACGCGCCATCTGCTGCGCAACGCATGCCTGCCGATCATCACGCTGGTGGGCCTTTCGATCCCCTACCTGGTTGCCGGCAACCTGCTGATCGAGGTGCTGTTCAACTATCCCGGTCTGGGGCTGCTCTTCTACAACGCGCTCCAACTCCCGGACTACAACGTGATGCTCGCCTACACTCTGCTGGGCGCGCTCCTGACCGTGCTCGGCAATCTGATCGCCGACGTCGCCGTTGCCACCGCCGACCCGAGGGTTCGCCTTGACTGAGCCGCTGAGTCCCTCGCAGCAGATGGAGGAGCTGGGCCGCGCGGCGCTGGTTCTCCCCGGTCCGGGCGGCGGACTGCACGAGCTGATGCCGGAGGGCGGACAGGTACAGGTCGTCTCCAGCGGCTGGCGTCTGGCCGTCCGGGAGTTCGCGAGCAACAGGCTCGCCGTCTTCGCGCTCGTGCTGTTGATTGCGATCATCGGATTCTGCTTCCTCGGGCCGGTCTTCTACCAGTCCAATCAGACCTACTCCAATCCGCTCGTCTCCTACCTCGCCCCCGGCGGCAGTCACCTACTCGGCACCGACGAGAACGGCTTCGACGAGTTCGGCCGACTCATGCTCGGCGGCCAGTCCGCCCTTGAGATAGGAGCCTTCGCCTCACTGGTGGCGATCGTGATCGGCACCCTCTACGGTGCGATCTCGGGCCTCATCGGCGGCTTCGTGGACGGCCTGATGATGCGCTTGGTGGACATCCTGCTTTCGATCCCGTTCCTGCTGATCGTGCTGGTCCTGGCAACCAAGTACAACGGCACAGTGCTCGACCTGAGCCTTGTGCTCGGCGTCTTCTCCTGGCTGGTGCCGGCTCGACTGGTGCGTGGTGAGGTACTGACGCTGCGCACGCGCGATTTCGTGCAGGCTGCGCAGACGATGGGTTCGAGCCGGATGCGGCTCATCTTCCGACACCTGATCCCCAACGCGATGTCGGTGACGATCGTGAACGTCACGTTCCTGATCGCGGACTCGATCCTGGCCCTGGCGCTTCTGGGATACCTGGGGTTCGGTCTCCAGTTCCCGCACACTTCCTGGGGCGACATGCTCGGTAACGCCCAGAATTACGTGCAGAACGGCCAGTGGTGGCTCGTCTATCCGGTCGGCGGCATTCTGGTGGTCGTCGTGCTCTGCTGCAACCTGATCGGTGACGCCCTGCGCGACGCCGTCGACGTGCGTCTGCGCCGGCGCTGAGAAGGAGATTCATGGCTCTACCAGCGCTTCAGGTCGAGAACCTCACGACTGAGATCAGGCTCTCACGTGCGACTGTGCACGCCGTCGGCAACGTCGACCTCGAGATCGCGGAGGGTGAGACGCTCGGACTTGTCGGCGAGTCGGGTTCGGGTAAGTCCATGCTTGGACTATCGATCCTCGGATTGCTGCCGAACGGCGGCCACGTAACCGAGGGCTCTGTCAAGCTCGGCGGCAGCGAGCTCGTCGGCATGAGCGATCGCGAGCTCCGGAAGATTCGAGGCAATGACGTCTCGATGATCTTTCAGGACTCGTTGTCCTCGCTGAACCCGACGAAGTCGGTCGGCGAGCAGGTGGCCGAGCCGGTGCGCCTGCACCGGGGCGCCAACCGCAAAGAGGCCTTGGACCGTGCGCTCGAGGTGCTCGAGCTAGTCGGCCTGCCGCGACCGAAGGAGCGCCTCAAAGACTATCCCCACCAGCTCTCCGGCGGCCTGCGCCAGCGTGTGATGATCGCGATCGCGCTGGCCTGCGAACCGAAGGTGCTGCTTGCGGACGAGCCCACCACCGCGCTCGACGTCACGATCCAGGCACAGATACTGAGGGTGCTCGACGACCTCGAGCAGCGGCTCGGTATGGCGACGCTACTGGTCACTCACGATATGGGTGTCGTCGCCGGCCGCTCCAAGCGAATCAACGTGATGTACGCCGGGCGGATCGTCGAGACCGCGGGCGCCGAGGAACTCTTCGTTGCCATGCGCCATCCCTACACGCAGGCGCTGCTCGGCTCGATCCCAAGGCTCGAGCAGGACCCCACCAAGGCGCTGCTCTCGATCCCCGGCCTGCCGCCCGACCTGACCAACCCGCCGCAGGGTTGCCGCTTCGCCGCCCGCTGCCAGTTCGCCACCGACAAGTGCCGCGCCGAGGAGCCGCCGCTGGACGGCGATCCCAGCCACAAGTTCGCCTGCTGGCACCCCGTCGATGGCCCGGCGATCATCACGACGCGGATCCTCCCGCCGACGTCCGCCGATGGGGGGGTGGGTGGGTCCGAATCAACGGCACCGGTGTCACAGGTCTCGGTCGTCTCCGAGCCGCTGCCGGAAGCCGCGCTCGCCGGGGTAACGGCATCGAATTCGGCGCCGCCGCGGTCTGCGTCCGGCCCGCTGCTTGAGGTGATCGGCGCGGTGCGGGAGTACCCGGTCACCGCCGGCGCCATTCTGCGCCGCAAGGTCAATTCGGTCAAGGCTGTCTCGGACGTGACGCTGCACGTCAACGCCGGTGAGGTGCTCGGTCTCGTCGGTGAGTCCGGCTGCGGCAAGACCTCGCTCGGCAAGTTGATTGTTGGGATCGAGAAGCCCGACAAGGGCCAGATCAAGTTGGGCGGCAAGGAGATCTTCCGCCTGCGCGGCGGCGCGCTCCGGCGCGCGCGACGCGACGTGCAGATGATGTTCCAGGACCCATACGGGTCGTTGGATCCCCGCATGCGCGTAGGCGCGATCCTGCGTGAACCACTCCAGATTCAGAAGGTCGGCGACAACCGGGAGCAGGACCATCGCGTGCGCGGCAAGTTGGACGAGGTCGGCTTGCCGCTCAACGCGCTCGAGCGCTACCCGCATGAGTTCTCGGGCGGTCAGCGCCAGCGCATCGCGCTCGCGCGCGCGCTGATGCTCGAGCCCAAGGTGATGGTCGCTGACGAACCCGTCAGCGCGCTCGATGTGTCGATCCGATCGCAGGTACTGAATCTGATGAAGCGCCTGCAGGCCGAGCACAATATGGCCTCGGTCGTCATCTCACACGACCTCGCGGTCGTCAAATATCTCGCCGACCGGATCGGCGTGATGTACCTCGGGAAGATCGTCGAGCTCGGCACGGGCGACGATATCTACCTGCGGGCGGCGCACCCGTACACAGAGGCGTTGATCAAGACGATCCCGGTGCCCGACCCGGCGGTTGAGAAGGCCAAGACCGACGTTGGCATCCGCGGCGAGATGCCGAGCCCGATCGACCCGCCGTCCGGCTGCCGCTTCCGCACGCGCTGCCCGCTGGCGCAGGCGATCTGCGCCGAGGCCGAGCCGCCGCTGCGGCGCTTCGGCCCGAGCCACGTGGCGGCCTGTCATTTCCCGTTGCAGACGCCGGAGTCCGGTCAGACCCCGGCTGCCAGCGCCAGCGATTCCAGCGTCGTCGCGAGCGCCTGAGCGTCGCCGACCACAACGTCTGCGCCGCTCAACTCGGGGGCGGAGTACGTCCCGGTTGTGACGGCGACGCAATATAGGTCGTCGGCGTGCGCGCAGGCTATGTCACGCGGCGTGTCGCCGATCACGACCGTCTGCTCGCGCGGCCATGAGGTGGCTAGTCCGGCCGCCTCGCCCGCGCGCCGCCGCGCGATCGGCGGCAGCATCGCTCGGTCGTCCGAGTCAGAGCCGAAGCCGCCCTGGCCGTGGGCGAACCAATGCCCGATCCCGGCTGCCTTGAGCTTGATCCGCGCCACCGGCTCGAAGTTGCCGGTCACGAGCGAGAGCTTCACGTCATCGCGAGCGTCCAGTGATGCGAGCAGTTCGGGAATGCCTTCGACCACCAGGCTAGAGAGGTCGGCCGGGCAGAGGCTCGCGTACAGACGGCAGCACTGCTCCTGGACTTGCGCCGCACGCGCGTCGATCCGCTCGGCAGAAATCCCTGCTTCGAGCAGGTACAGACGTGCGATTTCGCCGTCGGTTCTGCCGGCTGCCGACCCTCTCAAGCTGATGTCTTCGACGTCCACGTCGTGTACGTTCTTCAACGCCTGGCACAGCGCGGTCGCGTGCGCGCCGGACGCGCCTCTCATGAGGGTCCCGTCGATGTCGAAGAGAAGCAGCATCGGGCTTATCTGAAATTAGAACGAGTTAGTAGATTTCCAGCGCCGGTTCGTTGTGGTCCAAGTCCGGACAGAGCGAGCCTACCCGGCGGCGGGGGCCCGCGAAAACAAGCGTATGAGCACTACACCGATCAAGCAACGGCCAGCGGTCGACGACGTCGCGCCCGTAGGCGTTGGGCTCCCGAAGCCGTCGCTCGCCTGGTTGTGGTGGCTGCCCGTTCTGTTCGGCGGTCTGTATGCGATCGCGATCGCCACGCATCTGCGCACGATCCTCGACAGCGTCTGGCTCAGCAGCGACAGCGACATCGACGGCGTGCTCGCGCACATGAGCATGCACGCGCCCGCCGGGGCGCTGTTGACCACCGGCGACTACCCGCATTACGAGACGATGGCGTTCACGCTGTTGACGCGCTCGTTCCCGCTGTACAGGGTGATCTGGGTGCTGGCCCCGGTGTTCTTTGCGGTCCTGGGCTTCGCCGCCGTGATCTGGTCGACGTGGCGCGCGTTCGGGCGCTGGCCCGCCAGTGTCGTCGGCGCGGTGCTGGTCTGCTTCGGCGGCGGCGGTATCGCGACGATCCGGGCGGGCGGGCTGGCGACTGTGTTCGCGATCGACGCGCATGCCAATTCGCTGATCACCGCGGCGGTCGTCGGCGCGGCGCTGGTGTGGATCATTCCGCGCGTCGCGGAGCTGTCGAGGCGCCGGCTCGTGACCGCGGCGGTTGTGCTGGGCGTCCTCGGTGGCCTACCGCTCGCGGGCGACAACCTGTATCTCGCGTGGGGCTTGGCCCCGCTGGTGGTCGTGACCCTGCTCGCTGCTTGGCGCGGGCCTGAGGACGGCGCCGGCAGGGTGGTCCTATTCGGACTCGCGACCGTCGCCGTGACGCTGCTCACGGCGCTCACGTTCGCCGCGATCATGCGCGGTGAGGGCGTTCGCGGTTTCGCGCCGTCCTACCACTCATTTCTCACTTTCGCGAAACCCAGCCGGGTCGTCACCAACTTCAAGACACTGCTGCGCGCGCTGCCGTCGCTCACCGCCGGCAACTTCTACGGGAGCATCGTCGACGCCCGTTCCGAGCTCGAGGTCGTGAGCGCCGTGCTGCTGTTCGCTGCGCTGATCTCCGGGCTATGGTCGGTCCGCCGCAGGATCGCCAACTCGCTCCCGCGTGGCGCCGGGGGCGGCGATGTCGTTGGCGAGCGCTTCGTCCACACCGCCTTCTGGGTGACGGCGCTCGGCGCGGGTCTGCTCGTGTTCATGATCGGCTCGCCGAACCCCTTTACCACCGACGGTCGCTACCTGCTCGGACCGTACGTGGCAATCGCGGCGATCCTGCCGCTGATGCTCGAGCGCGGCCTCGGCTGGAAACTGATCGTCACGGCCGGCGCGTCGCTATTCGCCTTCAGCGCGCTGTACCAGTTCAACTCCGGGGTTCTCGAGGAGATGCCCAAGGGCTACCAGACGGCCGGCACCGCGCGCGCTGTCGCGACCTATGCAAAGCAGGAGCACGTCGCCGTCGGCTACGGGGACTACTGGAACTCAATCGACCTGATGTGGGAGTCCGACTTCAAGGTCGACGTCTATCCGATCCAGCGCTGCAACACGGACGGCCAGTTGCTCTGCACGTTCAGCGAGATTTCGATCTCGAGCTGGGACAAGTCGCACGGCAACGTGCGCAGCATGCTCGTGGTCAATCCCAGGGGGCATCAGGTTCGAGAGGTCGCCGCGGAGTTCGGTCCGCCGATCGCCTCGACCCGGGCTGGGGGAATGATCCTCTACGTCTATCCGTACGACATCGCGACCAAGCTCGTGTATGAGAAGGGCCTAACGCTGTAGCGGACGCGGCCGCCGCTCGTACCGCGGCGCGTGCGGGCCGCTCGGGCACCCGCCGGAGTGCTTCCGGGCTCAGCGCGGGTCGGCGAAGACCGTCTTGAGCGTGAGCCAGAGGATCAGGAGGTCGAGGCGCAGGCCTCGGTGCTTGACGTAGTACAGGTCGCGCTGCAGCTTCGCGCGCGCCCCCTCGAGCGAGCCCGAGTAGCCCAGGTTGACCTGTGCCCAGCCTGTGAGGCCCGGGCGGACCGTGTGGCGCGCGGCGTAGAACGGAATCTCGCGCTCGAGCCGCGCGACGATCGCCACCTGCTCGGGGCGCGGGCCGATCAGCGCGAGTTCGCCCCTCATGACATTCCACAGCTGCGGCAGCTCGTCCAGCCGGTAGCGCCGCAGCCAGCGCCCGAGTGGCGTGATCCGGTGATCCTCGTCCGTGGCCCAGGCCGCGTCCTCGGACGCGCTTGGGTCCGCGACGAGCATCGTGCGCAGCTTCACCAGCGTGAAGAGCGCCCCGTCCTTCCCGACACGGGTTTGGCGGAAGATCGCAGGTCCGGGGCTGCTCAGGCGGATCGCCAGCATCAGAACCGCCAGCAGGGGCATGGAGACGAGCAGCAGCAGGGCGGACATCAGCACCATCGTGATTCGTCGGGCTACGTCTGTCAGGATCCGGCGCTGTTGCTCGTCGCGCTCGAAAAGGAACCATGCCGGCGTAAGCTCAGTCAACGGCACCTTCTTGAACTCCGCCTCGTAATAGGTGAGCAGGTCGCGAACCCGCACGCCCCGGCGTCCGAGGGCCTCCGCGGCGGCGACCACGGGGGGCGCGTGCGCGCCAGCACGGTCCAGCACCAGCACCGTCGCGCGTGCGTGACGGATGGTCTCGGCGAGCACGTCAGCGGTGAGCGGTGAATATGCGCCTCTGGCGCCCACGAGGCTCGCCTCCGGGCTGCGGACCAGCTCGTGTTGAAGTTCGCGCAGGCTGTCGGCCGTGCCGACGAAGTAGACGCGGCGCAGCGCCAACCGCATGCGGATCTCCAGATCACGCACGAGCCCGGCGCTGACCAGGGCCAGGGCGCCCAGGCCAAATGGCAGCAACTCGACCGCGGATGACGCACCCAGCCCGAGGATCAGCGTGGCACCGGCCATCACGATCGTGCCGATGGCGGCGCCGGCGGCGGCTGCCAGGAAGTGCACGTGTGGGCCACGCCGGGCGAGCGCGCCGTCGATCGACTCGAATACCAGCCGTGCGACGAGCGTCGCCAGCAATGCCGGCAGCAGCAGTGCCGGCCAGAGCGTCGAATCGATGTCATGCACGACTAGCGGGGCGGCGACGGCGAGCCCCAGGACCACGGTCATGCCCGCCGCCGGTAGGCGGCCGATCGGCCAGCTCGAGCGGCTGCGGTAGGTCCGCTCGTCGACGGCTCCGGGCTGATTCGGCTCTGCCGAGGACGGGAGCGGGGCCAGCGGGGTCGGGTCAGTGCTCACCGGGCCGCCTCGGTGCTCTTGAGCGCCTGTTGCAGCGCAGGCTCGAGCGGATCGAGCCTCAGGGCGCGACGGTAGGACGCAAGCGCGGTCGCGTGGTCGTCTGCGCGTGTCGCGATGTCTCCGAGGAGCGCGGGCGGCACGTAGTTCTCCGGCTCGAGTTGCTCCGCTCGGAGCAGCGCGTCGCGCGCTGCCGCATAGTCGTTCAACCGGGCGTAGGCGGATGCAACCGCGTACTGCGTCTGCATCGACCACGGGTCGAGTTGCTCTGCTGTCCTCAACTTATGCAATGCCTTCACCGGCTGCCTTGCTACGAGACCCTGTCCTGAGTTGCTGTATAGCGCTGCCACATATTGCCGTCCGAGGCTGGCGGCGACCAGCGCGAGCACGCCGAGCGCTGCTATCAGGGTGGCCTGCTCGCGGCGGGTGCGCGGCGACGCGGCGCTATCGGCGGCCGGGACGGAGGTGCCGGCGTCCAGCTGCGGGGCCGGCGCGACCAGCACTGCCGCAGCCAGCATCGCCATCCCCGCGAGCCCCGGTATGTCGTAGAGCCAGTCGACGCTCGTGGCGGCCAGCCACGCCGTGAACATGCCAAGCGCCGCGATCTTCAGCGCTGGGTCACCGCTCGCTAGGGTTGTGCGTCGCCGCGTCAGGCCTGCTCCCAGCACCGCTAAGAGGAACAGGGAAAGCCCGATCGCGCCGCCGATGCCCAGCTCTGCGAGCATCTGCAGCTCCAGGCTGTGCGGGACGGTCACGTCCTCCAACTGGTGGCGTTTGAAATAGTACTGGTCGACGTAGTTGCCGGCACCCACGCCGGCGAGTGGGTCGTTCTTGAACTCGTCGAGCGCGATCCGCCAGAGGTCGTATCGGTAACCGCCGCCGATCGCCAGGAAGCGGTCGCTCGAGGCCTTCTCGGCCTTCAGCGCCGTAAAGTCGTGCCACTGTGTGGTGATTCGCTGGTGCTCGGTTGCGACGCCGGCGACAACGACGACGAGCGCCGCCGTCAGCAGCCCGCGGCCCAGGTCTCGCACGAGCCGGTCGCGCCGTTCGGGCGCGAGGCGCTCGCTGACCGCCGAAGCGGCCCACTTGAGCGCAAATCCGAGCAGAGCCGCGCCTAGCAATGCGAGACCCGCTCGCTGGATCGCGCTGCCGCTGGGGGCGAGCAGCTGCGATGGCCCGGTGGAGCTGTACACGCCGAGTGTCCAGTGGGCCGCCGCGCCTACGCCAGCGAGCACGATCAGCAGGTTCACACCGCGGCGCGTCCGGCCCGGCGCTGCGATCAAGACCAGCACAACGGTCGCGATCGTGGCGAGCACGATCGCCCGTGACTGCGTGAGCGCGGCGGTGCTGGCGATCAGAGCAGCGGCGCTGATCGCCGCAGCTCGCAGCCCGCGCGTCTTTGCGGTCTCGGCCAGCCCGAGCCACGGCCAGACGCCCATCACGAGCAGGCCGGCGGTGCCATTGATGTAGCCCATCGGCGAGTCGAGCCTGCCCTGCAGGAAAGCGCCGCCACCACCGCCGGCGGCGAACTCCGCCGCCAGCACGAGCGAGCTGATCAGCGCCGGGAGGCCCAATACGGCCATCACCGCGCGGGCCGTCACACGCTGACGGATCGCAAGCAAGCCGATCACGAACAGTACGCAGTAGATCGCGATCTGGTTGGAGCTCGTCCAGGCCAAGTCACGTGACTCCCCCCAGAGAATCGAGGCGAAGCTCAGCGCGACCAGCAGCCCGAGCCCGGCGGCTGCGGCATGCCCGAAGCCCGTGGTGTGCGGAGCCTGGCCGAACGCGAGCACGACCAGCAGCACCACGGCCCCCACGCCTAGCGGGGCCCAGGAGGTGAAGCTGTAATACCCGAATGCGAGCGGCGAGAACGCGAGCGCGGCAGCGACGGCCAGGACGATCAGGTTCGGACGGTGGGGGCGTTGTGGTAGGCGGCTGCGTACGGCGCGCGGCGGGAGCTGGATGACCGGCGCGATCTGCTCGGTCGTGTTCATCGCCGGCGGGCGAGGGCCAGTCCGCCTGCGGCGCCGAGCGCGACCACTACGACCGCAGCGAGCACCATCCACAGCAGACCTGAGCCTGACCCCGGTTTGAGCACCTTGTATGCCGCCGGTACCGAGTGGGCCGTGGTCGTTGTGCTGGTACCAGGCGTGGTGACGAGATCGGGGAGCGTAACCGTGATGATGTGCCGCGGCTGGTGGTGCTTGGGCGAGGTGGTCGTCTGAGCCGCGGTGGTTGTGACCGGTGGCGTCGTCTCAGTCTGAACGGGCGGTGTCTCGGAGCTGGTCGTGGTGTGCGAGCTCGTCGAACCGCTGCCGGTGTGTTTGATCCCGGAGCCGAACAGGCCACCGCTCCGGCCGCTCTCGGGCGGGGCACCGCGAGCGGTCGCCAGCGGCAGCGCGTACTCCTTCGCGACAGGGCTGCCGGGGTCGACGTGTACCGGCGAGCCCTTCGACGCTGATGCCGTTGCCGGCAACGCCAGCACGCACATGGCGCAGACGACCGTCAGCAGTAGGCAGGCACGGACGCTGTGGCGCATCGCACGACTATGGTAGACCCGCCCTCGATGACTGATCCCTGGCTATTTCGCGCTGAGGTGTCGCTGATCGTCGGCGCGCTGGTGGTGATCGTCCTCTGGCGGCTGATGTTGGGTCTCGACCGGCGCGGCTTCACGGCCTCCTACGGGCTGCCGGTGTGTGCGGGCTTCGGCCTGCGGCTGCTCGCCGTCGCGGTTGCGGCCGCCATTCCGGCGATCGGCCACAAGTTGACGACGACCGATGAGGCGTCCTTCATGGCTACGACAAGGGCGCTGGCCGCGCTGCCGCTGAGCAGCTCGAAGTGGCTGAGCATGACCGTGCATTGGACCGAGGTGATCCCGTGGGCGCTGACCTACAAGGTCATCGGTTACTGCGGCTCGTTTCCGCTACGGCTCGAGCAGATCGGGCTGAGCCTCGCGGCGGTGATCGGCATCAGCGCCACAGCCGGCAAGGTTGGCGGCCGTCGGGCCGGCTTGATCGCGGCCTGGATCGCGGCGGTCGAGCCGTCGAGCGTCTACTTCTCGGGCCTGCTGCACCAGGAGTCGCTTTGCATGGTGGGCGAGGCTTTGCTGATCGCCGCGCTCGTGGACGCTTGGCTGCGCGACAGACCAGCATGGCGGCCGGTGTGCGTCGGGCTGCTCGGCCTCGGGCTGATTTTCGGCACGCGCTCGTACATGGCGTTCTTTGCCGCAGTCGCTGTCGTGCTGGTCCTGATCGGCGCGGCGGTCTGCCGCCGGGTTGGTCTGTCGCGCGGCCTCGCAGGTCTGACGGCGGTGGCCGTTCTCGTCGGCTTTGCAGGCATCCTGGCCGCGCCACACGTCGTGCCGGGGAGCCTCGCCAACCTCCAGCACCAACTCAACCTACCGTACCCGGGCGCGAACCTGCCGCTGCCGCACACGACGGTCACCAACTCCGGCGGACTCTTGAAGACGGCCGTCCTGCGCAGCATCGACCTCTTGCTCAGGCCGTTCCCCTGGCAGATTGGTAGCGCCGCCCAGAAGGCGGCCGTCGTCGGAACGCTCGTGTGGTACCTCATGGTCATCGTCGTGCTGGTACTGGCTGTTCGCCAGGGCCTTGACGGTCGCCTGGCACCGGTCCTGATCCTGGTCGCGTGTGAGACGGTCGGGTTCGCCCTGACGCTCGTCGACGCCGGCGAGGGCTTCCGGCATCGGGTGAACCTGGTGCTGCTGCTGGCAATGCCGCTCGGTGTCCTGCTCGACCGCTGGTGGCGTGCTCGCGCCCAACGAAGATCGGTGGCGACATGACTGCCGCCCGAACCGCGCGCGTGGTTACGATCGGTGCGTTCGCCGGCCTCGTGATCGCGCTCGGCTTCGCGTTCGCGATGCCGACCAAATACGTGACGACGACGCCATTGTCGGCCCCGTCTCGCGTCCAGCTCTACGGCGCTCTGGCACAGCAGAACCAACGGCCCCACGCAGGCCCGACCGCGACTACGGTGCGCGAGAAGTCGCCACGCACGGAGCGCGACGCGCTCCTTGGCCTGATCGCCGGCGGCCTCTTGGCGTTTGCACTGGTCACGACGGGGCGGCGAGAACTGGGCGGGAGCGGCTGACGTGGCACGCGTCCTGCAAATCGTCACCGAGTTGGTTGTTGGCGGAGCGTCGCTGACGATGCTCGACTTCGCCGAGGACCTTGCGAGCGAGCACGAGCTGCACATAGCCCACGGACGACTCGAGGATCCCGCCAACGCCGCCGTCGCCAGAGCGCGGGAGCGCTTCCCGACCTATGAGGTGTCACGGCTGGCGCGTCCGCTCGCCGCGCGAGACGACGCTGCGGCAATTCGCGACCTTCACGCGCTCTGCCGGTTGATCGGACCGGACGTGATCCACACGCACAGCTCAAAGGCGGGCTTCCTCGGTCGAATCGGGGCCCCGCCCGAGACCCCGGTACTCCTGCACACGATCCACGGCTGGGGCCATACGCCACTTGATGGCCGGCTTCGGCGCGCTGCGCTGATCAACGCCGAGCGGCTCGCGGCCCGGCGGACTACCAAGCTGATCGCCGTCTCACGTGCAGTGATGGAGGAGGGGGTCACGCTGCACATCGGCCGTCCCGCTCAGTACGAGGTGATCGGCGCGCCCGTGGACACGCGCCCGCGCAACCCAGACTTCACCGCGGCCCGGGCCGCGGCCCGGGCCACGCTGCGCATAGCACCGGATGCGGAGGTGGTCGGCTGGGTCGGGCGGTTCAGCGCCCAGAAGGATCCGCGAACGCTCGTCGACGTGGTCGCACGGCTGTTGGGCGCGCGCGATAGCACCACCGTGGTGCTGGTCGGTGACGGGCCGGACCGCGCCCTGGTGCAACGCGGGCTCGCCTCGGAGGTCGCGACCGGCCGAGTGCGACTGACCGGTGCGCACGACGACGCGCGAGCGCTGTACCCGGCGTTCGACGTGCTGCTCCACACGAGCCTCTGGGAGGGCCACCCGCGCGTCGTGCGGGAGGCGCTCGCCGAACGGATTCCGGTCGTCGCCGCGCGAGTCGGCGCCGCGGGCGTGATCTCGGGGGAACCCCGTCTTGGCGCAGAGGTGATGCCTGGTGCGGTGGAGGCATTCGTCGACGCGTTGGCGAGGATCCTTGAGTCGCCCACACTCCGGGCTCCGATCGACGGGGTCGCGCTCGCGCCACTGCGCGCCGCGGCGCGCGAGCCGTATCGCCTAATGCGAGAGCTCTACTGGGCCACGCTTGCCAACGCCGGCGGCGAGCGTCCTGAGCGCGACGCGCGCGTCCCATAGCGCCACGAGCTCTAAAGCTCCGAGCACCGACAGCGCGGTGAAGACCAGCACCGTCTGGTGCGCGGCCACAGAAGCGGCGCCGCCGATGATCGCGGCCGCCGCCAGCGAGCACTTGACGAATTCTGGGCCGAGGCGTGCGGACACGCCTGCAGATCGCAGCTGGAAGACACCAGCGACGCACCCGATCACACGCGCGGCAACCAGCACGGCTATCAACCAGACCGGCTTGCCGAACGCCATCCACAGCGCTGCGCCGAGCACCCACGGGACGGTCATCCACGCCCATGTCAGTAGGGCGCCGCGCGGGCGCCCGGCGGCCATCATCCCACCCGTAAGCACGTTGATCTGACCCAGGAATACGTAGCAGGCCGCGTAGCAGGCGGTGAGCGGCCAGGCGCCGTGCCAGCGCGCGCCGAACAGCCATGGCAGCCACCACGGGCAGGTGAGGCCGACGAAGCCCTCGGCCGCGATCAGAATCGCCGCAGCAGCTCGCGCGACCTCCTGTATCGCCTCGCCCAAGCGCTCCGGACCGGCCGTCCGCGCGAACGCGGGGAACGCGATGCGCTGCAGCACGAGCACGGCGACGCCCGGGTAGGACAGGATGCTCGAGCTCGTGATTGCCAGCCCCAGCAGGCGCGTGTGAGCAAAGCTGAAGGCAACCATCGGCACCACGCCCTCTGCGAGCACGCAGAGCGCCACGCCCGAGCCAGGCACGGCGAACCGCAGGATCGATCCGACATCCGCCGTGCGTGCGCCGAGCCACGGGGTCGGGCGGGTGTGCCGCCGCCACAGGACGAGCGTCGGCAGGCCCTGGATCGCGAGCGCAAGCATCACGCCCGGCAGTCCGAGGCCGCCCAGCACAAGCGCCACCGCGAGCACCGTGAACGTCACCTGGTCGAGCACCTCGCCGGCGCCTATCAGCCGGTACTCGAGCCGGCGCTCCATCAACGCCGAGGGCAGCGCCCGCGACACGTACACGTAGCCGCACACGCCCGATGCGGCGCACATCAGGAGCGGCGAGTGCAGAGCCGTCAAGCGCGACACCGGCAGCATCGCGACCACGGCGATCAACAGCCCTAGCCGTCCGACGACCTGCATCAGGTAGGCCCCGGAGCGCAGCAGCCCCGGTGACGGCTCGGCCGACGCGATAACCGCGCCGAGCAGCTTCGAGCCGAGGTACTGGTCCATGAAGTTGGCCAGGAACAGTGCGACGCCGTAACTCGCCCAGTTGGCGGGCCCCAGATGCCGCACCAAGAGCGTCGTGGCTCCCAGGTTGATCAGGCCGACGAACAGGTAGCGCGCCGCCAGAGCGGCCGCGCCCGACGAGGCTCGCGTCGCGGTGCCGGCCGGCGGATCGCTGTTGCTATCGGGCGAACGACACCCCCGGCTCGAGCCGCATGGCGAACGCCGCGAGCAGCTTCGCGGTGTTCTCGAGATCCTCGATGCTGCCCATCTCGACCGATGAGTGCATGTAGCGCAGCGGCACCGAGACCAGTCCCGTGGGGATTCCGGCGCGGCTCGTCGTGAACGCGTCCGCGTCGGTGCCAGTGAAGCGCGAGGCCGAGCTGATCGTGTAGGGAATCGATTCTGCTTCCGCCGCCTCGTACAGCAGCTCGAAGACCCGCGGGTGCAGGGCCGAAGCGCGCTGGAGCACGGGGCCGGAGCCGAGATCGTGTTCGGTTGTCTGTCCGAGCTCGACCCCGGGCGTGTCCGTCGCGTGGGTCACGTCGATCGCGATCGCGACGTCAGGCCGGTGGCGGAAGGCGGATGTCTGCGCTCCCTTGAGCCCGATCTCCTCCTGCACGACGGCTAGCGCTAGGAAGTCCCCGGGGGCGCCGCCGCCCTCGCTGACGAGCTGCGCGGCCCGGGCGGCTACGTAACAGCCGATGCGGTTATCCAGCGCACGCGAGACCACGCGGCCGTTGGGGAACTCGAGCGGCTCCGCGTCGATCACACCGGTATCGCCGATCCGCACGCGTTCCTTCGCCTCATCGCCGGACGCGGCGCCGATGTCGATGTGCAGGCCCTTGAGCTCAGGGCCCTTCTTACGGTCCTCCTCCTCCATCAGGTGGATCGCCTTGCGTCCGATCACGCCGCGCACGGGCCCGCCAAGCGTGTCGAGCAGGATCCTCTGGCCGACCAGCTGGACCGGATCCCAACCGCCCACCTGCCCGAAGCGCAGGAAGCCGTCGTCGTCGATGTGCGTGATGTGGATGCCGATCTCGTCGATGTGGCCGACGACGGTCAGGAATGGTCGGGCGGGAGCTGGTCCTGTGCCCGGGACGCGCGCCCAGGACGACCCGTTGACGTCGACGTCCACCTCAGCGGCGAACGTCTGGCAGTATTCGCGCCAGACGGCGGCCGCCTGCGTTTCGTTGCCGGACGGACCGGGGACGCGCAGTAGCCCGTCGAGCAGCTTGGGAGTCGCCATCCGTTATGCCTCCAGCAGCTGGCGCAGGACGAACTGCAGGATGCCGCCGTGGCGGTAGTAGCGCTGCTCTTTGGGGGTGTCTATTCGCACGGTCACGGTGAACTCCTTGTCATCGGCGGTCACAGTCAATTCGCGCGGAATGTCGCCCTCCCCGGCGATCCCGGCGATGTCGAACTTCTCGTGCCCGGTGAGCCCGAGCGATGCGACACTCTCGCGGTTCTTGAATTGCAGCGGAAGTACGCCCATGCCGACGAGGTTCGAGCGGTGGATGCGCTCGAAGCTCTCTGCGATCACCGCGCGCACGCCCAGCAGGCTGGTGCCCTTCGCGGCCCAGTCGCGCGAGGAGCCCGAGCCGTATTCCTTACCGGCGAGCACGATCAGCGGGATGCCCTGCTCGATGTAGCGCATCGCCGCCTCGTAGATCGAGGTCTCGGCGTTGGTGCCGTCGGCCAGGTAGAGCGTGACACCGCCCTCAGGCAAAGGATCCCCGCTACCATCTCGACTTCGCGCGAGGCGGTTACGGAGGCGGATATTTGCGAACGTGCCGCGCATCATCACCTCGTGGTTGCCGCGCCGCGAGCCGAACGAGTTGAAGTCGGCCGTCTCGACGTGGTTGGCGTTGAGGTATTGGGCGGCTGGGCCCGGCGGGCGGGATTGAATCGAGCCGGCGGGAGAGATGTGGTCGGTCGTGATGCTGTCGCCCAGCACCGCGAGCACACGTGCGTCTCTGATGTCCTCGAGCGGCTGCGGCTCGCGCGACAGGTTGGCGAAGAACGGTGGCTGACGCACATAGGTGGAGCGCTCGTCCCAAGCGAACAGATCACCGCTCGGCACCTCCAGGCTGTTCCAGCGCTGATCGCCGTCGAAGACCTCGCCGTAGCTCTTGTGGAACATGTCCGACTGGACCGCATCCTCGACCACCGTGGCGATCTCCGCCGAACTGGGCCAGATGTCCTTCAGGTAGACATCGTTACCGTGGTCGTCAGTGCCGAGCGGTTCGGCGTAGAAATCGGTATCCATTGTCCCGGCCAGCGCGTACGCGACACACAGCGGCGGCGACGCGAGGTAGTTCATCTTCACGTCCGGGTTGATGCGACCCTCGAAGTTGCGGTTGCCCGACAGGACCGAGACGACCGCGAGGTCGGCGTCGTTGACCGCTCTGGAGACCTCGGCCGGGAGCGGGCCGCTATTGCCGATGCAAGTCGTACACCCATAGCCGACCAGGTTGAAGCCGAGCTCGTCGAGGTACTCGGTCAGCCCCGCGCGGTCGAGGTACTCGGTCACGACCTTCGAACCCGGCGCGAGCGAGGTCTTCACCCACGGCTTGACTCTCAGCCCGCGCTGCACTGCGTTGCGGGCGAGCAGGCCGGCTCCGATCATCACCGACGGGTTAGAGGTGTTGGTGCAGCTCGTGATCGCCGCGATCACGACGTGGCCGTTGTCGAGCTCGGTCTCGGTGCCGTCGGCGAGCGTCAGCTTCGTCTTCAGCGATACACCGCCATTGGTATGGGTGGCGACCGGGTCGCTGGCGGGGAACGACTCGGCGAGCGCTTCGTCCTCGCCGTTCTCGTTGGGCAGGTAGTCCTGGATGGCGTGCGCAAACGCCTGCTTGGAGATCGAAAGCGGCACGCGGTCCTGGGGCCGCTTCGGCCCGGCGATGCTCGGCACAACGGTCGCGAGGTCAAGCCGTAGCGTGTCCGTGTAGGCCGGCTCCTCTGAGTTCTCGTCATGCCACATGCCGTTGGTCTTGGCGTAGGCCTCGACCAGCTCGATCTGCTCGTGGGGGCGACCGCTGAACTCGAGGTATCGCAGCGTCTCTTCATCGATCGGGAAGATCGCGCAAGTCGAGCCGAACTCGGGCGACATGTTGCCGATCGTGGCGCGGTCGGCGAGCGGCAGGTTCGCCAGCCCGGAGCCGTAGAACTCGACGAACTTGCCGACGACTCCGCGCTTGCGCAGCATCTCGGTGACCGTCAGGACGAGGTCGGTCGCGGTGGCGCCCTCGGGCAGTTCGCCGTCGAGCTTGAAGCCGATCACCTGCGGGATCAGCATCGACAGCGGCTGGCCGAGCATTGCGGCCTCCGCCTCGATGCCGCCGACGCCCCACCCGAGCACGCCGAGCCCGTTCACCATCGTCGTGTGGGAGTCGGTGCCGACGAGCGTGTCGGGGTAGGCGACCGCGCGGCCGTCGGCCCCACCCGCGTCGACGAACACGACGCGCGACAGGTACTCGAGGTTGACCTGGTGGACGATGCCCGTGTCGGGCGGTACGACCTTGAAGTTGTCAAAGGCCGTCTGGCCCCAGCGCAGGAACGAGTAGCGCTCCTTGTTGCGCTCGAACTCGAGCTCGGCGTTGCGCTGGAACGCAAGCGCGGTGCCGAAAACGTCGACCTGCACAGAGTGGTCGATCACAAGCTCGGCCGGCACCAACGGGTTGATCTTGTTCGGGTCGCCGCCCATTGCCTGCATCGCGTCGCGCATCGCGGCGAGGTCAACGATCGCGGGCACGCCGGTGAAATCCTGCATCACCACACGCGCCGGCGTGAAGCCGATCTCGGCGGTTGGCTCTGCCTTTGGGTCCCAGGCCGCGAGCGCCTCGATATCGGCGGCGCGGATGGCGTCGCCGTCCTCGTTGCGCAGCAGGTTCTCGAGCAGGATCTTCAGCGAGAACGGCAGCCGCGCGACGTCGAACCGCGACTGCAGCGGGTCGATGCGGAAGATGTCGTATGAGCGTCCGCCGACTTCGAGCGTGGCCTTCGATCCGAAGCTATTGGCTGACATTTCAGGCTCCTAGGGTTCAAGTTCACGGCACTACTCCTCTCAGAGACTCTAGTTAGTGTTATCTGAGCGTGCCTCCGTCTCAGGAGCCCCGAACACGACTGCTCCGCGACCGCGGCAAGGAGCGCACGGCCCATGTCACCAACATGGAGCTGTTCTTCGACCTCGTGTACGTGTTCGCGTTCACGCAGCTCTCGGCGCACCTCTACGGGGACCTGAGCTGGCAGGGCAGCGCCGAGACGGCCGTGATCTTCGTGGCGCTGTGGTGGTCGTGGAGCTACACCTCATGGGCGACCGGGTGGATCGACCCGGAGCGGCTGCCGGTCCTGGCGCTGCTCTCAGTACTGATGATCGCGAGCCTGGTGATGGCGAGCGCGATTCCGGAGGCGTTCAGGAACAGGGGCGAGACGTTCGCGGTCGCCTACGTGGCGATGCAGCTGCTGCGCAGCGCCTTCATCGTCTGGGCCTTCGGCCTGCGCGACACGATGGGCCGCAATTACGCACAGCTGTTGGTCTGGTCTGCGATCAGCGGGGTTGTCTGGATTGTCGGCGGTGTGGTGCACGACCAGGGCGCGCGGCTGGCCATCTGGGCGGTGGCGGCGGTCGTCGACCTCGGTGCGCCGCTGCACGGCTTCCGGCTGCCGGGCGCCGGCGCGACGCCGATGTCGGACTGGACGATCGCGGGTGGGCACCTCGCCGAGCGCTGCCGACTGCTGCTGATGATCGCGTTTGGCGAGTCGTTCCTGAGGCTCGGAGAGAGCTTCGCTCGGGCGCCCGGCACGGCAAGGGGCGACGCAGCCTTCATCGTCGGCTTCCTGCTCGTGTTGGCGCTCTGGACCACGTACTTCCTGCACCACGCCGAGCCCGGGGCGCGTGCGATCGAGCGGGCGGGCGAGGAGGCTGGCGGGCTCGCTCGTTCCGCCTACCTGTATGCGCACGCGGCGATGGTCGGCGGCGTGATCGTGGTCGCGGTGGCGATCCATAAGGTGATCGAGGCACCCGCGGCCGACGTGAGCTCCGGCTTCGCGGCGATCTGTGTCGGCGGGCCGGCGCTGTATCTGGTCGGGCTGGCTCTGTCCAAGCGCTGGCTCGGGCACGGACGCTTCCGGCGGACCATGTCAGGGATGGTCGCGCTGGCTGTGATCGGCACCGCGACCGCGTTCAGTACGCGGCTGATTGAGCTCGTTGCGGTCACCGTGGTCGCCCTGGCGGTCGCGATCTGGGCGCAGCTCGACGGATCAGGCGTTCTATGTGTGGCTAGTCCGAAATGACGTACTGCATTCACAGAGAACCGACGCCACAGGCACAGCGATGTGGCGAGTTGGTCGCGACGCCGGCGACTACAGGCCGGGCGGATGGCGGACGACGAAGCCGCCGAACTCGCCGCCGCCCTGCGACCAGCGCGTGCCGTCCGCGGCGAGCGCGACCGTGTCGAAACGCCAGCCGGCGATCGTCATCCACACGTGCCCGGCATTCGCGTAGATCGTGACCCATTGACCCGGCCCCGGGTCACCGTAGGACTCGAACCCGCCTGAGGTCTCCGGCGAGCTGAGCAGCCCGGCCGCGGCGAGCACATAGCTGACCGAGCCCGAGCAGTCATAGCCGGGGGAGATGAAGGCGCCGTGGCCACCGCCCCAGATGTAGGGGAGCGTCGCGATCGCGTTGCCGGCGGCCATCATCTGGCCGACTGCGGCGGGCGCGCCCGGAGGCGGCTGCACCGCGCCGCCGGGGTTGATCGCGAGTCCGCCGACCTGCTGGTTGACCTGCTCGGGCGTCTGGCGCGCGGCCGCCGCGGCCGCGGCCTCGCGCGCTGCGACCGCCCGCTCCTGCTGCTGCAGTTTCTGCTGCAGAGCCTGAGTCGTTGAGTTGACGCTGGCGAGCTTGGCCTGGTCGTGGGAGCGCTGTGACTCCTGGTTGATCTGCTGCTTGGCGAGCCCGATCTCGATCGCCGCGACCTGATTGCGCTGGCTGAGAATCTGATTCGTGAGGTTGCGGTCTAGGAGCTCCAGCTTGCCGAGGTGCGTCGCCTGCTTGAGGACCGCGGCACGAGCGATCTTCGTGTAGTTGACGACCTGCGCGTCCTGGTGCTGGGCGTCCTTTATGTAGTTGACCTGCTCCAGCAGGCTCGAGAACCCGTGCGCGTTGAGGATCACGTCGATCAGGTTCGGTGACCCGTTCTCGTATGCGGCACGCAGGTTCGATGCCAGGTCGGTTGAGGCGATGCGCAGCTTGGTCTCGAGCGCCAGCAGGTGGTCGCGTGCCTCCATCAACTGCGTCTGGACCTCGCGCAGCTTGGTGATGTGCTGGTTCAGCTCGGTCTGCTCGATTGAGAGTCTCTGCTGGGCGGCTGCCACGCCCCCGGCCGTCTTCTGGATCTGCGCGCTCTCCGAGTTGATCTCGCCCTGCAGCGAGGACGCGGCCGACTTGTTGGCCTGGATCTGGCTCTGGAGATCGGCCGAGCTTGAGGCGATCAGGCTGCCGCCGCCGAGCAGGGCGCCGATCAAGGTTGCAGCGACCGTTAGACGCTTGATTTTGCGGGGAAAGTGCATCCAGTGAGGGTGTGTCTCGGCGATACGACGGCCCGCAAATCCGCGTCAGTCGCATCAGGAGCGCCGGCTAGGGGCGCGATGTGCCGGTACCTTAGCGGGCTGCGACTCTAAGCCGACCTAAAGACCTTCTCATGCAAGAGATCCTGCAAAATGAAGGAATTGCACGGCTTGTGTAACTGGTCAGCCGTCCCTGACCAGGGCTCATCCGTCCCCGCGCGTAGTGGTCAGCCGTCTGTGCGCTTGCGCGCACGCGCCGCCTTCACACGGGATGTCTGGTCCAGGATGGTCTTTCGTAGGCGCACGTTGAGCGGGGTGACCTCGACCGACTCGTCCTCGCGCAGGAACTCGAGCGCCTGGTCGAGTGAGAGCTCGCGCTTGGGTACGAGCCGCACAAGCTCATCGGCGGTCGAGGACCGGATGTTGGTCAGATGCTTCTCCTTGACGGCGTTTACGTCGAGGTCGTCGGCGCGGGAGTTCTCGCCGACGATCATGCCCTCGTAAACCTCCTCGCCTGGGCCCACGAACAATGATCCACGCTCCTGCAGGTTGTACAGCGCAAAGGCGGCGACCTTGCCGCGGCGGTCCGCGACCAGCGATCCCGACCCGCGCGTCCGGAGCACTCCCTGCCACGGCTCCCAACGGTCGAAGACGTGGTGGACGAGACCGGTGCCGCGCGTCTCGGTCAGAAACTCGGTTCGGAAGCCGATCAGGCCGCGCGCGGGGATGATGTATTCCATCCGCACCCAGCCGGTGCCGTGGTTGACCATCTGCTCCATGCGGCCCTTGCGTAGAGCGAGCATCTGCGTGATCACGCCGACGTACTCCTCGGGCGTGTCAACGCTCATCCGCTCCATGGGCTCATGCAGCTTGCCGTTCAGCTCGCGCGTGACAACCTGCGGCTTACCGACGGTCAGCTCGAAGCCCTCGCGGCGCATGACCTCGACGAGCACCGCAAGCGCGAGCTCGCCGCGCCCCTGGACCTCCCAGACCTCGGGACGGTCACTTGGGTTGACGCGCAGTGAGACATTGCCGACCAGTTCGCGGTCGAGCCGCGCCTTCAGCTGCGAGGCGGTCAGCTTGTCGCCGTCCTGGCCGGACAGCGGTGAGTCGTTGATGCCGATCGTGACCGACAGCGACGGCTCGTCGACCGTGATCGGCGGCAGCGGTCGCGGATCCTCCGGATCGGACAGCGTGTCGCCGATCGTGATCTCGGGGATGCCGGCGACGGCGATGATGTCACCCGCCGATGCCTGCTCGGCGCTGATGCGGTCAAGCGCCTCCGTCACATAGAGCTCGGTCACCTTGACCGATTCGATTGACCCCTCCGCCCGGCACCAGGCGACCGTCTCACCCTTCCGGATCGTGCCCTCACGGACGCGACAGATCGCGATCCGGCCCACGTAGGGTGAGGCGTCGAGGTTGGTCACATGTGCCTGTAGCGGTGCACCCTCCTCGTACTCCGGTGCGGGAATGTGCTCGACCAGCAGGTCGAGCAGTGGCTGCAGGTCCGTTCCCGGCTGCTTCAGGTCGAGCGTGGCGGTGCCGGCCCTGGCGTTGGTGTAGACGATCGGGAAGTCGATCTGCGACTCGTCGGCCTCCAGATCGAGGAACAGCTCGTAGACCTCGTCGATCACCTGGGACACGCGCGCGTCGGGCCGGTCGATCTTGTTGACCACCAGGATCACCGGCAACCGCGCCTCAAGGGCTTTGCGCAGCACAAACCGCGTCTGTGGCAGGGGCCCCTCGGACGCGTCGACCAGCAGCAGCACACCATCGACCATCGTCAAGCCGCGCTCGACCTCGCCGCCGAAGTCCGCGTGGCCGGGCGTGTCGATGATGTTGAGCGTGATCTCGCCGTGACTGACGGCCGTGTTCTTGGCGAGGATCGTAATCCCCTTCTCGCGCTCGAGGTCGGTCGAGTCCATGACCCGGTCGGCGACTTCCTGGTTGGCGCGGAACGCGCCCGACTGCCACAAAAGCGCGTCGACCAGCGTCGTCTTGCCGTGATCGACGTGGGCGACGATCGCGAGATTGCGGATATCTGAGCGCCTGGCCATACGGCCGCCACTGTAGAGGTAGCTGCTGCCTTTCCGGAGCGGCGTGCGGCGGCGACACTGAACCGCACTGGGCGCTGCTCGAGCCGCCCGCCAAGCGCTGGGGCCGTCAGCTGGCCCCCGCCAGCTGACGGCCTACCCCTGTTGCCGCCCCCTTGGGCCGGCGTCCTTGCCGGCCCGCCCCCTGACTGGCGCGACCCCCAAACCGGCCGCCCGCCAAGATCCAAGCTTTCAGACAGCGACGCGCGGGAAGACGGGACGGTTTGACTCTGGACTGGCAGCCTTCGCCTGCAGCTTCCGCGACACGGCACGCGAGAGGCGGCTCAAGGGCGACGTGCCGCTGCTCCGCTCGGCCCAACGAGCTGCTCCGACGCCACGCGGCGAAGCTCAGCCTGGTGGGTGGCGGCTGCGAGGTGGATCATGTTGTTGTTGATCATCTGCGGTTCCCCCTGCTCCTCGCTCGTGGGCGGCGCCTGGTGCGCTGCTCAATGAGGGAAAAGTACGGCCGGGCCAGCGCCCCAACTACGTCATATGACACTTTCACCGCCGACCTTCCTGGAATCGCTCACCACCGCCGAACGGGACGCCCTGCTCTCCGCGGGGCACGTGCGCCGATGGTCGGTGGGGGAGGTGCTGTTCCGCGAGGGAGACACGGCTGGAAGCGCGATCGTGATCGTGAGCGGCCTGGTAAAGATCTACAAGCTCGGGCGGGACGGCGACGAGCTGATCCTGTCGCTCTGCGGTCCCGGGGATCTGCTGGGCGAGGTCACCGCTGTCCAGGGGGCGACGCGCTCCGCCGACGCCGTCGCCTTGGAGGCGGTCGAGGCCGCCGCGGTGGCCGTCGCCGACCTGCGCGCGCTGCTGGCGCGCAATCCCCGCCTCACGCTGGTGCTGCTCGAACTGGCGCTCCGGCGTCTGCGGCTCGCCGACCAGCGCCGGCTCGAGTTCGCGGCCGCCGAGAGCCTGCCGCGGGTGACAAGCCGCCTGCTCGAGTTGGCCGAGCGGTTCGGCGTGGCCGGGCCGGACGGGACGCTCGCGGTCGACATGCCCATCAGCCAGGAGGAGCTCGCCTCCTGGGCGGCTGCCTCACGCGAGTCGACCGCGCGGGCGCTGCGGACGTTGCGAGAGCTCGGCCTGATCGAAACCCACCGCAAGCGGATGGTGGTTCTCGACGCCGACGGCCTCAGGCAGCATGCTTCACGGCTCTGAGACCGGCGGGTGAGGGCGGACGGCCGATCCGCCCCCACCCGCGGGGCATGCTCGTTAGCTGGCCGAGGTGAACCCGGCGAAGGTGCATCCGCCCGAGTTGTTGAGGTTGGTGCCTGTCGAGGCGAGTCCCGTTATGTAGTTGCTCGTGGTGTCGGTGATGGCGGCAAAGGTTCCGTCGTTCGGATCCTCGAAATCGACCGCAGGTGGCGTCGAGCTCGCACCCCCGGAGTAGCCGACCTCTTGGTCTGTCCCTGGAACCAGCGGCGCACCCGAGTCGCCGGCATATCCGTAAGAGTTGAACTCCGCGTTCGCGGTGGTGCGGAGGAACACATCCCCGCTGATCGCGCCTCCTGACACGTAGCACTTGCCCACCACGCTGAGCGGTCCTGTAGTTGCAAGCGTTACAACCGCCGCGGTGCTAAAGCTGGTCCCGGCCGGCTGGATCGTCATGTTGAAGCGGGTCAGGCCGGTCACATTAGCGGCCGTCGTCGCGTTCGTCGCGTTGGTGGCGTTGGTGGCGTTGGTGGCGTTGGTGGCGTTCGTCGCAGTGGTGGCGTTCCTCGCCTGCAGGGCCCCCCGTGCGCTCGGCACTCTGCCGAGCTTGTTCAGGTTGATCTGGGTGCCCGTCAAGGTGTGCCTGCGCAGCCGGTTACCCGATAGCGTGCCTTTCTTGATCAGCGAGTTGCCGTTGACCAGTTTGCCTGCCGCGACTGCGGTTCCCGACGCTGCCAGCACAAGTGCGATGATGGCCACAACCATCGCTCCCGACGGCCGCCGGGCGAAAAGCTTTTGCATCTCTTCCCCTTTTGGTTGTTTGAGAAGGCCATACCCACGACAGGCGTCCCCCAATCTGATCGGGAGTCAA
This sequence comes from Solirubrobacteraceae bacterium, assembly GCA_035531655.1. Taxonomy (GTDB): domain Bacteria; phylum Actinomycetota; class Thermoleophilia; order Solirubrobacterales; family Solirubrobacteraceae; genus Palsa-465. The sequence continues at coordinate 33,211 of DATKSM010000010.1, forward strand.
GTAACGGCAGCGGACGCGGTCGGGATTGGCGAACGAACGGCTAGGCGCCGGGCTGCAACCCGCCGAACCCGGTCCAGAGCGCGGCCATCGCCGAGTCGACCATCTCCGACCGACTGACCTGCGGATGGCTCTGCCACCAGCGGGCGGCGGCGGTGAGCGCTTCGCGATGGATGGCGAACACGGCTCGTGCGCGAACGGTCTCCGGTTCGAGGCCGGCGCGCCGCGCATCGGCAGCCAGCAGGCTCGCGAGTATGCGATTGGACGCCGCCCGTAGACGGCGGTAGTCGCGCGCAGCTTCGGGGTTGAGCGGCGGGTTGCTGGGAAACAGAAGCTGCCAGCCGAGGGGCTGCTCCTCGACGAAGGCAAAGAACGCGTCGAAGGCGGCGCGCCATCGATCTTCGGTCGTGCCCTGGGAGCCGAGCGCGGCGCTCAGGTATCTCAGCAGCGCCTGTTGCTCGAGTCCAAGGACCTCTACGAAGAGGGCGTGCTTTGAAGGGAAGTGGTCGTACAGCACGGTGCGGGCAACCCCGGCCGCGCGGGCGATGCGCCCGACCGACGCGGCTTCATACCCATGCTGCGCGAACTCAGGCAACGCGGCTCCAACGATCAGCTCG
>DATKSM010000011.1:0-3347 GCA_035531655.1 Solirubrobacteraceae bacterium
TGGAGCGCCGAGGAGCTGAGCGTGTGATTGACCACGCCATGGCAGGGCGCGATGCGCTTGAAGTAGGTCGACGATCGCCAGGAGGCGGTCTCGACGGCGGCGGGAGACTTGATGCGGGCCAAGACCTCGACTGCGGGTCGCAGATCGGAGTCATGGGCCCAAATGCCTCGCGTGCCTGCTGGTAGGCGTTCTGCCAGTCGATGAAGACGGCGACCCGCGCCATCTCAGGACCCTCGCTGCCGGCGCGCCGGGCGACGCATCGTCGACTCCAGGCGGCTCCAGTCCACGGCCCCAGAAAGAGGACACCCCGCCAGCCCCACTAGACCATATGGGTCGCCGTCTTGGCGTCCGTTGTGGGTGTGAAGGTCGGCACCCGCGCATGAGGTGCGCGGGTTGAGGGTCCAGGGTTGGCCTGGGCCCCGACCGCAATCATGGGGGTGCCGACATGACACAGGTTCGCAGTTGGGCTGGTTTGGATGTGCACGCGGCGAAGGTGCTCGCGGTGACGGTTGACGCGGTGTCGGGTGAGCTTTGCTCGCGGACACTCACCGGGCGCACGAGCGAGGTGGTCGAGTTCTGCAGTTCGTTGCCCGGGCCGACACGCGTGGCGTATGAGGCAGGACCGACAGGCTTCGGGCTCGCGCGGGCGCTCGCGGCAGCCGGTGTGGGGTGCGTGGTCGCTGCGCCGGGCAAGATCGAGCGTCCCGCGCAGGACCGCGTCAAGACTGACCGTCGCGACGCGGAGCGCTTGGTGCGGTTGTTGATGGTCGGGAGCTTGTATCCGGTCAGGGTGCCGAGCACCGAGGAAGAGGCGCTGCGGGATCTCGTCCGGGCACGCGAGGACGTTCGTGGGGATCTGATGCGCGCACGCCACCGGATGAGCAAGCTGTTGCTGCGTCACGAGATCGTCTTTGAGGGCCCCGGCTCTAACTGGACGACTCGTCATCGCGAGTGGCTCGGGCGCCTGGAGTTGAGCGACCGTGGTGCGCAGGTCACGCTGCTTGACTATCTCGGCGCGATCGACGCGCTGATCGTGCGCCGCGACGCGCTGGAGGGCACGATCGGCGAGCTTGTGCCCTCCTCGCCGTGGGCGCAGAGCGTCGCTCGGTTGCGCTGTCTGCGCGGGATGGACACGCTCAGCGCGGTAGGGCTGTGTGCGGAGATCGGCGACTGGCGGCGCTTCGCCAGGGCGGGTCAGCTGATGAGCTACGTCGGCCTGGTCCCCAGCGAGGACAGTTCCGGGGAGCGTCGCCGTCAAGGCTCGATCACCAAGACAGGATCTCGTCACGCCCGCCGGCTTCTCGTCGAGTGCGCCTGGCACTACCGCAGAGCGCCCGCCAAGGGCGCCGCGCTCAAGCGCCGCCAGGACGGCCAGGACGCGCGCGTGATCGCGCTCTCCTGGAAGACCCAGCAACGCCTGCACCGTACCTGGCGGCGTCTCGACGCAGAGCGTGGCAAGCGACGCACGATCGTCGCTGTCGCTGTCGCCCGCGAACTCGCCGGATTCTGCTGGGCGATCGCCAACGCCGACTGACCGGCGCCCTGCACCACGTCGGTCAAGGAGGCGGCGGGAGGAACCTGGCCACCACGCGCGAGAGCACCCGCGATAGCGCTATGAGCAACCCCACACCAGGGGCCACGCTCGATCCTAGACAGCGGGCTCTCACGACGAAACCCGGTCCTGCGGTACCCAACCCGCGCATATCAGCCTGACCGCGCGTCGCGCACCCGCCAGGCCCGCCGCCCCCTTGACCGACCAGGATGCCCGCCCAGCCGCGGGCATCCGGTGCTGGGCACTTGACAAACCGACGTCCATATCAGCGCTTGCGTTCCGCTCTTCCATGTGGAAACCGCGATCGGCGCGTACACACGGTGGAGCGCGAGCTTTGCGACGGTCTCGTTTCGTCCGGTGCAGAGGATGATGCCAACGCTCTCGCGGTCGCTGCGCGTCGGCGGGCGGCAGCGTGAGCGCGAAGTTGGTCAGCGCCGCGCCTTGGCGCTCGTGGAGCTTCAGGTCGATCTGGCCGCTGAGATGGCGCCGCGACCAGCGGTGCTCAGCTGACTTTGCCGCGTACCAGGCGTACAGCTCGGGGCGGTCGGCGAAGGCGTCCAGCAACACCTGATGGTGGGTCCAGCCGATTTGTGCAGCCAGTGGCTGCACTTTCTCGGCCTCGGGCCAGACTGTCGCGAAGCGGCGCATGTAGAAGAGGTTGCGCCGGCTGAAACCTCTCGCGCCGCCGGTCGCTTGGCGAAGGTCGTCGGCGATCCTCGCGACCACACCCTCGCCCCAGCCGCCGGCCCGCTGCTCGACCAGGATGTCGCGGCCGATCGACCAGTAGAGCATCACGAGCTCGGTGTTGAGCGCCCGTGCCGCACTGACCTGAGACTCACGTATGCGATCACGCAGACGCTCGAGCAGCGCCTGCATTGCGTTCGAACAGCGGCCACACGAAGCTCGAGTCCAAACCGCGTACGACGAACAGCTCGTGGATGTCGTAGAGGTCGCGGCACTGCAGGCGCTGGATGACACAGCGAAGCTTCTCAGCCGCGGTCTCTTCAAGCGTGTACGTCAGGCAGTCGCACTCTCCCTGGTCGCTGTAGCGCTGAAAGACGGGGCGACGGGTCTTGTTCTCGACGAGCTCGTCGTCGGCCAGGTCCAGCTTGAGCCGGCGCGACCGGCCGAGCGGACCGGTGTACTCGATCCGTGGCGGAGTTGCATTCGTCAGGGACAGCGCCGGCAGCCCGAGCGCTTGTTGGCGAACGGCGAGCGCTCCGGCGACCGCCTGCAGCGCGCCCGGTCGGTCGAGCTCGCCGATCAAGCTGAAGTCGAGATCGGCGGAGTAGCGGTAGTCCTCGAAGTAGCAAAGCCTGAGCGCTGTGCCGCCCTTGAAGACGATCTGCTTGGCTTGATCGCAGGCCGCGATGGCTGCCAGGACGTGGCTCAGGATGTAGTCGCGCTCGACGGTGGCGGCTGGGACACCGTCCTCGTTGGCTTGCCTGATGATCTGGTTGCGGTCGATCACTGCTCTAGACCCTCAGCGATCGTGGCCGGCGGCTCCGCCCAGACGACGCGCCAGTGGCGATCGCGGAAGGATCGTTCGCGGCCAGGCGGATTTCGCGGCTCGAGCGGGATGTCGCTCGTGGGCGGTGCGAGTGGACGCAACTGGTTGGCTAGCGAGGGGATGGGCAGCTGGTCGGCCAGGGAGCCGATCCGCCGCAGGGCAGCGGCGCCGCCGATCTGTTGCCCTATGCGCTGGAGCGTGGCGGGGTCCAGCTGCGCGGCGCCGAGGGCTTCGGCGAGGACAGTGGCGCCACCGACCAGGTCCATTCGCGCGGCCCCGTCGAGC
>DATKSM010000012.1:0-6329 GCA_035531655.1 Solirubrobacteraceae bacterium
CGGAACTCGCTCTCGCAACAGGTTGGCGGCGGCGGCGGCCGTCGGCGCGAAATGCCAGCGGGCCAGCACCGAGATCAGACGGCGGTTGACCTCCTCGGGGAAGGGGCTCAGTGGATCGTCGGTGCGCAGGCCGGCCTCCACGTGGGCGACGGGGATCTGCTCGTGGAACGCGGCCATCCCGGCTGCGAACGCGGTGGTGGTGTCGCCCTGCACGATCACCGCATCCGGCCGGTGCTCGGCGAGCACCGGCGCAAGCCCGGTCAGGGCGCGACCGGCGAATTCTGAGAGGTTCTGGTCCGGGCGCATCAGCTGCAGGTCAAGGGCCGGCTCGATGCCCAGCAGCGGGAGCATCTGATGGACGATCTCGCGGTGCTGACCGGTGAGCACCGTCATCACATCGAGATCGTCGCTGCCTCCCAGACGCTCGATGACCGGTGCGAGCTTGATCGCCTCGGGGCGTGTGCCGAACACGACCATCACCTTCTTGCGCCTCGCCGCTTGGGCGTGCGAGCTCTGAATTTGCGCGGGCTGCGGCACGTTGTCCTCGAAGCCGCTCATGCGCTCACCGCCTGACCGTCGTACTCGATGCGCTGGGCGGACAGCGGCTCGCGCGCGGTCTTCGCCCACGCTCCTCGTCCCAGAGCCAGGCGGACGAACGCGCGGGCCGTGCTCGGCAACCCCCAGAAGTAGACGTAGACGGTGAACAACAGGAACACACCGGGCAGCGACCACCACGGCAGCCGTCGCCGCAGCGAGGCCTGATAGTCGACCGCCGCGCGCTGATAGGCGAGGCCGAGCATCCCCAATGGGCCGCAGGCTGTTACGAGCACGCATGCGCGGTAGAGCGTGTCGTTGCCGATGAGACGCGCAAGCGGGATGCGACCGAGGGGCAGGACGCCGATGAAGCCGCCGAAGCCCATCAGCGCCTGGCCGGTGACGATCAGGATCGTGGCGGCGAGCAGCAGGTGCAGCGAGAGGTCAAGCCGAGTGAGCATGGGAATGCCGCGCGTGCGCCACAGGGCCGGCAGGTGCGACCAGCAGCTGTAGTGACCCTGCACCCAGCGCGTGCGCTGGCGCAACAGCGCACGCGGGCGTGTGACGGCCTGCTGTGCCACGCATGTCTGCGTGCACACCCGGTTGACCCAGCCCGCACGCACCAGGCGCAGGCCGATGTCGAGATCCTCGGTGAGCGCGCGTGTCCATGGCGCCCGGCCGAGCGTGCGCAATGCAGACAGGCGCACGAACTGGCCGTTGCCGCCGAGCAGGGCGCTGCCCAGCCGGTCGCGTCCGCCCTGGATCAGGACCGAGAAGCCGATGAACTCGATGTCCTGCATGCACGCCAGAAAGCCGCGCCGGGCGTTGTACATGCGCACCGGCACCTGCACGCCGGCCACGCGCGGATCGTCGAAGCAGGGGGCGACGGCTTCCAGGGCATCTCCGCGCAGCCAGCCATCCGCGTCGACGATGCCCAGGATCACATCCCGTTCTGTGGCGCCCTGCAGGCGTGGGTCGTGCTCGTCGACCATCCGGCAGACCTCTCGATAGGCGGCGTTGAGCACCTCGCCCTTGCCCTGGCCGGCTTCCTCGGGCGCGCGGTCGATCACGATCAGGCGCTCATCGCCACCACCGGCGCGGCGGGCGATCTCGCCGGTGCCGTCGCTGGAGCCGTCGTTGACCACGACGACCAGAAAGCGGCCGCGCAGGCGCAGCATGCAACGGACCGTCTCTGAGATCACGAGCGCCTCGTTGTGGGCCGGCGTCACGAGCACATACAGCGGGCTGTTCGTACCGGCCGATGGGCGCGGCGCCGGCTTGCGCGAGCGCGCCATGCCGATTACGTACAGCGCCAGGAAGTAGAGCGTGATCAGGATCGTCGTGGCGGTGATCACGCTGTAGGCGAGCGTCAAGCCACCGCTCGGCACGCAGCGGCCGGTGCAGCTGACCCGCTGCGGGATCGCCAGATACAGGGCCAGCAGCGCGACGGCCAAGAGCGAGAATCCGGCGATCGCCCAACAGCGCCAGGCACTGTGAAACGGTCGCTCGCGCGAGTAGAGACGCCGGCGCAAGCGGGGTGCGTAGCCTCTCCACGTCGGCTGGTCAAACGGGATGTGAGCGCCAAACGGCGCACCCGGCCTGAGCGTCCCCAGTCCAGGCAACGCTCTTGCGGCCAGTGCCGCCGCGGGCAGCGCCATGGCGCCGGCTGCAGAGGCGCTGGGCGCACGCCCAGCGGTGGCCGTGGCGCGCGCCGATCGGCAAGCTGGCGCCGATACCGTGGGCAGTCGCCCAGCGGCGATCTGGTCGTCGTGGATCGGCGTTGCCGCTGGGCGGGGAGGCGAGGACGTGCGCGCCTCCGCAAGCGCGAGCAGCTGCGCGCGCTCTGTGGCGCGAGGAGGGGGGCGTTCGGTGCTGAGGGTCGGCGCGGCGCGGAATGCCGACGGCGCCGAATGCGGATTGGTCGCGGCTCGCCGGGAGACCGGGCCGGTGCTCGGCCCGCTTGCGCCGGGCGCGGCGGCCCGGGCGTCTACGTCATTGCGTCGGCGGCGCCTGCGCGACGGCGCTGGGGTTTCGGCGAGCGGCATGGGCGGTGGAGCCACAAGCGGGCTGAGCGCGCTGGTCGGCTTGGTTCGCGGCGGACGGAGAACCGTCCGCCGCGGCTTGTGCGCGGCGGACGGTCCAGCGCTGTCCGTAGTCTCCGTAGCTGTGGGCATGGCCTTGCGTCCGTCCTTGGACTTGTTGACTTCGAAGCCAGCCCGGTCAACCAGCACGGAGACGGGGATACAGGCTTCCTTGCCGCACGCAACCTAGTGCGCCTCTGCGGGCCTTTCCACGACAGCCTGTCTAGGATTTGCGGCCCTTGAAGGACAATGTGGCGAAAGCCCTCCGGCGGAGGGACGGCCGCCCTGTCGGGGGGCGCAAACGAGTTGGATGAGCCCACATCAACCATCTAGGCGGGCTGTCGCGACACGGACAGCCCGGCCTGTCGTGTCGTCGCGTCAGCGTGATCCCGGCCCTGGGTATCAGCCGCCGTCACTGAAGACGTGCCGAACGTCCCCGCAGCCGATATCCGCAAAGTTGCTTCGCGACGCGCAAGGCTCGGTATCGCGGCCGCGGGCACGTGCTCGCCGCGCACGCGCCGAAACGGCCATATGACACTGCAATACTCGAGCACCCGCCGGCGATCGTGCTCCTCGCAGCCAACGATCGCCGCGCCGATACGCCAGCTGTGTCCGTTCTCGCGGCACGCGCGCACGACGATCTCCAAACGGACGGGGCTCGGCTCGTCTACGACACTTGGGAGGTGCACAGCCAAGCTCGCGGCGGCTCCGAGGGCGAGCGGCCTGGACAGCTCGAAGCCGACGCCCGAGAGCGTGATGTCGCACATCCCGGCGAGCAGCGACGTGTTCGGATCCGAGTGGTCGTCCTTGGGGACGACCACGGCGGCTGCCGTCACCGGCGTTCGGTACTCGCTGCGCAACTGGTGGCGGCGCGCGACCAGGGTCAGGGTGCGCAGCACGCGGCGCAGCTCGATCACGCCGAGCAGCGGCACAAACCATGTGGCGAAACCGTGCATCTCGGGGAGCAGACCGGCCCCAGCGTCGTTAGCGATCCGCAGGGCGACGCCCGCCGCGAGAAGGACTGCGCAGACGAGCAGCAGACGGAACTGGCGCACCGCCTCCCAGCCACCGTGATCAACGCCCTCCTTCGGGGTGACCAGGAAGCTGGTGCGTCCAGGCCTGACCATGCAGCGCAGCGCGCGGGTGAATATCTCGGCCGTGCACAGCTCGTAGTGAGTCGCCTCGTCGCTGCGCTGCTGTCCGCGACAGAGACCCGAGCCGGCGAGCACCATCAGCAGGGTCGCGGGCGCCCACAGGGCGGCGAGCGTGATCGGGGTGATCCGCATAGGGAGCGCTCCGCTCCAAAGCACCAGTGTGAGTATCGCCAGCATCAGGAGCCGGACGGGTCCGGCCAGGTAGGCGGTGAGGCTCACGAGATAGCTCAAGCGCTGAGCGAACGTCAGCTCACGCGCTCGCCAGGGACTCTCGGGGGTCGTGAACACGGCAAGGTTGCCCCGCGCCCAGCGGTCGCGCTGCAGTAGGTAGGAGGCGAGGTCGTGCGGGGCGCGTCCCTGCACCACGATGCGTTCGTCGTAACGGGTGCGCCAGCCGCGACGGTGGAGCTTGACCGTTGTGTGGAAGTCCTCGGCGATCGTCTCTGTCGCGACACCGCCGACCGCCAGCAGAGCCTCGCGCCGGATCAGCGCGCCCGAGCCGCACCAGAAGGCTGCATTGTTGCGGTCCTTGCCGGGGCAGATCGCCGAGAAGAACACCGATTGCTCATGTCGTCCAAGGTCATAGTGCTGCACAGAGTCGTGATTCGAGAAGTCGTGCGGCGTCTGCACGAGTGCGACGCTGGGGTCGTCGAAGTAGCCGACGAGCACGTCCAGCGCGTCGGGCAGGGGCACATGATCGGCGTCGAGCACGAGCACGAGCTCACCCTCGGTGCGAGGCAGCGCGTGGTTGATGTTGCCAGCCTTCGCATGGCTTTTGTCCGGGCGCGTCAGATAGCGGACCCCCCATGCCTGCGCCAGCGCCTCGATCTCGGGGCGGGCGCCGTCATCGAGCAGCCAGGTCGTGTGCGGATAGGTGAGCAGTCCACAGCCCGCGAGCGTCGCTTCGAGAAGGGAAGCAGGCTCGTTGTACGTGCAGATGTACACGTCGACGTGCCGGCCGGGCGTCGTGGCGGGACGATGTCGAGGGCCGATCTCCCACGTGAGCCAAGCGAGCGTCGCGAGGTTCCAGAGCCCGTAGATCTCGGCGATCAGCAGCGCACCCCACAGCACGGGCTCCGATCCATGCCAGCTCCAGCCGATCCGCCAGGCCAGGTAGATCGCCGACCAGAACAGGGCCACGCTTGTGAGCAGGTGCAGCCGGTTGGGGTGGCGCGCACACCAGGTACCCCAGCGCCCCGTGCCGCTGCGGGTGCGCCGGCGGGGAAATGGCAGCCCGAGCAGCGCCCAGGCGGTCACGCCGAGCGCGATTCGAGGTTGCGGCAGACGCAGCCGCCGATGCCCGCCTCTGTGAAGCATGGGAGGCTGATCGGCACACGGATCGCGATGGTTGAGCGGTGGGCCGTCTGTTCTCAGTCAGCCAGAGAGCGTCATCGAGCTTTTCCACGACAGGCTGTCGAGGATTTGCGGCCTTTCACGGACAATGTGACGAGATTTCTGTATAGTGCGCCAGCACTTTCACGAGGGGGCTTTGATCTGCGCGGCAGCAATTGGTCGCCTTGCGCGCAGGGAGCCAGTGGCGAACCCGACCTCGGTCATCACCCGCGCTACACGGAGGTAGGCCATGTCGAGGATCGAGGAATTCGCCGGACAGCCGCAGCGTCCAAGAGGCGCTCGCCGCTCACGCCCGTCTCGGGCCCTCGGCACGGGCGCTCTCGCGCTTGCGGCGACGCTGATCATGCTCGTCGGAGCGCAGGCGGCGTCTGCGACAGGCACGACGCTGTACGTGAGCGCTACGGGCACGGACACGAGCAACACGACTTGCGAAGAATCGACACCGTGCAAGACGATCGGCCACGCGGTCGTAGAGGCGACCGGCGGCGACACGATCAAGGTCGCCCTCGGCACCTACGCTGAAAAAGTAACGATCAACACCAACGACCTGACGCTGGAAGGCGCGCAGGCCGGCAAAGACGCCGGCACCCGCTCCGGATCGGAGTCGATCGTCGAAAGCTTCGCGATCACAGCCAGCGACGTGACGATTGACGGCTTCAAGCTCAGCGCGGCGGGGAGTCAGCTGACCGTGACTCCGTCCACCCTGCTGTCGGGCGTCGTAGTCGAGAACGACATCTTCAGCGGCTACGAAGGCGTGGCGCTCACCACGAACGACGCCGGCAACATCCACGTCAAGCAGAACCTCTTCGCGAACCCGGCGGCTGCAAGCGAGCCCATCCAGTTCAAACCGGGAACGGTCCAGGGCAGTTGCGACGGAACTGAAGTCATCGACAACGTCTTCAACGCCGCGACCAACAACGGCGGAGCCGATGTGAACTTCTCCTGCACGGGGAGCAACTCCAAGGACGTGACGGTCTCGGGCAACACGACGACCGGCAACACCGGAGGTTCGAGCTTCGTGGCGATCTCCGGAGTGGTCGACGGCATCCAGGTCACCGACAACACCGGGACGACAAGCGGCTCCTCGATCTTCTTCTTCGGCAGCGTGAGCGGCTCCGCTCTGATCGAAGGCAACACGATCACCGGTGGCGGTAGCAGCGCCGTGTCCATCCACGGAGCCGACATCACCGCCGACACCGCGAACACC
>DATKSM010000013.1:0-16043 GCA_035531655.1 Solirubrobacteraceae bacterium
AGCTCCTCGACCGCCTCGTCGACGCCGGCAACGTCACGGAAACTGATCTTGGGCGAGTCGACGGACATGCGCTTGGCGCGCGATTTGCCGAACGACATCACCTTCGAGCCGCCACCCTGGACCTGGTTCATCAGGAACAGCCAGAAGCCGATGAAGATCACGAACGGCAGCAGATACGTGAGCAGCGACAGCCAGCCGTTACTCGATGTGCTCTGGACGTTGAGCGCGGCGCCGCCCTCGTACTTCTTGACGTCGTTGACGATCGTCGAGACGTAGTTGGGCGGGTAGCCGGTCGAGTAGCTCTTGCCGTTGGTCAGGACGACGGTCATGCTGTCGTCCTTCTGGTCGAGCGTGACGCTGGTGACGGCTTTGGCCTGGATCTGCTCGAGCGCCGTCCCGAAGCTGGCCGGCTTCTGCCCGCCCGAAGTTCCCACCAGCTTCGACGCGAAGAAGGCGAGCACCACCACGATCAGAATGGGAAAAGCAGCGCTCTTGAAGAAACGACTCATGGTTTCGGTCCTCGCTCCTGGTTAGCACCCTGGGCTCAGGCGGCTCTCAGGCGGGGAAACGCCAAGCGTAGCACCCAATATGTGCGGCCTACCGGGGTGCAGCAGGTCAGCGCTTGGGGTAGCGCCGCGGTGCCGACACGGGAACCGGCGGGTACTGCTGCCGCTCCTCCGCCGTCATCTTTCGGACCACCAGCGTGCCGTTTTCGATCTGCTCCTTGATCAGGTGGAGCTTCTCCTCACGCTTCTCCTCGGCACGTTCGCGGGTCGTCTTCATCAGATCAATGCACCTTCCGGGAATGGACCGACCGGCACTCAAATCGACACTAGCACCGCGCCCCGACGCTAAGGGCCCGTCGCTCGAGCTTCCTGGACAGCTGCCCGAGCACCGTACCGGCGAGACGCTGCCTGACTCAGCCTTGGCCGCGGGCCAGTGCCGGGCCGGCGCCCGAGACCCTTGCCTTCCCCCGTCGCGCCTGGGCGAACGTGACCATCTTGCCCGTCCGTTCGTCCCACAGCTTCAGCCGAACCGAGCGCAGGCCGTCCTGCAATGTGAGCACAGGGACCTGCGAGAAAACGGCGTGCGAGTTGTGGGCGGCCTGGAGGTTGTAGTTCGGGATCCGAGCGTTGAGGTGATGCACGTGGTGCAGACCGATGCTTCCGCTGAAGAACTGCAGCACCTTGTTGAGCTTGAGATAGGAGCTGCCCTGGAGCGCGGCCTCGGCGTAATGCCAGTCATCGGCCCGCTGCCAGTACGCGTCCTCGAACTGGTGCTGCACGTAGAAGAGCCAGATCCCGGCCGAGCCCGCGAGCATCGCCGACGGCGCCCACACCAGCAGGAAGTCACCCCAGCCGAGCAGCAGGCCGAGCAGCACGAACGCGGTGACCAGCACCGCGTCTGTCGCCAGCACGCTGTTGCGCATACGGGGCCGTGCATCGGGCCCGACCAGGCGCGGCCCGATGATCATCGCCATGATCGGACCGACGCCGAACATGATCGCCGGGTTCCTGAACAGCCGGTAGCCGAGCCGTCCGCGCCACGACTTGGCCTCGTACTCGGTGACCGTCAGTGTCATGACGTCGCCTACGCCGCGGCGATCGAGATCGCCGGAGGTCGCGTGGTGTACGGCATGCTCGTGCTGCCAGCGACGGAACGGAACGAGCACGAACAGGCCAAGGACCGTGCCCACCCACACGTTGCCGCGGCGCGAGGGCAGCAGCGAACCGTGCGTACAGTCGTGGAACACGACGAAGGTGCGGACCAGGAACCCGGCGTTGAGGATGATGAGCGCGACGGTCAGGATCACCGAGTCGCCGAGCGTCAGGTAGATGGCCGCAAAGATCAGCAGGTATGGCAGCAGCGACGTGGCGATCTGTCCCACGGCGCGGTCTGTGCGAGCCTTCGAATAAGGGGCCAGCGCGTCCTTCCAGGCAGGCTGGTCGGTGGTGGCGGTCATGGGGCTACCTCGCGCTCGGGCTCGGACTCAGGATCTACGACGGGCGCGGTCTCCGCGCCGACGTCAGGCTCGACGCCGACTTCAGGCTCGACGCCAACTTCAGGCTCGACACCGAACTCAGGTTCGACGCCGAACTCAGGCTCGACGCCGTACTCGGGCCCATGTCCATCGAGCCGAGCCTGCTTGCGGCGATGCTTCTTCGCGTCCTTGTCGACCCGCCGCTCGCGGAGCTTGGCTTCGCGACTCAGCTTGGCCATAGTGGTCTTGCGTTTTCCGCTAGACGCCATTTGTCCGGCCTCCCGGTGGGGAATCGTCGAGCGCGCCCGAGAGGACGAGCAAGAGACTCGGATTGTGTCGTTTATGAGCAGCCTCGCGGCTGCTCATAAACGTGTGGTGTCTGTGGGTTTTACGCCAGGACCTGGACGTTGGCGGCCGCGGGGCCCTTAGCGCCCTGCTCGGCCTCGTAGCTGACCTTCGCGCCCTCGGCAAGCGACTTGTAGCCGTCTCCGAGAATTGACGAATGGTGCACGAAGAGGTCCTTGCCGCCGGGCTCGTCGGGTGTGATGAACCCAAAGCCCTTGTCGTCGCTGAACCACTTCACGGTTCCTGTAGCCATATTTGAAACATTCCTCCGGTCGTGTGCGCTGCGAACCGCGGAGGACGCTCAGGAGCAACGACTGCGAAAACGCTTGGCACTGCGATTTTTGGCCGAGCGGTCGCCCGGTCCGTCTTTTAGTTTAGCCCCAGTTGCGGCATTCCGTCGATATTCAGCCGTTGAACACCGCGACGTACGGCAGGTTGCGGTAGCGCTCGGCGTGGTCGAGTCCGTAGCCGACCACGAATTTGTTGGGGATTTCGAAGCCGATGTAGCGCGGTTTGAGGTCGACCTGGCGGTTCGAAGGCTTGTGCAGCAGCGCGCAGACCTCCAGCGACGCCGGGTTGCGCCCGGCGAGGTTGCGCAGCAGATACTGGAGGGTCAGTCCGGAGTCGACGATGTCCTCGACGATCAGCACATCGCGCCCCTCGATCACGGCATCGAGGTCCTTGAGGATGCGCACCACGCCCGAGGACTTGGTCGACGAGCCGTAGGAGGCGACCGCCATGAAATCCACCTCGCACTGGATCTCCAGCGCACGCATGAAGTCGGCGAGGAAGAAGACGGCGCCCTTGAGCACGCCGATCAGCACCAGATCCTTGTCCGCGTAATCGGCGGAGACCTCGGCCGCGAGCTCCCGCACCCGCGTCGCGAGGGCTTCCGCCTCGACGACGACCTCGCCTAACTTTGAGTCCTCGGTCACCGGTTTCCAGTCTATGGATCTGGCGCGGGATCCGGCACGCCGCGTGTCGGGTCACCGGGCGTGAGCGAGAATGCCAGCAGTCCGCGGCTGGCCGTGGCGCGCACGCCGCCTGGCAGATCCACGTGCGTGGTGCCGACATCACGCAACGCGACGATGTCGCTCAGGCGCCGGGCAGTGCCCGGTGTCGGCCGGCCGCCGACCTGATCGGCGAGACGCTGCACGACCAGCCGCGCGATCGCGACGGGCAACTCGCGCAGGCGCCGAAGCTCGATCTCCGCGCGGCCGCCGAGCTCCTGGTCGACCAGCGCGTTCAGCGCATCGGCTTCGTCGCGTAGCGTCGCCGCCAGTGCCAGCAGATTGCGCTCGGCTCCCGGGTGGATCTCACGCAGTGCGGGCACCAGCCGGCTTCGCACGCGCCCGCGCGCGTAGAGGTCGGTCTCGTTGGACTCATCGTCGCGCCACTGGAGCCCGCGCTCGATGCAGTGGGCCCCGGTCTGCTCGCGCGTGAAGCCGAGCAGGGGCCGGACCAGTGCGCCGTCGCGCGGACGCATACCGAGCAGCGCCCGCCTGCTCGGCGACGACGCCAGCCGGTACAGGATCGTTTCGACCTGATCGGTGGCGGTGTGTCCCGCCGCGACATCCGCCCCACGCTCGCCGGAGAGCTGGGCCGCGGCGCCGTAGCGCGCATCGCGCGCCCAGGCCTGCAGGTTGCCGAGCGTGGGCGTGCCCGGGCGCGTGACCGTCAGCTCGACTCCGAGGCGCTCGCACAGTGATCTGCAGTGCTGCTCGTCGGCTTGCGCCGCGTCGCGCAGCCCGTAGTTCACGTGCAGCGCGCTCACCGCCGGCGCGCCGGCGACCGTCACCGCCACGTCGAGCAGGCACGTCGAGTCCCGTCCTCCCGAGAGCATCACGAGGACCGGCCGGCCCGCGGCCAGCAGGCCCTCGTCCCTGACGGAGGCGACGATCTCCTCGGCGACGCTCACTCCCGCACCCCGGCGAGTGCCCGGAAGAGCTCTGTCGGCTCGTTGAAGCCCCGCAGATGTACGTCGGCGACCGGCTCGAAGCGCAGCGCCGGGCCGCTCGCCTCGACCACCGGCCGCGTGACCAGTACCTCCCCCTCTCCCGACTCTGCCTGCACGCGCGCGGCGAGGTTGACGTCGCCGCCGAAGTAGTCGCCGTCGCGGTAGTGCGCGTGGCCGTAGTGGACGGCGACGCGCGGGCGCGGATGCTCGGACATCAGCTCGCCGAGCCGCAGCGCCCAGTCGGCCAGCGCCGCCGGGTCCGGGCCGACGACCATCACTGCGTCGCCGATCGTCTTGATGATGCGCGCGTCGTCGGGCAGCGTCGCGATCACGTTGCCGACAAAGCGGTCGACGACATCGACCGCGTACAGGTCGCCCTCGCGTTCGGTGAGCTGCGTGTAACCGGCGAGGTCGGCGAACGCGATCGCCACGCGCATGCGTCCGACGTCGTCCTCATCGGCAGTGAGCTCGGTCTCCATGTGACCGACGACGTCCTGATCGATGTAGTTCATGAGCATGCGGTGATGGACCTGCTCGAGCAGCGGTGCCGTCAACGGCAGGAGCCTGTCAGCGACGCTCAGCATTGCGCTCGCCATCTCATCGGGGGAGCCGCCAGATCGCATCAGCGGCTCGTGCAGGTAGATGTGCACGAGCCGCACCTCAGCGTCCGCGATCTGGCTGATCGCCTGCGTGTAGACGCGAGCGATCTGCAGCATCGCCTCACGCGGGAGCCCGGCTGCGATTGCGGCCGCGACGTGGCCGAGCACCTGCAACGCAACCTCGTCGAGCACCTGATCGGCGCCGATCCCGAGCATCGCCGCGACGGAATCGACCGCCTCCGCGTCCAGACCGGTCCGGCGCCTTGCCTGCGCACGCGTGTAGGTGCGGCCGCCGACGTCGAACAGCTCGAGAGTGCGCCCGAACGCGAGCCGCCCCTCGTCGGTCGCCCTGCGGATCTGTGCCAGCGTGTAGCGACGCTCACGCAGACGTGCAACGAGCCGCGCCTTGCCCAGCGCGGCCGGAGTCCAGGCGCCGTCGTATTCGGGCACCACGCCGTCCCGGATCCAACGCCGCAGGGTCTGCGTGGATACGCCGACCGCCACCGCCGCCTCGCCAGTTGTCATCGCAGGGCGGGAGTCTATGTCCACGAGACTCCCGGCAGCTGACGCTCTAAGCTCGCGGCCCGCTCACGATGGTGCCCAACCTCATCCATATCCACCCGACCGCCGAGCTCGCCGAGCGCGTGCTGTTGCCGGGCGACCCCGGCCGCGCGCTGCGGCTGGCGCAGGAGCTGCTCGACAAGCCGAAGATGTTCAACCACAACCGTGGCCTGTGGGGCTACACGGGCACCGCCGCCGACGGACGTCTGCTCAGCATCCAGAGCACCGGCATGGGTGGGCCGAGCGCCGCGATCGTCGCGACCGAGCTGATCGAGCTGGGCGCGCGGCGGCTCCTGCGGATCGGCACCTGCGGCGGACTGGACCCTGAGCTGGAGCCTGGTCAGGTACTGGTGGTGAGCGAGGCGATCGCCGACGACGGCACCAGTCAGGCGCTCGGCGGCCACGCGCCGCTCGCGCGCATCGCGGCGCCGGGAACGCTGACTGAAGCGCTCCAATCAGTCGGCGAGCAGCGGCTCGCCGCCGTCGTGTCCGCCGATCTCTTCTACGACGTCGAGGACCGGGTCCATAGCTGGATCGCGGCGGGCGCGCTCGCGGTCGAGATGGAGGCCGCGACGATCTTCACGGTCGCCGCCCGGCATGGCGTCGAGGCCGGTTGCGCGCTGCTCGTATCGAACATGGTGATCGGTGAGGAGCGCTATCTCGATCCCGGGGCCCTGCACGCCGCCGAGCTGCGATTGGGCGAGCTCGCGCTGGCCGCGCTCAGGGACCCTTATCGCTGAGCTTCTTCTCGAGGCGCGTCAGCGTCTTCTCGATCGCCGCCAAGCGCTTCTCGAGCGCCGCGGTGTCGCGCGGGCTGTCGAGCCGCTCGGAGATCCGGTCGAGCCCGTCCTCGAGTCCCTCAAGCCGCTGCGACACCGAACGCAGCCGGCGGGTGAGCCGCTCGATGTCGGCCGCGGATGGCAGGTTGAGCGCGCTCATCGCGACCTCCTGCGCCCGGCTTGCGCGCTCGCGCGCCTCGAATGCCGCCGTCACCGTGCCGGTCACGAGCGGGTTCTGCATCAGGTCCTGGGCGAGCTTGCCGATGACCTCCTCGCCCTGCTTCGTCAGGTTTCCGCGGATCCCGTTGCCATCGTCTGTCATGTAGCGATCGTATCGCTGCGAGACTGCTCGCCTTGCCGATATTCGCCTTCACGCAGATCGAGGTGCCGTGGGCACTGGGACCGCCGGACGGGCGCTACCTCGTGCGTGCCGAGGGTGCCGATCGGGAGGCAGCGCCGACGCACGTGCTGGTGTTTGCGACGCTGGGCGCCCCAACACGGCATCGCCTCAGCCGCCGGCGTCGCCCGGCGGCGGCCGAGCCCGATCCGACACCCGTCACGATCGGGCGCGCAACGGTGATCGCGGCCGCCGAGCCGTTCGCGGATGCGGCGGCGGCCGCCCGCTGGCTGGCCACCGCCGGCGAGGAAGCCCTCGCAGAGCAGCTCGCCGTGCTCGAACGCGCGCTGCACGCCTTCCGTGTCGTGACCGCCGACCCCTACGTCGAGCCGCTCGCGCGCGAGCGGCTGCTGGTCGCCCGCCTGGGCTTCGGTGCGGGTGAAGAGGTCGCCCACGGGCGCTGGAGCCAGGCGCGGGAGCTGCTGCCGCCGCCGGCATCGCGCAAGCGCAGCAAGGTCCTCGAACCGCAGGCGCGCCTGGCCGGGGTGCTCGGCGGGCGTGTGCCGCTGCTGGTTTGCGAGGAGCTCGCCTTGCGCGCGCGCCGCGACCTCGATGCCGGTCGCGAGCGCGCTGCCGCGCTGCAACTGCGGGTCGCGTTCGAGGCCGCACTGGACGAGCTCGCCGACGACGAGCGCCTGGCGGCACGGGTCGGCGAGTTGCGTCAGCGGCAGCCGGATGTGGTGACCACGGCGCAGGTCCTGAGGCGCGAGCTGACCGAGCGGGAGCGTGAGACGGTCAGCGGCGGCCTGGCCCGCCTGGAGGCCGCGCTCAGGGCACGGGCCGCGTCGCTGCAGTAGCGACCGGCGCGCCCGCGCCGCGCCCATGAGTCCGCCTCGCGAACGAGGGGCAAGGTCGAGCGAGGGGCCAAACCCACATCCTGGTGTGTATTTGGCCCCTCGCTCACAACTTTCGTGCGCGCGACCCTTGACAAGCGATCGGTAACGATATATCTTTGACCTATCTCGATAGATACAGATAGGAGAACGAGATGCGTAATGAACGCAACCTGCGCGGCGAACTAGGGCCGCGCGCACGATGGATGGGACCCGGCGGCTTCGGCCCCATGGGTCCCGGTTTCGGTCCCGGGCCCGGTGGGCATCGCGGACGCGGTGGCGGCAGGCGGCGGCGCGGCGATGTACGCCTCGCGATGCTGATGCTGCTCTCACTCGATAGCCCGCTGAACGGTTACCAGCTGATGCAGGGTCTCGAGGAGCGCAGCGACGGTCGCTGGCGCCCGAGCCCCGGCTCGGTGTACCCGGCGCTGGCACAGCTCGAGGACGAGGGCCTGATCCACTCGGTCGATACCGAGGGTGAGAGCGGCCGCGCATTCGAGCTGACCGACAAGGGTCGCGAGCAGCTGGCCGAACGCGGCGAGCAGAAGCCGCCTTGGGAGCCGGAGGAGGGCGACGAGGGCAACCCGCGGTTCGAGTTCCGCCACACTATCGGCGGTCTCGTGCGCACGGCTGCGCACGTCTTCCACGACGGCACCCCGGAGCAGGTCGACGAGGCGCTCAAGATCCTCGAGGAGGCCAAGCGCAAGCTCTACCGGCTACTTGCCGGTGAGGAGTGATCCGTAACCTGTACGCGATGGCGGATAGCAATCAACCGGCGATCAGCGTCTCCGGCTTGACCAAGCGGTATGGCGATCTCGAGGCTGTCAAGGATGTCAGCTTCGAGGTCGGCGCCGCCGAGGTTTTCGGCTTTCTCGGCCCCAACGGGGCCGGCAAGAGCACGACCATCAACATGCTCTGCACACTGACCAAGCCGAGTGCGGGCGAGGCCCGTGTCGCCGGGCACGACATCGTCACCGAGCGCGACGACGTGCGCCGCAACATCGGGCTGGTGTTCCAGGACCCGACGCTCGACGGCTACCTGACGGCGGCCCAGAACCTGAAGCTGCACGCCGAGCTCTACGGCGTGCCCTCGGAGCTGGTTGCGCCACGCATGGAGCAGGTCCTGAGGATGGTCGGGCTCTGGGACCGCAAGGATGGGCCGGTGCGGACGTTCTCTGGCGGCATGCGGCGGCGGCTCGAGATCGCACGCGGCCTGATGCACTCGCCGCGCGTGCTGTTCCTCGACGAGCCGACGATCGGCCTGGACCCGCAGACGCGGCGCTCGATCTGGTCATACATCCGTGAGCTGCAGGAGCGTGAGGAGATCACGATCTTCATGACCACGCACTACATGGACGAAGCTGAGTGGTGCGATCGGATCGCGATCATGGACCAGGGCGAGATCGTGGCGCTGGATTCCCCGGAGACGCTGAAGGCCGGCATCGGCACCGACCGCATCACGATCCAGACCGACGACAACGATGCCGCGATGCTCGCGCTGCGCGAGCGCTTCGGTGTCGAGCCGCAGATCCTCGAGGGCGCGGTCAGCTTCGGCGTGGCCGGAGGCGAGCAGTTCGTGCCGCGTCTGTTCGCCGAGCTCGACCTGCCGATCCGCGGTGTCAGTGTGTCGCGCCCGACGCTCGACGACGTGTTCATGTCGTTCACGGGCTCGACCATCCGGGATGCCGAGGAGGACCCCTCGAAGATGCGAAACCGCGTGATGATGCAGATGATGGGAGGCGGAGGCCGTCGGTGACGACCACGAGCGAATCGACACCCACCCCCAGCACAGCGACCGCCCCGGGGCAGAACGGCGGCGGCGCTGCGGCAGCCCGGCCGATCGAGGTCGTCCGCGTGCTCGTCCCCAAACGCAGCTTCCGCTCGGAGCTGCGCGCGATCAAGATCGTCTGGCGGCGCGAGATGATCCGCTTCGTCAACGACCGCATGCGCATCGTGACCTCGCTGGTGCAGCCGTTCCTGTTCCTGTTCGTGCTGGGCGGCGGCCTGCAGACGCTCGTGCGCGCCGGCACGCACGGCGTCGACCTGAAGACCTTCATCTACCCGGGCATCCTCTGCATGACGGTGATGTTCACGGCGATGTTCTCGGCCGCGTCGATCGTCTGGGACCGCGAGTTCGGGTTTCTGCGCGAGATGATGGTGGCGCCGGTGCGCCGCAGCTCGATCGTGATCGGCAAGTGCCTTGGCGGCGCGACCGTCGCAGCTTTGCAGGGCGTGATCGTGCTGGCGATCGCCGGCCTCGTGCACGTGCCCTACAACCTCGAACTGATCCTCGGCGTGCTCGGGCTGCAGCTGCTGCTCGCGTTCACGATCACCGCCTTCGGGCTGGCGGTCGCGATCCGGATCAAGCAGATGCAGTCCTTCATGGGCGTCATGCAGATGATCGTGATGCCGATGTACTTCATCTCTGGCGCGATGTTCCCGGCAAACGGCCTGCCGGGCTGGCTGACGGTGCTCAACCGGATCGACCCGCTGGCGTATGCGGTCGACCCGATGCGCCGGCTGGTGTTCAGCAAGCTCAACATCTCACCGATCGCGCGCCACGTACTCGACCCGGGTCTGACCTGGTGGGGCTGGCACGTGCCGGCGTTGCTCGAGGCGGGCGTCGTGCTCGCCCTCGGAGTGGCGTTGTTGGGCGTCGC
This sequence comes from Solirubrobacteraceae bacterium, assembly GCA_035531655.1. Taxonomy (GTDB): domain Bacteria; phylum Actinomycetota; class Thermoleophilia; order Solirubrobacterales; family Solirubrobacteraceae; genus Palsa-465. The sequence continues at coordinate 10,113 of DATKSM010000013.1, forward strand.
GATCTGGGAGTTCAGTACGACCGAGTAGGGATTCGAGTGCAGTCGGGGCCCGCTGGCCCCGACTTCCGCCACCCGGCCACCTGGTGCCCTGGCGGCCGCGCGAACGCTGAGTTCGCCCGCGCAACGCACTATTGTGCGGCGCATGGCCTACGTGCCTGACCGCGTCGTGCTCGAGCGGTACGCCCGGTTGCTCGTCGACTTCGGGTTGGGCGGTGGTGCCGGGATCAAGCCGGGGGACGTCGTGCAGGTGCGCGGCAACGACGCCTGCAAGCCGCTCTACGTGGAGGCGTGCCAGGCCGTATGGCGTGCCGGCGGCCATGTGATCCACGCCTACATGCCGTCTGCGGACGAGTCCGGCGACACGCAGCGCGCGTTCTACGAACTCGCGAGCGATGAGCAGCTCGACTTCCTCCCGGAACGGTTCGCGCGCGGGATGGTGGATCAAATCGACCACGAGTTGGTGCTCTTCGCCGCAGCCGACCCACGCTCGCTCGACGGCGTCGACCCAGCCAAGCAGATGCGCCATCAGCAGTCGCGGCGACCCGTGCATGACTGGGAGCAGGAGAAGGAGAACCGCGGCGATTTCAGCTGGACGATCGTGACCTACGGCACCCCCGGGATGGCGGCCGAGGCGCGGATCTCGATCGAGCAGTACTGGGAGCAGATCATCAAGGCCTGCTTCCTCGACCTCGAGGATCCGGTCGCGCGCTGGCGCGAGGTTCGCGCGCAGATCAGCGCCTACCGGACACGGTTGAACGCGCTGCCGATCGAGCGGCTGCACGTCGAGGGTGCCGACGCCGACCTGTGGATCGCACTGGGCGAGCATCGGCGCTGGCGGGACGGCGTCGGCAGCAACATCCCGAGCTTCGAGCTCTACCTGTCGCCCGACTGGCGCGGCACCGAGGGCTGGATCCGCTTCAGCGAGCCGCTGTACGCATTCGGCACGCTCATCACCGGCGTCGAGCTCGAGTTCGAGGGCGGGCGCGTCGCTAAGGCGATGGCCGCCGAGAACGAGCCACTGCTGCACGAGATGCTCGCGACCGAGAACGCCGACCGCGTCGGTGAGTTCTCGCTGACCGATGCGCGCCTGTCGCCGATCGACCGATTCATGGCCGACACGCTCTACGACGAGAACATGGGCGGCCCTTACGGGAACACGCACATTGCGCTCGGCGACGCATACAAGGACACCTATGACGGCGATCCCGCACCGCTGACCGATTCCGATTGGGAGCAGCTCGGCTTCAACCGTTCCGTGATCCACACCGACATCGTCTCGACCAGCGACCGCACGGTGACCGCGTCCCTGCGCGACGGCTCGAAGCGTGTGATCTACGCCGACGGCAACTTCCAGCTGGACGACGTCGACGTGTAGGGACTTCCGCGCTCCTCAAGGGGTGCGGGCTAAAGGCTCCTGCATTTCTACGCTCAGACGGATTACATCAGCGATACGCCGTGAACGCGGGCGCCGCTAGCCTCGGCGTTATGAGCTACGAACCAAGTCAAAACATCCTCGAGCGCTACGCCCGCGTGCTCGTCGACTTCGCGCTCGGCGACGGCGCCGGGATCAAGCCGGGCGACACCGTGCGGATCGTCGGGGCCGAGGAAACGAAGCCGTTGTTCGCCGAGGTGTGCAAAGCCGCCTGGCGCTCCGGCGGCAACGTGCTGGCGGAGCTGCAGCCGACTCAGGACGAACGCTTCAATATGGAGCGCAGTTTCTACGAGCTCGCCAGCGACGCCCAGCTCGACCACTTCCCGGCCAAGTACCGGCGCGGCCTGCTCGACGAGATCGACCACCAGGTCTACATCGCGGGCACCGACTACCCGCAGGCGATGAAGGGCGTCGACCCGCAGAAGATGATGCGCCGTCAGGCCGCACACATGCCGCTGATCGGCTGGCAGCAGGAGAAGGACGCGGCGGGACTGCTGCACTGGACGATCGGCCTGTGGGGCACCGAAGCGATGGCGGCCGAGGCCGGCCTCAGCGTCGAGGCGTATTGGGAGCAGATCATCAGGGCCTGCTTCCTTGACGATCCCGACCCGATCGCCCGCTGGCACGAGACGATCGAGGCGATCCATCACTACCGCGACTGGCTGAACTCGCTGCCGATCGAGCGGCTCCACGTCGAAGCGGAGGACACGGACCTGTGGCTGACGCTCGGTGAGCACCGCCGCTGGATCGGGGGCGGGGGGCGCAACATCCCGAGCTTCGAGATCTTCACGAGCCCCGATTGGCGCGGGACCAACGGGCACATCAAATTCAGCGAGCCGCTCTACACACACGGCACGCTGGTCAATGGCATCCAGCTCGAGTTCAAAGACGGGCTCGTCGTGGGCGTGACCGCCGAGCAGAACGCGGGGTTGATCGAGCAGATCGTCGCCGCTCCCGGCGGCAACCGCGTGGGCGAGTTCTCGATGACCGACGCGCGCCTCTCACGGATCGACCGCTTCATGGCCAACACGCTCTACGACGAGAACATGGGCGGCCCGTTCGGCAACACGCATCTGGCCGTAGGGATGTCGCTGAACCACACCTACGACGGCGACGCCGCGGCCGTGACCGACGAGGAGTGGGAGCAGCTCGGCTACAACCTCGATGCCGCGGTCCACAACGACATCGTGTCGACCAACGACCGCACCGTCACGGCGACCATGCGCGGCGGCTCCGAGCGCGTGATCTACGCGGCCGGGAACTTCCAGACCGAGGCGTAAAAAAGGGCCGGCCCCCGAGGGCCGGCCCTCATAACAGTGGCACTGGCGTGATTTCCGGGTTGCTGGCCCGCTGGCCAGCAAACCCGGCCACGGCTTATTGCCGTGGCAGCAGCGTCTCGCGTGCGATCACGAGCCGCTGGATCTGGGCCGTGCCCTCATACAGCTGCAGGATCTTGGCGTCGCGCATCAGCTTCTCGACCTTGTACTCCTTGATGAAGCCGTAGCCGCCGAACACCTGCACGGCGTCGGTCGTGACCTCCATTGCCGAGTCGGCCGCGAAGCGCTTGGCGTGCGAGGACTCGAGCGTGTTGCGCTTGCCCTGATCGAGCAGCACCGCCGAGTTGTAGGTCGCAAGGCGGCTCAGGTGCACCTTCGTCGCCATGTCGGCGAGGATGAACTGGATCGCCTGGTGCATCGCGATCGGGACGCCGAACTGGACGCGCTCCTTGGAGTAGTCCATCGCCATCTCCCAGGCGGCGCGGGCGACGCCGGTCGCCATCGCGGCCACGCCGGGGCGGGTGCGATCGAGCGTCATCATCGACAGCTTGAAGCCCTTGTTCTCCTCGCCGACCAGATGGTTGAGCGGGATCTCGATGTCGGGGAAGGTGATCGTCGCGGTGTTGGAGGCGCGCTGCCCCATCTTGTCCTCGTGCTTGTCGACGACGACGCCGGCGTCACGCGGGACGATGAAGCAGGAGATGCCGCGATGGCCGGCCTCCTTGTCGGTCTTGGCGAAAACCGTGTACCAGTTGGCGTACTCGCCGTTGGTGATGAAGCACTTCGAGCCGTTGATGACCCACTTGTCGCCGCGCCTGGTGGCGGTCGTCTTCATCCCGGAGACGTCGGAGCCGGCGTCCGGCTCGGTCAGGCAGAAGGAGGCCAGCAGCGGCGCCTCGGCGAGCCGGCCGAGGTACTCCTTCTTGAGCTCCTCGGAGGCGCCGAGCGACACCGGCGCAGTCGCGAGCCCGTTGCACGACAGAGTTGTGCCGATGCCCGAACAGCCCCAGGCGATCTCCTCCTCGATGATGCAGCCGTCGAGGTAGCTGAGGCCGGGACCGCCGTAGGCCTCCGGGAGGTGACTGTTCATCAACCCGAGCTCCCAGGCCTTGTCGATGATCTCCTGGGGCCAGGTGGCGTCGCGGTCGTACTCCCAGGCGACGGGACGCATCTCCTTCTCGGCGAAGTCGTGCGCCATCTCGCGTATCGCGAGCTCTTCGTCGGTGAGCGTGAAATCGATCACGGTGCAAGTTCTCCTTGAAGTGAGGCCCGCAATGGACGTCGCGCCGCCGGGAGCCGGTGGTCGCATCACCCGGCGGAGCAGCGGGGCGATTGACTAGTCAGTCAACACACCTCAGAGGGTATCGCACCGGCTGTCGGACACGGTCCGGTCGAGCGGCGCGCACCGGCGCGGCACTCGCCGGCCAGTCACGCCTGCGTCTTTTTGTGAGCGGCTCCGGAAAATGGGTAGGCTGCCCGCATGGCCGACTCAAACCGCCTCGAGCTGGACGACATCCTCAACCGCCCGGGCACCTACTTCAATCCGCAGACCGAGGTGCTGATCGTCGTCGACGACTCGCCCGAAATGGACGCGGAGATCTTCAACATGGAGGAGTTCGAGGGGGCCGATTGGGTTCGCATCTCCGATGAGGTACCGGTCGACGAGGACGCGCGCGACCGCTTGCTGGAGAGCTTCCAGGTCCACTACCACGCCGGACAGGCCTCGGAAGAGGGCCCGGACGACACCGACGACGAGCTCGAAGAGGACGACCAGGAGGTCGGCCGGGAGTAGTTCCCCGCATGCGCCTCGCTCGCATGCGCCGAGCGCTGCTGCTCGACAACCGTGACTTCACGCTGTTGTGGGTCGGCGAGACGCTGTCCGAGGTCGGTTCGCGGGTCTCGACGGTCGCCTATCCGCTACTCGTCCTGGCGCTAACCGGCTCGCCGACCAAGGCCGGCGTCGTCGGCCTCGCCAGCTGGCTGCCCCGGGCCGCCTGACCTCGGTCAGCCGCTGCCAAGCAGCGACGCGCACCTGAGCATCTTCCGGACATCGCCCGCGGCTCTGTTGATGCAGTCGGTGTACTTGTTGGTCACGCCTGAGATCGTGGTCGTGCCGCCGGTGCCTGTGCCAGTCGTGGTCGTGCCGCCCGTGCCCGTGCCGGTCAGCAGGGCACCCTCGAGCTCCCGAAGGAGCGCGGCGACCTTCGATCGCAGGACGCTGTAGGGCTCGACCGAGGGCGGCGCTGTGATCGTCTGCGGCTGGTTCACCTCGGTGTATCCGAATGCGAGCTTGACCACTACCGAGGTCATGCCGCCGAGCCGCGTGCGGCTCTGGCCTGTGATCGGGATCCTCGCGCGCACAATCAGATTGCGGAGGATCTTGTCGCTCGTGCCCGTCCACACATTGAAGGTCGGCGAGCCGAGCGTCGTCGCGAGCCGCTTCCGAGTGGAGGCGGAGATGCTCTTCGGCAGCGAGTTCGCGCCCGCGACCCCGAGCGATCCAGCCTTCCCGAGCAGATTGCTGAGATCCCGCAGCATCGCGGTCGTATCGACCGTGGCGTGAATCCATGTGGTCGCGACCCCGCCCATGCTTGAGTTGCGCTTCATGATCTTCGCGTCGGACAGCCAGTCGAGCGGATGGATCCCCAGCTTGCCGAGGGCGCTCTTGTCGGACTTCACTCCCGCGGCGCCACCTGAGGGCAGCGAGCCGAGGCCGGACTCCACGCTCTTGAAGTTCGACGCCGGCAACTGGTAGCTCTGGCCGGAGACGGTGATGTAGCCCTTGCCGCCCGCGGAGATCACCTGCAAGGAGCCGTGGTGGCCCTGGCCGGAGATCGCGATGGTGAAGTCAGACTCCGGCGGCTTCCCTGTGCCGGCGCGCGTGAACGGCCCGCCGAAGGACAGCTCGAGCGGCTGAGTGATCGTCGAGGAACCGCGCGGCATGATCTCCACGGAGAAGCTGATCACGCCGCTGTTGATCGTGTGATGACCGTCGAAGGTCTGCACCAGCAGTCCGTGCGCCGCGCTCGAGCCGGCCGCCGGCGGATCGGTGTTGGACGAGCCGCCTCCGCAACCTGCGATCAAGCCGGCGGTTACAAGAGCTACGACTGTGATGAATCCTTTACGCAAGGCAACACTCGATTCGGCAACGCGATCTGCGCATGAAAGCGTGCAGAAAGATCCCTTGGCGAACATATCATCGCCTCCGATGCGCAGACGCGT
>DATKSM010000014.1:0-28094 GCA_035531655.1 Solirubrobacteraceae bacterium
ACCAGCGGTCCGAAGGAAGCGCTCGGCCTTCGTGCGCTGCGCTGCGAGGGGTGCGGGCACCTGCGCCTGTACGACTCGGCAATGTTCTAGACGCGCCGGCGCAGTAGGCCGACCCATGCATGGGCACCGCGGACCTCCTACGTGCTGATCGACCAGTGGCCCCCGACACCGTTCCAGATCAGCGTCCAATTCTGCAATAGGTTGCGGCCGATGAGCCCCACGATGTCCTGCGGTGGGTCGGTAGGGAGCGACTGGCCGCTCAGATCCACTCCGACTACCTGGAGATCGCCGACCCACATGAGTCCGGGAAGCGCTAGGCGAATGAAATACAACGAGGTGGTCACGGGTCCAGCGGCTGTGCCCGACTGAATAGTTCCGGAAGGTTGAAGGCCAAGCGCTTTCAGGACCGGTTCATGAACACACGTCTGCGATGCTCCGGTATCTACGAGCGAGAGACCAGCGCTCGGCGGTGGCACGGGCTGCCCAGCGTTGTTCAGGTAGTTTTCGACTGCCGGCGGCACGCTGACGATGACCGGCGTCGTGGCGCCGTGCGCAGAGAACATGACCGCGCTCGGCATCGGGTGCGGGCCAGGGCCATGTTGCCCCGCATCGAACAGGTAGTTATGAAAGCTGGGCACTCAACATTCCCAGCATGAGAGCCGGGAACTGAGCTGGCGGTTCGCGATCGAGCACTTGCCGGACGAGGAACGGCTCGATTCCCAGCGCCTGCACGCCAGCCGTATAGGCTGCGTCAAACGTAGCGTATGCGCCGATCACGTCGTCGCCGTGGATGAGCACAAACTCGTTGCGGTGCTGCTTCAGCAGCTCCGCGCGGTGAGTGTCGAAATAGTTGTTCTCGGGTTCGAGGGCCATGCTTGTCCTAAAGGCTACTCACAAAGTTATCGGCCCGGAACCGGCCAGAGTTGAGCGGAGCTTATTCGCCCGCCCACGCTGCGTCAAGGCTTCCGCGAGTGGCGCGAATACTGGCGCGAGCAACAGAAAAGCCCCGTCGCGTAAGGCGAAACGGGGCTTTTCCTCAGATGAAGTACATGGTCGCGCCGGCGGCCTGCGCTTCGGCCTCGGCGACATCGGCGATCGAGCGCTCACGGAGCACCTCGCGAGCGGCTTCTGCAGCGTCGGCGAACACGCCCGCAGCCCCGGCTCCCAGCGGACCGTCGAGCTGCTCGACAACCTCGAGCACGGTGATCTGCGAAGCGGGCCTGGCGAGGCTGTAGCCGCCCTTGATGCCGCGCTGGGACTTCAGGAGGCCTCCGCGCCGCAGCGTCGCGAACACCTGTTCGAGGAACTGCCCCGGGATCGCACCGCGCCTGGCCAGCTCGCCGATCGGCACCGGCTCCACGTCGCCAAGCCGGTGAAGCTCCACCAGAGCGCGGACGGCATACGGAGATTTGCTGGTGATCGAGAGCATCGGCTGACCGGTTCGCTGCGCCCGTGTGAGCGCGCGCGCCGTAAGCCTAGTGTCCCACTAAATCCAACCGCGCTCAGTTGCGATCAGCACCGCCTGGGCGCGGTCCATCGCGCCCAACTTGCCGTACACGTTGTGCAGATGGGTGCGTACGGTGCTGGTCGAGAGCTCGAGCTCGGAGGCGATCTGCTTGTAGACCAGCCCTTGGGCCAGCCGTTTGAGCACGTCAAGTTCGCGCGCAGACATCGGGCAGGGATCGACCTGGCGCGGCCTGCTGGCTCCGTTCGACAGCGGCAGGTCGTACATGATCCGGCGCAGCTCTGCGCTCTTGAGGTTGATCGAGCGCGCGACGTTCAGCATCTCCGACGGCGTGACGGACTCGCCGAGCAGGTAGTGGGCGAGCATGTCCGCGAGGCGGATGATCGCCGGCTCGCCCTCCGCGTCGCCCGCGTGGTGTGATTCGATCACCTGCGCGATCACCCCTGGCAGACCCCAACGCCGGGCGATCACGCCACCGACCAACGCGTGGTCGACGCCGAGCTCGCGCCGCTCACGATGGATCCGCTCCTCCGGTGTGCGGGCATCACCGTGCACCTGCTGCGGATACCCCGGATACGCGTGTACCAGCACGAGCTTGCCGAGGTCGTGAAGCAGCGCCGTGACCATCAGTCGATCCCGCGCTTCGTAGTCGATCGCCGCAGCGATCCGCTCTGCGGCGCGCTGGGTCGCGACGCCGTGCAGCCGGAAGCGCTCCGGGATGTTCTGCCAGACGGCGGTGCGCTCGAAGAAGTCGTAGGTGCGCGCGCGGGTCGCAATCGCCAGGACGGTGCTCGGCGACAGCACTTCGATCGCCTGGATCGTGGTATCCACCCGCCCGCGACCGGCGCCATCGACCTGGTTGGCCAGTCGCATGACTGAAATCGCGAGCGCGAGATCTCCCTCGACTGCAGCGATCAGGTCGCTGGTCGGCGGCTCGCCGCCCTCGAACAGGCGCAACACGCGATTGCGTGACTCCGCCAGCATCGGAAACGCCTCGAGCGCCTCGAATGCGGCCGTGAGCCGACGCCCCTGCCCCTCGTTATGACGGTGCTCACGCGAGGCGTGCGGGTCGGTAGGACGTGGTGCAGTGGGGGCGATTGTGGCCACTTGCTCGACTTTTGCACTAGATCAGGTCAAAGCGGCCAGACCGGCCACTGACATGACTATCGGCAAATGGTCGAGAAAACTTAGCTCTGGGCGGATTGATTATTTCGGGCCTAGCTCATTGGGGCCTTAGACAGGGCTCGATCGATCAGTTCGATCGTGCGTTCTCTGCCCAGCAGTGCCACGCTCTCGAAGATTCCCGGTGACACAGTTCCACCGGCAATCGCGACCCGCACCGGCTGGAAAACCTGGCCGGGTTTCAGTCCCCGCCGGTCAACGATCTCACGCAGCGCCGCCTCGACGGTATCCGCCGTGAACGGCTCGATCCGCGAGAGCGCCTCGCGGGCCTCGGTCAGCGCGTCGCGCCCGCCGCCCGAGCCGATCACCTTCGCGAACGCCTTCGGGTCGTCGGTCGGGCCGTCGAACAGGAAGCCGGCGAGCGGCCAGAAGTCCGCCAGCGTCTGGATCTTCTCGCGCGAGACCTCGACGGCGCCGCGCAGGCCCGTGCGCCCCGTGAAGCGCTCGAGCCGCTCGGTCAGCTCGTCGACGCTCAACGTGCGCAGATGCTGACCGTTCATGTGCCGAAGCTTCTGCTCGTCGAACACAGCCGGGCTCTTGGACACGCGATCCAGTCGGAAACGCCGTGCCATTTCGTCAATGGTGAAGAACTCCTCGTCGGCGCCGAAGCCTGCTCCCAACAGCGCGATGTAGTTGTTCACCGCCTCCGGCAGATAGCCGGCGTCGCGCAGTTCCTGCACGGAGGCCGCACCGTGCCGCTTCGAGAGCTTCTTGCCGTCGGGGCCGTGCAGCAGCGGCAGGTGCGCATAGCGCGGCGGCGTGGCGCCCAGCGCCTCGAGCACCAGCAACTGTTTGGGCGTGTTCGAGATGTGGTCCTCACCACGAACCACATGCGTGATCTGGGAGTCGAGGTCGTCGACCGCGACCGCGAAGTTGTAGAGAACGGAGCCGTCGGCGCGGGCGATCACGGGGTCGTCCATGCTCGCATTCGGGAAGCTGACCTCACCCCGGACGAGGTCGTCGAATGACGTCTGGCCCTCGTCCGGCACGTGCAACCGCACGGCGCCGGTGGATTCCGGCTGCCCCCGGAAGCCGCGGTCGGCGCCGCGTCTCTCCCTGTCGGCCCTCACATCCTCGGCCGTGGCATTCGAGTGATAGGCATGCCCGTCAGCCAGCAGTTGGGCGAGCGCCTGCTGGTGGCGCGGCGTGTTGCCGATCTGGGAGATCGGGCCCTCGTCCCAAGCGAGACCCAGCCACGTGAGGGCGTCGAGGATCTGCTCGACGTTCTCCTCGGTGGATCGCTCGCGGTCGGTATCTTCGATCCGCAGCACGAATGACCCGCGCCCGCCCACCCCGCCTTCGCCATCCTCGCCCGGACCGTGCGCGAGCAGCCAGTTGTAGAGGGCGGCACGGGCGCCGCCGATGTGCAGCGCTCCGGTCGGCGATGGAGCGAATCGAACTCTCATGATGAACGGAGGCCCATGCTAGTGACCCCAGTCCGCACGGCGCTCGCTCGATGCTGATCGGCGCTCATGTCTCGCCTGCCGGCGGCCTCTGGAAGGCGGTCGAGCGCGGCACCGAACTCAATGCCGCGTCGATCCAGATCTTCAACCAGTCGCCGCGCATGTGGCGTCCGACCAACTACACCGAGGATGATTTTGCAAAGTTCCGGGAGGCGAGCGCGGCCAGCGGCATCGGCGCCGTCCTGATCCACGCCGTGTATCTGCTCAACTGCGCCTCCGAGGATCCTGAGATCCGTGAGAAGTCGCTCGCCTCGCTGACGCATTCGCTGCGCGTCGGAGACGCGATCGGCGCCACCGGCGTGGTCCTGCACCCGGGATCGGCCAAGACCGGCCACGTTGGAGAGGCGATCGCGCGCGCCGGTGAGGTGATCGCGCAGGCGCTCGCCGAGTCCGACGATTGCGCGCTGCACCTCGAGGACACGGCCGGCGCAGGCGGAACACTGGGGCGCTCGTTCGAGGAATTGGCAGCGCTGATCGAGGCAGCGGGCGGCAGCGCGCGACTCGGCATGTGCCTCGACTCCTGCCACCTGCTCGCCTCGGGCTACGACATCCGCACCGTCGAGGGCCTCGACGAGACGCTCGCCCGGTGCGACAGCACCGTCGGCCTCGAGCGCCTCCATTCGATCCACCTCAACGACTCGCTGACGCCGCTCGGTTCCAACCGCGACCGCCATGCCGCCCCCGGTGAGGGCGAGATCGGCAAGGAAGGGCTCGCCGTGTTCCTGTCGGAGCCACGCTTCCGGGACCTGCCGGTCGTGCTCGAAACCGGCACCGCCGACGGCGCCGTGGCTCCGGAGGACATACGGCTCGCGCGCGAGCTGCGCGAGCGCGGCCAGGCGCAGCGCGCCGCAGCCAAGAGCAAGTAGGGTTACCGACGTGGCCACCGCCCAAGAAGCTGACGCGCTGGTGGTCTTCGGGATCACCGGCGACCTGGCGCGAAAGATGACGTTCCGCTCGCTCTACCGGCTTGAGCGGCGCAAGCTGCTGAACCTGCCCGTGGTCGGCGTCGCGGCCGACGATTGGAACGTCGATCAGCTGGTCCAGCGCGCGCGTGAGTCGATCACCGAGTGCGGTGAGGAAATCGACGAGGAGGTCTTCACACGGTTCGCGAAGCGGTTGCAGTATGTGAGCGGCGACTTCGACGATGCCGCCACCTACGAGCGCGTCAAGCTGGCGCTCGGGAGCCTGGGCAATCCGACGTTCTACCTCGAGATCCCACCGTCGCTGTTCGGGCGGGTCGTCCAGGGGCTGCATGACGCCGGGCTGCTGACCGAAGAGCACCGCGTCGTGGTCGAGAAGCCCTTCGGCCACGACCTGGCCTCCGCTCGCGCGCTGGCGGCGGAGCTGCACAAATACCTCGACGAGTCCCAGCTTTACAGGATCGACCACTTCCTCGGGAAGATGGGCCTGCAGGAAATCCTCTACCTGCGCTTCGCGAACACAACGATCGAGCCGGTCTGGAATCGCAACTACGTCTCCTCGGTACAGATCACGATGGCCGAATCCGTCGGCGTCGAGGATCGCGGACACTTCTACGACCCGGTCGGCGCCCTGCGCGACGTCGTCGTCAACCATCTCATGCAGGTGGTCGCCGCGGTCGCGATGGAGCCGCCGGCAGGCGGCGACGCGACCACCTTGAAGGATGCGAAGTACGCAGTGCTGCGCTCGATGAATGACGCCGATCCCGCGCGCTACGTGCGCGGCCAGTACGAGGGGTATGGCGAGATCTCAGGGGTCGCTCCCGACTCACAAACCGAGACCTACGCGGCGCTGAAGCTCGAGATAGACAACTGGCGCTGGGCCGGCGTTCCCTTCTTCATCCGCACCGGCAAGGAGATGCCGGCCAAGCAGACCGAGGTGCGGCTCGTGTTCAAACACCCGCCGAAGGTCGCGTTCATCCCGACCAGCAGCCGCCACCCAGAGCCGAGCCAGATCGTGATCAAGATCGATCCAGGCACCGGGGTCCAGATGATCCTCGACGCGATGCGCGCCGACCGCCGCGGCACCTCTGACATCCATCTCAACATGGAATTCGCGCAGGAGGGCGGCGAAGCGCCCACCCCTTACGAGGTGCTGCTGCACGCCGCAATCGTCGGGGACGCGACGGCGTTCACGCGCCAGGACAGCATCGAGGAGAGCTGGCGCGTGCTGACGCCGTTGCTCGACGACCCGCCGCCGGTCGTCCCCTACGCCCCACGCTCATGGGGCCCGGTCGAGGCTGAGAAGCTGATGAACGGCTACGGCGGTTGGCGCAAGCCCTGGCTCGACGCCGCCCCGCCGGCGGGTCAAGAGACCGAATAGCTCGGGCGGCAGGCCGAGTGGGAACCTCCCAGGTTGCATCCGGAGGCTGCCTCCGTTATAGTTCCGGAGGCAGCCTCCGTATATGCGGCTGAGGCTGAACCCCCTTCGGACCAAGGAGACAACACATGACGACCGTCACGGCAGACTTCACGGCAGCATCGTTTTCCCGGTCACGGGTTGAGCGCTCCGCCGACGGCGTTATCGCCGGATATATCCACGCGCTCGTACGCGCCTCAGGGTGGCGCGCTGAGGACACCGAGGCACGCGTGAAGCCTCTACGCCGACTCACCGAGGAGGCGTCACGCAGGGGGAGCGACTGTCGGAGTCGCGGTGGACGCGTGGGCCGCCCCCTGCGGCCCACGCGGCTGATCGAAGCTTTGTGACGGAGAGGTTCGGCGCCAGATGGACGATCCGATGCCGGTGGGAAGCCATGCAGCAATCCCCCTGTCGGAGATCACGATCCGCGCATCCCGCTCATCCGGCCCCGGCGGGCAGCACGCGAACGTCACTGCGTCCCGGATCGAGGCCGTGTTCGACGTCGAGGCCTCGGCGGCACTGAGCGAAGAGCAGAAACGGCGTGTGATCTCGCGGCTGGGTCCCCGCGTCGTGGCGATCGCGCAGGACGCGCGCAGCCAGGCGCAAAATCGCGAGCTCGCGCTCGGGCGGCTGCGCGACCGGCTGAATTCCGCCCTGTACGTCGCGCCGCCGCGCACGCCGACACGTCCGACGAAGGCGTCAGAGCGCCGGCGCATCGAAGCCAAGCGCAGCCAGGCTGAGCGCAAGCGCCAACGCCAAAGCCCCGGGCCCGAAGAGAGCTGAGCGCGAGCAGCTCAGGCGGCTGCGGCTGCGTCGGCGGGCAGCAGCGCCGAGCCGAGCAGCTGTGAGAGCTCCGAGTACAGCCCGGCGGTCCGCTGCACGCGGAACGTCGCCCCGAGGCGCAGGCGCCGTGCGCCCTGCGCCGATGCGAGCTCGACTACGACCTCCGCGTCACCCGGGAAGCTCGCCAGCAGCTCACGCAGATCGTCAATCAGGTCGGGCTGAACAGCGCTCGCGTCGAGACGAATCTGAAATGACTCAGGCACGACCACCTTCGCCGCCTGCTGCTCAGCCCGGGCCAGCTCGGCGTCGCTCGGCTCGAAACGGTCGACCGACGAGACCACAACGCACGTCCGGGACGCCTCCTTGTGATCGATCTTGCCCTTGACCAGGACGACCGCATCCGGTTCGACGGCGCTTCCGGCCTGATCCAGCGTGTCCGCGAAGATCACGAGCTCGACGGAGCCGTTCAGGTCCTCGAGCGTGGCGAACACCATCGGGTCGCCTTTCTTGGTGCGCAGGCGCTTGACCTGGCTGATCATGCCCCCGACGGTGACCCGGTCACCATCGCGGCACGCGGCGACGCCACCAAGGTTGACGTCAGTCTTGGTCGACATTGCGACACTGAGCGCCTTCAGCGGGTGCGCCGAGATGAAGAGGCCGATCGACTCCTTCTCGATCGCGAGCAGTTCGCTCTGTTCGAACTCCCCCGTGGGGATCGGGGTGTGGCTTGGGCGTGCCGAAATCGCGCCGGCGCCGCCGCCGGCGAGATCGAGTCCGAGGTCGAAGATCGAACCCTGCCCGATCTGGGCATCCTGCTGCGCTTTCTGGCCGGCCGCCTGCGCCTGCTCGAGCACCGCCAGCATGCCCATGCGCGTCGCGCCGGTCGAGCCGAAGGCGCCGCATTTGATCAGCGCCTCGATTGCCTTCCTATTGACCGTGCGGTTGTCGATCCGCTCGCAGAAATCGAAGATGTCGGTGAACGGACCCTCCGCGCGCGCGAGCTTGATCGCCTCGACTGCCGAGTAGCCGACGCCCTTGACCGCGTCGAGTCCGAAGCGGATGTTGCCGTCGACCACGACGAACCGGTGGTCTGAGAGGTTCACGTCCGGCGGCAGAATCTGAATGCCCATCTGCTCGGCCTGCGCCACGAAGAACGGCACCTTGTCCTTGGTGTCCATCACCGAGGAGATCAGCGCTGCCATGTACTCGGCCGGATAGTTGGCCCGCAGCCAGGCTGTGCGATATGAGATCAGCGCGTAACAGGCGGCATGGGACTTGTTAAACGAGTAGTCGGCGGACTTCTCGTTGGTCGTCCAGATCCAGTCGATGACGCTCTCACTCGTGCCCGACGCGCGGCAGCCCTCGACGAACTCGGGCTTGAGCTTGGCCATCGATGCGCGGTTCTTCTTGCCGATCGCCTTGCGCAGGTCGTCGGCCTTGGCACCGCTGAACCCGGCGAGCTCGCGGGAGATGACCATCGCTTGCTCCTGGTAGATGATCACGCCCTTGGTCGGCTCGAGGATCGGGCGCAGGCGGTCGTCGCGGAAGTCGATCGAGTCGGGATCATGCTTGCCGCGGGCGTATGTCGGGATCGAGTCAACCGCGCCCGGGCGGTAGAGCGCGCCGAGCGCGACGAGGTCGTCGAACTCGGTCGGCCTGACCCGCTTAAGCGCCTCGCGGAAGCCCTCCGATTCGAACTGGAAGACGCCGACCGACTCTCCGCGCGACAACATCTCATAGGTCTTCGAGTCGTCGAGCGGCAGACCCGTCATGTCGGGCCGAGTACCGGTCGAACGCTCGATGATGTCGAGCGCGTCCTCGATCACGTCGAGGTTGCGCAGCCCGAGGAAGTCCATCTTCAGCAGGCCCATGGCCTCCACGGGCTTCATCGAGAACTGCGTGACGGTGCGGTAGATCTTCTCGCCGTTCTCGTCGGTCTTGTTGGTGTCGGCTAGCTGCACAGGAACCAGCTCGGTCAGCGGCTGCGGCGCGATCACGACGGCGGCGGCGTGGATCGAGGCGTTGCGCACGATGCCCTCGAGGCCGCGTGCGACCTCGATGATGCGGTGTGAGTCGGCATCCCTCTGCGTCTCCGCGGCGAGCGGCTGGCCGGGCTTGAGGCAGTCCTCGAACTTCGGGGCGCGTCCCTGGTCGGGGTCGGGGATCAGCTTGGCGAGCTTGTCGCCGAGCGCGTACGGAAAGCCGAGCACCCGGGCCGCGTCGCGCGTGGCCGCGCGCGGAAACATCTTGCCGAAGGTGATGATCTGCGCGACCGAGTCCTTGCCGTACTTGTCGGTCACATACTGGATCACCTGCTCACGGCCCCGCACTGAGAAGTCGACGTCGATGTCCGGCATCGACACGCGCTCGGGGTTGAGAAAGCGCTCGAACAGCAGGTCGTAGCGCAGCGGGTCGAGGTCGGTGATCCGCAGCGCGTAGGCGACCAGCGAGCCCGCCGCCGAGCCACGGCCCGGGCCGACGGGGATGCCGCTATCGCGGGCGTACTTGATGAAGTCCCAGACGATCAGGAAGTACCCGCTGTAGCCCATGCGGTCGATCACGCCGAGTTCGTACTCGGCGCGTTCCAGCGCTTCGGCGGGCACCGGATCGCCGAACCGCCAGGTGAGCCCGTCCAGGACCAGCTGGCGCAGGTGGTCGCGCTCGACCAGCCCGCCCGGGCACTCAAAGCGCGGGATCAGCTGCTTGCCGAGCTCGATCTCGACGTCGCAGCGCTCCGCTATCTCCACAGTCGAGGCCAGCGCCTCCGGCCACATCGCGAAACGTTCAGCCATCTCGTCGCTCGAACGTAGGTAGAACTCATTGGTGTCGAAGGTCAGCTTGGGCGCCGCCAGCGTCGACTTGGTCTGCACGCACAGCAGCGCAGTGTGGTTGTCGTAATCCTCACGGCGCAGGTAGTGCACATCACCGGTGCCGACCAGCGGGCGCCCGAGCTCGCGCGCGATCCGGACGATGCCCTCGTTGGCCTTCTCCTGGTCGGCGATGCCGTTGTTCTGGACCTCGAAGTACACGTTCTGCTGCCCGTAGATCTGTAGGAGCTCGTCAGCGACCGAGCGTGCTTCCTGTGCGCGGTCGGCGACCAGCGCCTGGCAGAAGCGCGAAGCGAGGCACCCGGTCAGCGCGATCACACCCTCCGCATACTCGGACATGAGGCCGGCGTCGACCGTCGGCTTGCCGCGCTGGAGCCCCTCGAGGAATCCGGACGAGCACAGCTTGACGAGGTTGCGGTAGCCGGCCGCGTTCTCGGCGATCAGTGTCAGGTGATGGCGCTTTCCGCGCTTGGTGTGATCGTCGGAGACGTAGACCTCGCAGCCCTGAATCGGCTTGATCCCGTGCTTCCTGCACGCCTGGTAGAGCTCGATCGCGCCGTTCATCACGCCGTGGTCAGTCAGTGCCAGCGCCGGCTGTCCGAAGGACGCTGCGCGCTCCGCGAGGCTGTCGATCTTTGCCGCTCCGTCGAGTAGCGAGTACTCGGAATGAACGTGCAGGTGGGCGCAACTGTGGCTCATCGCCCGGTCAACTGTAGGCAGCGCTTCGGATGTGTTGTGGCCTACGCCGAGGGCTCCGGAGGAGTCTCCTCGCTAGATGCGGGAATCTCTTCACGCAGCCGCTGGAGCGCCGCGTCGAGCCGTGTGGGGGAGATCCCCGGCTCTGGTGCCGCGGCACCGGCGGCGGACCCTGCCGCGGGCGCAGGCGCGTCGGTTCGCGACGGCCGGTCGCCTCCGCGCCGTCCGAACAGACGCCCCAGCCTCATGAGCGGTTGCGCACCTGCCAGGCCATCCGCGACTGCAACGACCACAGCTCGATGAAGCCGGGCGAGGCCTCCTGGCTGAACAGGCCGCCGGACTCGGAGAATGTCGCCAGTTGCGCGTCGTAGAGGGCCCAGGGAGACTCGCGTGTGACGACCCGCGCCGAGCCCTTGAACAGCTTGACGCCGATGCGACCGGTCACGTGGGCGTTGGCGGCGTCCATGTAGGCCTCGATGTCGGTACGCAGCGGCTCCCACCAGAGACCGGCGTAGACCAGGTAGGCCCACTTATGGTCGAGCGTCGTCTTGAACTGGTTCTGGTGGATCGTGCCGACCAGGCGCTCGAGCTCGGCGTGCGCGGGCAGCAGGATCGCGGCCGCTGGAACCTCGTAGATGTCGCGCACCTTGAGTCCGACGATGCGGTCCTCAATGTGGTCGACGATGCCGACGCCGTGGCGCATGCCCGCCTCGGCGACGCGCTCGAGCAGCGTGACGAGCGGCAGGCGCTCCCCGTCGAGCGCCACCGGGAGGCCCTGCTCGAACTCGATCTCGAGCGTCTCGGCCGTGTCGGGCGCGAGTTCGGGACGGGTCACCAACTGGAAGACGTCGTCCTGCGGGGCGGTCTCGAGGTCCTCGATCCAGCGGCCCTCACTCGAGCGGCCCCAGAGGTTGTCGTCGATCGAGTACGGAGCCACCTCGCTCCCGCCTTTGACGGGGATGCCGTTCTCACGCGCGTAGGCGACCTCCTCGTCGCGGCCCATCTTCCACGAGCGCACAGGCGCGATCACCTTCAGCTCCGGTGCGAGCGTCGCGATCGTCGACTCGATCCGGACCTGATCGTTGCCCTTGCCGGTGCAACCGTGGGCGATCGTGTCGCAGCCCGAGCTGCGCGCGTACTCGACCGCGAGCTTGGCGATCAGCGGCCGGCCGAGCGCGGTGAACAGCGGGTAGCCGAGGCCGTAGATCGCGTTGGCCCTGATCGCCGGCGCGACGAAATCACGCGCGAACTCCTCGCGCGCATCGATGACATGAGCGTCGAGCGCGCCCAGTTGCAACGCCTTGCCCTTGACGACGTCGTAGTCCTCGCCCGGCTGGCCGAGGTTCACCGTCAGCGCGACCACCTCGGCGTGGTACTGATCCTGGATCCACTTGAGCATCACACTCGTGTCCAGACCGCCGCTGTAGAGCAGCAGTACCCGATGCACGTCCTCAGGGTTGGCGAGGTAGGTCGCGGTCTGATTGGTCACGCGCGCAAGGCTAACGCGACGAAGTCATCACCGCGCTCCTCGAAGTTCGCATACTGGTTGAAGCTCGGTGCGGCCGGCGACAGCAGCACGACACCGCCGGGCTGGACATGCCTCCGGGCCAGTTGCGTTGCCTCTCGCATGTCTCCCGCTGTCGACATGCGGTCCTCACCGAAGCCCTGGGACGTGGCGGCCGCAGCGATGCGCGGGCCCGTGCCGGGCAGCAGGATCAGGTGGGTCGCAGCCGCGCGCGACGCCAGCGCCAGGCCGAGACCGTGGTAGTCCTGATCGCGGTCGCTGCCGCCGGCGATCAGCACGACCGGCCGATCCGCGAACGCGTCGAGTGCCGCGATCGCGGACTCGGGGGTGGTCGAGATGCTGTCGTCGATCCACTCGGTGCCGTTATCACCGGTGTGCACCGTCTGCAGGCGGTGCGGGAGCCCGGTGAGTCCCTCGAGCGCCTGTGGGAGCGGTGGCAGCGGCAGCCCCGCCGCCTCGATCGCCGCCACCGCCGTCGCTACGTTCTCGGCGTTGTGTCGCCCGCGCAGCGGGATCTGGTCGGGCGTCAAGACCAGCGGCCAGCCGCCGTCGGCGCCAAGCGGGCGAACCGCGGCGCGGACCCCGGGCAAGTCGAAGATCCGCAGCTTGTCGGCACGATACTGCTGCTCGCTGCCGTGCCAGTCGGTGTGCTCGCGGTAGAGGTTCGTGAGCACCGCAACTTCTGGGCCGGTGGTGAGGTCGGCGATCTGATAGCTCGAAAGCTCGCAGACGACCCATGTGTCCTCGGGTGTGTCGAGCAGTTCGATCACGGGGCGGCCGATGTTGCCGGCAAGCTCGGTCGCCGTGACCTGGCGCAACAGATGCGCGATCACGGTCGCGGTCGTGCTCTTGCCCTTGGTTCCGGTCACGCCGATCACGTGCCTTCCCCCACGCTCGGCCAGCCACAGCGCGGTGGCGGTCGTGACCGTCTTACCGCTCCTGATCGCATCCTGGATCAACGGCTTGTAAATCGAGACGCCGGGCGAGCGGACCAGCACGTCGGCGGCGGCGATCGCGCCCACGGCCTGGGCCGTTGGCGTGTCGTCGTCGATCACTGCGTTGATGCGAGTGCTCGGCAGCCGTTGGGCCAACTGGTCTCGGAACGCGAGCGTCTCGCGCCCGAGGCCCCAGAGCGCGACCGTGCTGCCCTCAAGCTCGGAGAACTTCACGGACCGAGCCGATCAGCGCTTCCGGAACGTCATGGTCCTCGCTCAGCTTAAAATGAGCCGAGACCTCGTCCTCCGTGAGCGGGCGTGCGGCCAGCACCTCGTCGACGAGCCGGCGAACGTTGATGCGCTCTCGCCATTGGAAGTGCCTCGCGATCAGGTAGATCGCCGCCAGGCATTCCTCGACCTCGCCCACACACTCGAACGGCTTGTCGCCGCCGCTCGCGGTCAGCAGCGCGAAACCGTCGTACTGCGCGGGGTCGTCGAGGAGGTCCTTGCCGAAGATCTCGGTCAGCTGCTCGGGCGTCATGAAGGGCGCCAGCACCAGAAAGACGAAGCGGCACTTGTCGCAGTCGCAGCACCACGACCCGAGGCGCTGCTCAGGGTCGAGTCCGAAGACGCGATTGCAGCTCGTGAACGCACGGTGGTACTGCTTGAGCTTCGCGAATGCCTGAGCGATCGCGAGCTCCGAGGCCGGACGCAGGATCGAGAAGATCTGCGGCGCGCCCTCGATCTCGGCGACGGCGTCTGCCAGCAGCAGTTCGGCGCGCCGGCTCTTGGAGAATTGATGGTTGATCTCGATCCCGTCAAAGACGAGGTTGCCTGCCGAGGCCGAGCGCTCGTTTGCGAGCGCCACGGCGTCGTACCCTTGCGTCGCCGCCGTCAACAGCGCGACGCAGCTAACGATCGCGGTGATCGGCACGTGGCCGTTCAGTGCACCCTGTGCGTTCAGCTCGAGCAGGTGCGGATCGAGCGTGCGTGTGGCGATGTGGCGCAGCAGGCCGGCCGCGCTTGCGGTTGCGCGGATTGGCGTCGCGTCCCCAACCGAGAACAGGGCCGTCTCGAGGCCGCTCGCACGGGCGATCTCGATCGCAACGACGCTGTCCTTGCCGCCGCCGACTGGCACCAGGATGCGTTCGAGCGTGGATCGCGCCGGCGCCGGCGCCGCCTCGATGCCGCGCGGGAACTGCGGGCGTGGCAGGCACTCGAGCCCGTTGACCACGGCGAACTCACCGAGCCCCTCGGAGTAGAGCGCCGACAGCAGACGCGCCGTGGCCGGCGGCGGCGCGCCGGTCTCGCACACCAGGTGCCCCGGGATCGCGGCCTTGTAATAGCTGACGCCGGCGACCCAGTGCAGCAGGTCGAGCAGTCCCTCGATGGCCGGCGACTCAGCGATCGGTACCGGCAGCACAAAGGTCTCCTCGAACTCGATCTCGTCGAGCGCATAGCCGAGCCGCACCATGCCGTCTGCAGACAGGCTCCGATAGGTGTATTGGAAGGCCCTGAACGCGGTCGGGTCAAAGCTCGTATGCGACGCTGCAGACACGCTTCTAGCGTAGTCTCGCCGGGCGATGGGCAAGCACGTCGTGATCATCGGAGCGGGAATCGTCGGCTGCGCGACCGCCTATTTCCTCGCCCTCGACGGCGTCGAGGTGACCGTGCTCGACGCGGTCGGGGTGGCCGCCGGCGCGTCAGGGCGCAACAACGGCATGATCGAGCATCCCTACGACGCGGCCACCGTCGAGCTGTTCGAGGAGAGCGTCGGCCTGTTGCAGGAACTGCTCGTTGATGCGATGCCGGCGAAGCCCGTGGGCACGCTGCTCGTGGCCGAGACTGAGGCCGATGCCAATGCGTTGGTCGCGCACCACACCCAGTTCCCCGAGCTCGAGACAGCGCTGCTGGAGCCCGCGGCGGCACGGGCGGCCGAGCCATTGCTCGCCGACGGCATCTGGGGTTGCCTGCTGCAGACGTCCTATCCCATCCGGCCGCTCGAGGCGACCTCGGCGTTTGCCGATCTGGCACGGCAGGCCGGCGCGAATTTCGTCGTGGGTTCCGATTTGGCGGATTCGGGTTATAACACCGGCGGCATAACGGCTAGACGCGTTTTGGAGAGCCCCGACCGGCCGATCGTCGTCGTCGCCGCTGGTGCTGGAACCGCGAGCGTGCTCGAAGGCTACGTCCGGCCGGACGTCGTGACGCCGCTCTGGGGCGTCATCGTCACGGTCGAGATGCCGGAGCGCCCGCGTCACCAGCTGATCGAGGGCCTGCTGACGATCGCGCACGGTGGTGGCGCCGTTGCAGACGACGCGCCATTCACGCTGCTCGACAGCCCCAGCTATCTGGCCGTCGGCTCAACCATGCTGCAGGGAGACGAGCCGGACGGGAGTGCCTGGTCGCAGCGCCTGCTCTCAAGGGGCACTCGTTTTGTGCCGGCCATCGAAGAGGCTCGCATCCTCGGCACGCTCGTCTGCGCGAGGCCTCGCGCATTCGACAACCGCCCGATCATGGGCCGGGTGCCGGGTCAGGAGCGGCTTTGGATGGCAACCGGCCACGGCGGCCGTGGCATGTCGCTCGGGCCCGCGTCGGGACGGGTTATGGCAGAGGCGATCATCGCCGATAGCGACGCGGCGATCCCAGCCGCGTTCAGCGCTGCCCGGCTCAGCGCGTCGCGCGACTGAGCGCGCCACCCGCGCCCCGCCTATTCAGGTGGTGGGTGCAGGCGAGTTTCGATCTCCGCCCACAACGCCTGGTAGGCGACGGTGGCCGGGCCCTCGGGCGCGAACACGGCTACTGGGTTGCGCTCCTCCCCCATCATCTCGACCTCGTCAGAGGTCGGGATCGCGACGCCGAGCACTGTAAGCGCCTCGATCTTGCGCAGTCGCTCCATCACCTGCAGGTGCAGGGGTCGTGTGACGTCCGCCATCGAGAAGAAGGCGAAGATCGCGGTCTTGCGTTTGCGACCGACCTTGCCATGGCTCGCCAGCGTTTCGAGTTGCTCATAGGCGCGCGAGGACAGGGTCGACGGGATCACCGGAACGAGCAAGGCGTCGGAGGCCTCGAACACGGCCTCGGAGACGAGCGAGATGCTGGGCGGGCAGTCGAGGAAGATGTAGTCGTACTCCGCGCGCAGTGGTGCCAGCACCCTGCCCAGCCGCGATGCGGGCTTCTTGAATTGGTCGAGGGCGAGGTCCAGGTGCCGGTAGGAGAAGTCAGCCGGGAGCAGCTCGAGCTGCTCGTGGTCGGTCGCCTTGACGTGGTCACCCGCGTGACTGCGCCGCTTCAGCAGGCCGCGGCCGCCGCCCTTCACCTTGGGTCGGACGCGGAAGAGGTAGGTGCTGGCCGCCTGCGGGTCGAGGTCCCAGAGCAGCGTCGGGTGGCCGGCCTGCGCGGCCAGGTAAGCAAGGTTTACGGCCGCCGAGGTCTTGCCGACGCCGCCCTTGATGTTGTAGGTCGCGAGCACCCTGGTGTCGCGCTTTGTTTTGCTCATCGGCTGAATGTCATCGACTGAAGCTCATCTGCTGAAGACTTCAGCCACGAGCTTGCATTGTGCCTCGGACGCGAACTCGGCGAAGCTCGCCGCGAAACTTCCGCGGGCCGCTTCCGCGTCGGCCTCAAGTCGTTCGATCAGCGCGCCAATCGCCAGAAGTGCGCCGGCGCCGCCGGGCTTTGCCACCAGCGAATGGGCGATCTCCTTGAGCATCTCCATCTGTACCTCACGATCCTGGTGCATCCCGAGCACGTCCTGCAGGCCCTTGAGGCTCTTGATCATCGGCCTGACGACCTCGCCATCGAACAGCGGCTTCGCGAACAGCTCCAGCAGGTAGCGCAGTTCCTTGCCCTTCTTACGCAGCTCGTGGTAATCCTCTGGCGGCGAGTCCGGCGTGATCGCCCGTCCCATCCGCACCATCCTGCGGTGCACCGCGCGTACACGTCCGGCGGTGAGCTCGCCGATCGGACGCGCCGCATCCGGGCGTTCGGCCTCGTCCTCGAGCACGGGCGCCTTGAGGATCTCCAGCCACTCCGCGTGCAGAGTCCGTGCCCGCTCGCTCCTGAGCCCCTCCTCCATCGACGCGCGTGCGCCCTGGTGCCGTGCGCTCAACAGCGCCTGCAGGGGCGCGAGGTCGGCCTGCATCGCGGCGGGCGCCATCGCCCGCAGCTCCCCGAAATCTCGCAGGTAGACGTCGAGGTCACGGGTCGCGCTCGTCTGGTCCTGAAGCCATTTGAACGAGGCCCGCACCCGCGCCAGATCTGCAGGCGCGAACACGCCCCGCATCTCCCGCAGCACCGAACGGGTGCGGCGGATGGCGACGCGGAAGTCGTGCAGATACTCGATGTCGGCGTCGACGAGCGTGCCCGGCAGATTCTGGTCCTGGATCTCGCGCAGGCGCAGCAACACGCGCGCGACCACGACATCGGAGCGCTCGAGGGGTTGCATGACGACGTCGACGTTCGACCAGTCCGCGGCGGGCGTGAAGCCGTGCTGCAGCAGCAGCCATTCGATGCGCTCACACTCCTTGTCGTAGCCGCGCAGCGGCCGCAGCTCGACCCACCA
This sequence comes from Solirubrobacteraceae bacterium, assembly GCA_035531655.1. Taxonomy (GTDB): domain Bacteria; phylum Actinomycetota; class Thermoleophilia; order Solirubrobacterales; family Solirubrobacteraceae; genus Palsa-465. The sequence goes on from DATKSM010000014.1 coordinate 17,779, forward strand.
GCCGGCGCCCGGGGCGACCGCGACCGACAGCCGGCAGACGATCTTGCCGAGCTCGTCACGCACCACCGGCTCGCCGGTGCCCGCTTCCTGCTCGACGGTGAAGGCGGGCGCCAGCGCCGAGCGACCGGCAGCCAACAGGCTGCTTGAGCTGAGCAGGCCCTCGCGGTCGCTCACGGCACCAGCCGCCCCAAGCGCCTGACGGCTTCGTCGATCTGCGCCTCGGTGACGATCAGCGGGGGCTCCATGCGCAGGCTCGAGGGGCCGGTCGCGTTGATCACGAGTCGCTCTTCGAGTAGCGCGCGGCGCGCCAGCTCGATCGCCGAGACCCCGGACGCCAGTTCGGCGCCGAGCAGCAACCCGCGCCCACGCACCGACACCACGAACGGCAGCTCTTCGAGCGCGGCGCTGAGGCGCTCACCCATTGCGCTCACGTGCGCGAGCAGGCCCGGCTCCGAGCAGATCTCGAGCGCCACCAGTGCAGCCGCACACGCCACCGGTCCGCCCGCGAAGGTGGACCCGTGGTCCCCGGGCTGGAGCGTGTCGGCGAGCTTCTCGCCGGTCACCAGCGCGCCGATCGGCAACCCGCCGCCGAGCGCCTTCGCGCTCGTCAGCGCGTCGGGCACGACGCCGGTCTGCTCATAGGCCCACAGCGTGCCGGTGCGCCCCATACCGGTCTGTACCTCATCGAAGATCAGCGCCGCGTTCTCGCGATCGCATGCGGCGCGGGCGGCCTGCAGGAACTGAGCTGACAGGGGAAGCACGCCGCTTTCACCCTGGATCGGCTCGAGCAGCACCGCCGCGGTTCGCGAACCGACCGCGGCATCGATCGCCGCCGGATCCTTCTCGCTGACAACGAACCCAGGCACCAGCGGAGCGAACGGCGCCTGCTTGGCCTCCTGCGGCGTCGCCGAGAGCGCACCGTAGGTGCGACCGTGGAACGCATCGCGCAGGACGACGATGTCGCCCCCGGGCCTGTGACGTCGGGCCAGTTTGATCGCCGCCTCGTTCGCCTCGGCGCCCGAGTTGCAGAGGAAGACCTTGCCGCCGAGTGAGCTTTGCGCCAGCTCCTGCGACAGTCGCATCGCCTGCTCGGTGTAGTAGAGGTTGGAGACGTGGGTGAGCTTCGCCGCCTGCTCCTGGACCGCGGCCACCACGCGCGGGTGGCAGTGGCCAACGTTCAGCACCGAAATCCCGGCAAGGAAGTCGAGGTACTCGTCGCCAGCGTCATCCCACAGGCTCACGCCCTGACCGCGGACGAACTCCACCTGGTTGCGAACGTATGTGGGCACCGCGTACTCGCGCTCGAGCGCCTGAAGCTCGGCCAGGGCCATCAGGCCCCCTCCTCCCCGGACACATGATGATAATGAGAATCAGAATCATTATCATTACTGCTGGGGAGAAGGCGTCCCTTTGCGGCGCGCTCGGGGTCGGGGCCGGAGTCAGGACGCGGATCGGGGACGATCATCGTCCCCTGCCCCTCATTCGTGAACAGCTCGAGCAGCAGCGAGTGCGGGACGCGCCCGTCGACGATCACGGCGCTGGGCACACCGCCCTCGACGGCGTGCAGGCAAGCGGCCAGCTTCGGGCGCATGCCGCCGCCGACGCCCGCGAGCGCCTCACGCAGCTCGGTCGCGGTCGCCTCCGCGACCAGCGTGCTGGCGTCGCTCGGGTCGCGAAACCAGCCGGCGACGTCTGTCAGGAACATCGCCTTGTAGGCCCCGAGCGCGGCGGCGACGGCTGCCGCGGCGTCGTCGGCGTTGATGTTGTAGGAGTTCCCGTGCTCGTCGGCGCCGACGCTCGCGATCACTGGGATGTAGTCGGTGCCGACATGCGTGAGCACGCCCGTATCGACGTGATCGATCCTGCCGACGAAACCGATGTCCTGACCGCTCGGTGCCGCCAGCCGGCTGCAGTGGAAGAGGCGACCGTCATCACCGCTAAGACCGACAGCCGGCTGGCCATGGCGGTTGATCAGCAGCACGATGTCCTTGTTGACCTTGCCGACCAGCACCATCTTCGCGAGCTTCACCGTCTCGGCGTCGGACACGCGCAGGCCGTCAACGAACTTGACGGGCAAGCCGAGCCGCTCCATGTAGGCGGTGATCTCGGGACCGCCGCCGTGCACGATCACCGGGTTGATGCCGACGTACTTCAGCAGCGTGATGTCGCGGGCGAACTCGTGCTTTAGCGCGGGGTCGGTCATCGCGGCACCGCCGTACTTGATCACCACCGTCCGGCCATGAAATTCACGGATGTACGGGAGCGCCTCGAGCAGCGTGACGACGTCACGCTGGGTGCGCACCGGCTGCTCGGGACCCGTGAGCTCCGGGTTCTCGCCTACCTCGGTCATGTCGTGTACTCGGCGTTGATCGTCACATACCCGTGACCGAGGTCCGAGAAGTAGCGCTCAGCCTCCGCGCCGTCTCCGGGGAGCACGACCTCATAGTCGACCTCGTCACCCTTGACGGCCTCCAGCAGAGCCGCCGCGTCGTGTTCGACGTAACTGCCGTTCACGCATACGACGATGCCCTCGATCGAGATGTCGACCTTGAGGTGCGAAGCCCCGGGCAGCGCCGCCCCGACGGCCTGGATGACCCGGCCCCAATTCGGATCGCCACCGTACAGCGCCGTCTTCACCAGCGGCGAGTCAGCGATCGCGTGCGCGACGCGCTCGACGCCGCGTTGATCGCCGCCCTTGACGATCACGCGTCCGACACGGCGCGCACCCTCACCATCCTTGGCGACCAGTAGCGCGACCTGCCGCAAAACCGCGTCGAGCGCTTCGCCGAACGCACGCTCATCCTCGCTCTTGGGCTCGATCCGCACACCCGAGGCTCCGGAGGCCTGCAGCACGATCGTGTCCGAGGTGGAGAGCTGCCCGTCCACGCTGATGCGGTCGAACGAGCGCTTCGTGCAGACCGACAGCAGCAGCTCGGCCTCGTCGGCCTGCAGCTCGGCGTCGGTCTGGATGAAGACCAGCAGCGTCGCGAAGTTCGGCGAGATCATGCCCGCGCCCTTGGCTTGGACGCTCAGCCGCACGGTACCTGCCGACAGCCCTACCTCGAGCGTGACCTGCTTGCGGAACGCGTCAGTCGTCCGGATCGCCTCCGCGAAGTCCTCTGCGCCCTCCGGGCGCAGCTCGCTTCCGATCGCCGCGATCCCGGCGAGCACCCGCTCGATCGGGAGCGGCACACCGATCACGCCGGTCGACGCGACCGCGACCTGCTGGTCGTCGACCCCGGCGATTCGCGCAGCCACGGTGCGCATCGCGGCGGCGTCGTCGAGCCCACGCTGGCCGGTGGCGGCATTGGCGTTGCCCGAGTTGACCACCACCGCGCGGAGTGCCCACAGCTTTGACTCGTGCCGGCTGAACAGCACCGGCGCCGACTGCACGCCCGAGCGGCAGAAGCGCGCAGCGCTGGTCACGTGCTCCGCGTCGCAGACGACCAGCGCCAGATCCCTGGCGCCGTCGGGCTTGATTCCACAGGCGGTACCGGCGGCGCGGAAGCCACGCGGCAGCAGACCGTCATCAACCTCGGTGACGTTTTCGGGACGCTGCACCCAGCGCGATTGGAAGAACGAGCCGGCGGTCATGCGATGCCCGCCGCCTCCGGCAGACCGAACATGAGGTTCAGGTTCTGGACCGCCTGCGACGCGGTGCCCTTCCAGAGGTTGTCGATCGCGCCGAACACGATCGCGCGGCCCGTTCGCTCATCGCGGTGCAGAGAGATCCGGCAGATGTTCGTATCGCGAACCGCGCGCACACCGGGCGGCTCCCGCACGAGTTCAATGAACTGCTCTGCGTCATAGGCGTCGCGGTAGAGATCCTCGAGCTCGCCCGTGCTGACCGTCGGGTCCGTGAGGGTCACGTAAGAGGAAACGAGCTCGCCCTGGTCGAGCGGCACCAGATGCGGGGTAAAAGTGATCGTGACGTCGTTGCCGAGCGCGGCCAGCTCCTGCTCGATCTCGGGCGTGTGGCGGTGGCGCGGGACACCGTAGGCGTTCACGTTCTCATCGACGGTGACGAAGTGGGTCTCCTCAGTCGCGCCGCGACCGGCCCCCGAGGCCCCGGACTTGGCGTCGATGACCGCGTCGGCGATCAGACCGGCGCGCGCCATGGGCGCGAGCGCGAGGATCGTCGCCGTCGGGTAGCAGCCCGGGTTGGCGACCAGCTCGGCCCCGGCAATCTCGTCGCGATAGAGCTCCGGCAGACCGTAGACGGCGGCGGCGATCAGCTCCGGCTCGGGGTGCGGCTTGTACCACTCCTCGTAGGTCCGGGCGTCGCGCAGACGGAAATCGGCGCTGAGGTCGACCACCTTCACCCCACGCTCGCGCAGCTGTGCGACGAACGGCGCCGAGGCGCCGTGCGGGTAGGCGACGATGGCCGCATTGACGTCACCGTGCCTGTCGATGTCGACCTCCTCGAGCACCAGCGGCACGCGGTGGTACGGGTAGACATCGTCGAGCCGGCGGCCGACGTCGCCGCGCGCGGTAACCCAGCGCAGGTCGAAGTTCGGGTGGTTGTGGAGCAAGCGGGCCGCAAGCGAGCCGGCGTAGCCGCCGGCGCCGAAGACCGCGACAGTCCGGTCGTCATTCGCCGGCACGGATCGTCCCCTCGAGCTCCAGTGCGAGCGCGTTGACGATGAACTGCCGCTGGCGCGCGACCTCGGCGTCGGTCAGCGTGCGATCACCGACGCGATAGGCGAGCCGCACGGCGACAGACACCTTGCCGGTGCCGAGGCGCTCAGGGTCGCGGTAGACGTCGAACACCTCGGCGCCGGCGAGCAGCGGCGAGCCGGCCCTGCGAATCACCGCGAGGATCTCCGCGGCGGTCACTTGGTCGCTGACCAGCACCGCTAGGTCCTCGCGCACCTCCGGGAAGCTGACAAGGTCCTTGAACAGCGTCGCCGGGCGTGGCGCGATGGCCGAAAGATCTATCTCGAAGCCGGCGAGCGTTTCCTCGAACTCCCACTCAGCGGCGACCGCCGGATGAATTTCCCCAACCCAGCCGAGGTGTTCGCCGTCGAGGAGCACGGCGGCGGCACGCCCAGGGTGCAGGAAACGGCCCGTCGTCATCGGGCGCACATCCCAGTCGACGCCGAGTGCGGAGAACAGCCCGGCCAGCACGCCCTTGGCGGCGAAGAAGTCGGCTGGCGGCGGGTCGGCGTCGCGCCAGGTTGCCGGACGCACCGGGCCGGCGAGGATCGCGCCGATGTGGTGCGGCTCATCAGGAAGCCGGTCCGCATCGACGGAAGACTTCGAGCGGTAGATCGCACCGGACTCGAACAGCGCGATCCTGCTCCCGCTCGCGCCGCGAGCGCGGTTTCGCGCCGCCACGTCCAGCAGCGAGCCAAGCAACGTCGTCCGCAGCTGCGACTGCTCCGAGGACATCGGGTTGGCGAGCGTCAATGGCCCGCTCGAACCGGACTCGAGCAGCCGTAGCTTCCCGGCCAGTTCCGGGCCGGTGAAGCTCCAGCCGACGATCTCATGCAGCCCCTGCGCCGCGAGCGCGTCCTCGGCGCGGCGCCGCAGTCGCTGCACCGGCGTCAGCCGCCCGACGGCGCTGTGCCGGGCGGGCAGCGTCGCGGGTAGGTTCTCGAGGCCATCGAGCCGCGAGACCTCCTCGATCAGGTCGGCCTCGCGCGTGACGTCGTCGCGACGGAAGTCGGGGACGGTCACATCGAGCCCGTCGGCTGCGTCGACGGCCGTGAAGGCGATCGTCTGCAGCAGTTGCTTGGAGCGCTCGCGTGGGATCGCGATTCCGAGCAGACCCTCGACGCGTGCGTCGCGCAGGCGGACCGTGGCGGGCTCAGGCCCGGGGCCGCCGATATCGATCGTGCCCCGGCGGACGGTCGCGCCACAAACGTCGATGAACAGTCGCGTGGCGACCGCCTGTGCCCACAACGTCTGCTCGGGCTGCAGCCCCTTCTCATTGCGGCTCGAGGCCTCGCTGCGCAGCACCAGCTTGAGAGAGGTGGCATGGACGTTGGCGCCGTTCCAGGTCGCGACCTCGCTGACGACGGTCGTGGTCGCGTCGGAGACCTCGGAGCGCGCGCCGCCCATCACGCCGGCGATCGAGGTCGGCCCGTCGGCGTCCTCGATCAGCACGATGTCCTCATCGAGCGTGCGCGTCTGGTCGTCGAGTGTCTGGATCGCCTCGCCCGGCCGCGCGCGGCGCACGTTCAGTCGCCTGCCGGCGACGCGGTCGTAGTCGAAGGCGTGCATCGGCTGGCCGGTCAACAGCATCACGTAGTTGGTGATGTCGACGACGTTGGAGATCGGCCGCTGGCCGCAGGCCATCAGCCGCGCCTTGATCCACAGCGGGCTCGGGCCGATCTTGATCCCCTCGAAGATCCGCGCGGTGAAGCGCGGGCAGAGCGTATGGCCGGCCTCGTTTGTGATCTCGAATCCGTCGAGCTCGCCGAAGCTGCCCGGATCCTGCTCCCACGGGGCGGGCTTCAGCTCAGCGCCGGTGCTCGCGGCAGCCTCGCGCGCGACGCCGTAGATGCCCAGGCAATCGGGGCGGTTGGGCGTGATCTCGAGCACCAGCACGTCGGTCCCGATCTGCAACACGTCGGCGAGCGGTGTGCCAGGCGCGACCCCGTCGTCGAGAACCATGATCCCCACGTGGTCGTCGCTGATCTGGAGCTCGCGCTCGGAGAGGATCATCCCCTGCGAGGCGACGCCGCGCAGCTTCGCCTCCCCGAGCGCGGTTCCGTCCGGCATCACGGCGCCAGGGCGTGCGACGCCGACGGTCTGCCCGGCGGCGACATTGGCGGCGCCGCAGACGATCTGTGACGGCGTCGAGCCGCCGATGTCGACCATGCAGACGTTCAGCCTGTCGGCGTCAGGGTGCTTCTTGCGCTCGAGCACGTGCCCGACGACGAAATTCTCGGCGCCGAGCACGCCATGGTGCTCGATCCGCTCGACCTCGGTCCCGGTCAGCGCCAGCCGCTGCGCCAGGGCCTGTGTGTCAATCTGCGGCCGGCAGTACTCGTTCAGCCACTCGAGCGGGACCCTCATGCGAACTGCTCCAAGAAGCGGATGTCGTTGTCATAGAGCAGCCGCAGATCGCTGATCCCGTGCTTGAGCATCGCGATCCGCTCGACCCCCATGCCGAAGGCAAAGCCCTGCACCTGCTCGGGGTCGTAGCCGTTGTCCTTGACGTGCAGCAGCACGTTCGGGTCGACCATGCCCGAGCCGAGGATCTCCAGCCAGCCGGTGCCCTTGCAGATGCTGCAACGCTCACCGTCGTCGGTGATGCCGTCCGTGCAGTTGAAGCAGGAGACGTCGACCTCGACGCTCGGCTCGGTGAACGGGAAGAAATGCGGGCGCAGGCGGATCTCCCGCTCGTGGCCGAAAATCGCGCGCGCGAACTCGAGCAGCGTGCCCTTGAGGTCGGCGAGCGTGATCCCTTCGTCGACAGCGAGACCCTCGACCTGGTGGAACTGCGGTGTGTGGGTCAGGTCTGAGTCGCGCCGGTAGACGCGCCCCGGGACGATCAGGTAGATCGGCGGCTTCTGGAGCTCCATCGCGCGGACCTGCATCGGGCTCGTGTGCGTGCGTAGCAGCACATCGTCGGCCAGGTAGAACGTGTCGGTCCAGGCACGAGCCGGGTGCGTCGCCTCGTGGTTGAGGGCGTCGAAGTTGTAGTAGACGTTCTCGACCTCAGGGCCCTCGGCGACGCTGAAGCCAAGGCCGATGAAAACGTCCTCGATCTCCCGCCGCGTCTGCGTGATCAGATGCAGCCGCCCGGCGGCGGGCAGCGGGTCGGCCGGCAGTGTGACATCGACGCGGTCCTGCTCGAGGCGGGTGTTAAGCTCGCCGACGGCGAGCTCACCCGCGCGCGCGTCGATCTGAGCCTCGAGCGTCCTGCGCGCCACATTGGCGGCCTTCCCGACAGCCCCGCGCTGCTCGGGCGGCAGCTCGGCGACGCCGCGCAGCAGGTTGGGGAGCTCGGCCTTGCGTCCCAGGAACTGGACGCGGACGTCTTCGAGGGCCGCCGTTGTGCCGGCGGCAGCAATCGCGGCCTCGGCCTGCCGCTGGAGTTCGGTGATTCGCTGGTCGAGACTCATGCGCGCGTGATGCTACGAGTTAGCCGATTTCGAGAGCTCGTACAGGGCGACGCTCGCCGCGATCGCGGCGTTGAGCGACTCGGTCGCGATCGGGATCCGCGCGATGTGATCGCAGGCGGCGACCAGATCGTCCGGTAGGCCGGCGCGTTCGGCGCCGACCAGCACGCTGATCTCGGCTTGGGGCGCGAGAGCAGCTGCAACAACGGCCAGCGTGTCGTCCGCGTCGGCGACGAGTGCGATCGTCGTGCCGGGGAGCTCGTCCGGGGTCGCGCGCACGACCGGCACGGCGAAGATCGCGCCCATGCTCGCGCGCACCGCCTTGGGGCCGAACGGGTCGGCGCTGCCGGCGCCGAATGCAACGCAGCTTGCACCGAAGGCGGCCGCGGAGCGGAGCACCGTGCCGACGTTCCCAGGGTCGCTGACGCCATGCAGGTACAGACAGAGGCGGGGAGACGGAATCCCACCCACCGCCTCCCACCTCTCCCAGTAGATCGCCAGCGTGCGGGTGCCGGAAGCGAGCTCGCTGACCGATTGCAGTGCGGCGGGGTCGACCTCGGTGCCGGGCAGGCCGCTGCCGAGCACCGCGAAGCGCTCGATCGGGGTCCAGCCGGCGGCGTCGGCGGCGGCGAGCAGATCCTCGCCCTCCGCGACGAACTGGCCCAGACGCTCGCGGTCACGCCGGCGCTGGCGGAGCTTGCGGACCGTCTTCAGCTTGTCGTTGTGTGGGCTAGTGATCGGCATCTGGGTCGTGGTTGGCGGATACGGAAACAAAAAAGGCGCCTTCCTTCGCAGGAGGCGCCTTTGGCGATGCTGGTGTCGGCGGTGCTCAGCCGGCAGCCAGCGCTTCGCGGGCGCGCTCAGCGATGCGTCGGAAGGTGTCGGCGTCGTGCACGGCGATATCGGCCAGGACCTTGCGGTCCAGCTCGACGTTCGCGAGCTCGAGGCCGTGGATGAATTGCGAGTAGGAGAGGCCGTTCATACGCGCGGCAGCGTTGATGCGGGTGATCCACAGGCGGCGAAAGTCGCGCTTGCGGTTGCGGCGATCGCGATAGCGGTACTGGTCGGCCTTGAGCAGCGCTTCCTTGGCTGAGCGATAGCGACGCGAGGCGTTGCCCCGCATGCCCTTTGTCATCGCCAGGGTTTCGCGGCGCTTCTTGCGCGCGTGAACTGAACGCTTGACGCGGCTCATGACTTCTTCGCTCCCAGCAGGATCTTGACCCTGGGCGTGTCATGTTCGGACACGATCATCGGGCGACCGAGGTTGCGCTTGTACTTCGGCGACTTCTTCTCAAGGATGTGTGTCGAGAAGGCGTGACGCGCCTTGACCTTGCCGTTGGCGGTCAGCTTGAAGCGCTTCTTGGCGCCAGAATGGGTCTTCATCTTCGGCATAACTCGGGGTGAGTAAAGCAGATCTTGGTGGAGCCGCTACTCGGCGGCTTCGACCTGCTCAGGCGCTTCAGCTGCTTCTGACTCGGGCTCCGACGAGGCCGCGGGCGCGGCGGCATCGGGCGCTGAGCCGTTGGTCGAGACCCGGTGGGCTTCTGCGCCGTCCGACTCCTCACGTTGCTGGCGGCGGGGCTTCTTCTCGCCACTCTCGGCAGTGTGCGCCTCCTCCGTTGCGAGGATCGACTTCGACGGCGCCAGCATCATCGTCATGTTGCGGCCGTCCTGCAGCGGCGACTGCTCGATGACGGCGACGTCCGCGAGCTCGCCGGCGAGCTTGTCGAGCAGCGCCACGCCGCGCTCGGGGTGAGTCACCTCGCGGCCGCGGAACATGATCGTGACCTTGACCTTGTCCTTGCCCTTGAGGAAGCGCTCGACGTGACCCTTCTTGGTGTCGTAATCGTTCTGCGCGATCTTCGGGCGGAACTTGATCTCACGGATCGTGATCTGCTGCTGATGCTTTCGGGCGGCTTTGAGCTTCTGCGCCTGCTCGTACTTGTACTTGGAGTAGTCGAGCACACGGCAGACGGGCGGGCGCGCCTCGGGGGCGACCTCGACGAGGTCGAGATCACGCTCCTGCGCGTACACGAGCGCGTCCGGCGTCTTCATCACGCCGATCTGGTTGCCGTCCTCGCCGATCAGGCGCACCTCGGGCACGCGGATACGGTCGTTGATCCGTGTCTGGTCGCGCTCCGGCGGGCGCCGGTCGAACCTACGTGGAACCGGCACTAGCTGTTGTTGCGGCGGTTCGTCAAGCGGTGCCGGGCCGGATGGAATAAATCTGCTGGATCAACGAGA
>DATKSM010000015.1:0-8656 GCA_035531655.1 Solirubrobacteraceae bacterium
CGATCTGGCCGCTGTCCGAGGTGGCCGAGGCGTGCTTCGGCACACCGGACTGGCCGGCGGATCGCACCGTCCCGCAGATGAGCCTCGAGTTCGACGTGCACGACGCGGACGCTGTTCAGGCCGCCGCCGAGGAACTCCGCCGGCGAGGATTTGCCCTGCTGCACGAGCGGCGCGAGGAACCGTGGGGCCAAACGGTGGCTCGGCTTCAATCGCCAGAAGGCTCGATCATCGGAATCTCGTTCACGCCCTCCCTGCACAACTGACCCGAGCAGGTCGAGCATCGCCGAGCCGCGGCACTGCTGACCGCTGCCGGTCGGCGAGGCGGATTGCCCCTCGGAACTGGGACCCGGCGCCGCAGAGGGGGCCCGGCCACGGACGTGCGACCTGTAGACACGCTTTCGTTCCGCCACGAGCGTCCAGGCGCTGTCGACCCCAGGCGTGCAAAGCGCGCGGAAAGCAGGGCGCGTGCTTTCGCGCAGGACCGGTCGTCTCGCATTCGCCGGATCTCGGGCCTCTCGGGCGTCTCCTAGCTCGCTTGCGTCGAGCCCGTTGTGGTCACCGCGTGCGGATTACGTCTAACGATCTCGATGGCGAATGTGGCGGCGGTGACAGTGTGCGAGGGCTCGCGTGAGGGTGTGAGTTCGTCCGCGGCGCTGGTGGGGGACGTTACGATGGCGTAGGCGAGGCGGCCAGTGTAGCGGCCGGGGCAGAAGGGTCTTAGTGGGGCGGCGATCGTGATTGTCTGTCCTATGCGGATGGTCTGGTCGCTGGCTTGTGTGAGCGGCGAGAACGTGTTAGCGCGTGCGACCGCGCGCTCACACGCGGTCGTGGTGGGACGCTGCAACTCGATTCGGTAGAAGCTTCGGATTGTGGTGATCGCGATCGGGGCCTGGAAGGTGACCTGGATCGCTGGAACGTGAAGCGGCGTGTGGGCGTCGATCAGATCCGGGGTGTAGCGGACGCGCACCGTGGTGTGGGCCTGCGTGAGAGTGGGAAGCTGCAGGTGGGGTTGGACGTATCCCACGAGGGCGCAGTCGGTCGGATGGTCGAGTTCGATGACGTTCTGGACGGCGCAGGTGCGCCCGGTGCTGTACGTCGCGTAGAGGGTCGGGCCGGCTTTAAATCCCCCGCGCCGGGCTTTGCGGCCCTGGGTTGAGCCCGCCGGTGCGGGGAGGACGATGAGGTATGCGCCGTTGGGGCCGCTGGTGGACTGGACATGGTGTTGCCCGCGGTAGGTGTAGGAGATCGCACGGGCCTTCGGTCCGAGGAACCCGTAGTAGACGGTGCGCAGCGTCGACTGAGGACAGCGAACATGCCAGTACTCGGTTCCGGGGAGGTCGCAGTGCGGGCGCTGGCTGACTGCCGCTTCCGGAGCGAGATCGCCGCTGGCGCTCACAATCCACGCCTGTCCGGTGAGGAACAACCGGCCGTGGGCGTCGGGGGCTGCGCAATCGAGACCGATGCTCGCCGGGGCGAGCAGCGGGTGGAACCGGCCATCGTTCGCGAACGCGTAATCGATGCCAAGGACGCCCAGTCGGCCATCGACGAGGCGCCCGGTGACCGGGCATGCGAGCCCGGTCGTGGTCATGAACACGCCGATGCCCCAGGCGGGCCCGCCGGCCGGGTCGGCGACGCGCACCGACACGACGCGCATCGTTCCCGGTCGCGCGGTGCCTGCCCCGATCGTAGAGATCGGTGGGTGTCCCGGCTGGGTTGTGACTGGCGGCCCAACTTGAAACACACCGGTTGCCGCGAGCGCGCCGGCGGTGCCGCCGAGCATCGCCGCGGCGACGAGCAGGCTGCGAAGATGGCGGCCGCGCCGGCTGCGCCACCATCGGTGCCGGCGTACGATGGCGGCGCTGAGGTGCCCGTTGTTCGAGGCCGGCGATAGGTCGGGCGGCAGGCGCTCGGCGGCGTCGCCGAGCAGGCGCTCGAGTTGCGGCAGCACGCTCATGCCTCGTCCTCCAGTTGTTCGCGTAGCCGCGAGAGACCGCGGCTGACGCGCTGGCGCGCGACGAGTTCGGAGCACTGCAGCCGCTCGGCGACCTCCGCGTAGGAGAGTTCGTCGAAGATCCGGGCCCTGACCGCATCACGTTGCCCAATGGGGAGCGTTTCGAGCAGCGCAAGGACTGCTGTCTGCGAGCCGGTCTGGTTGATGCGCTCGAGGTCCTCGTCGTCGAGCACGAGCGGCTCGCGCATCCCGAGCCGCATTCGAGCGGACGCCTGGATGCGACGGGCGCGAAGACTGCTGTTCAACTGGTTGCGGGCGATTCCGAACAGCCACGGCGCTGCGGTGTCGTACTCGGGCCGGTATCCGGGGGCGCCGATCAGTGCGGCAGCGAACGTTTCCGCGCACAGGTCGGCCGTCAGTTCGGGGTCAGCGACCCGGCGGGAGAAGTACGCGAGGATCATCTGCTCGTAGCGTCGGTAGAACTCGGTGAACGCGTCGCGGGCGCCGTGCGACGCCGCCAGCAGCTCCGCGTCCGACCGTCCCGGTCCCACACTGCGTTTATAGCCGCACGCCTCGAAACGTGACCGGCCCGCACGCGATTTGCGGCGCCGCATTTGATCGAGTGGGCTCGACGCATCCGCCCGCCGCTCCGATAGGCGTCTCATGCGCTGCAAGCGAGCCGTCATTGAGGCTGCCGGCGTCACGGATTCGCGGCTCGGCGCTATATACCTGTGGATGCACGCGCCGTGCTCAGGACCCGTTGCGGGACGTCCACCTCCGGAGACCCAATCCGGCGCCCACTGTTCAGACGCCCAACGGGCCTGCTCGCGTGCGGGCTGGGTGGCCGCTCGAGATCGCCTCCGCCGGCGCGGCGGTCCGCGAGCGGTGGCGGCGCTCGTTGCGCTCGCCGGGGTGGCGGTCCTCGTCGCCGGCTGCGGGGGCGGCTCGGGCCTGACCGTCGCCAGCATGCCGGGCACGGGCACGACAGGCCGCCACGTGCCCTCGTCGAGGTCCAGCAGCAGCGGCGGGGTGAGGTTCGTCGGGGCTGCGCCGAGCCCGGTGCAGCGGGCAGGGGCTGAGGTGGTACAGCTCAAGTTCTCGAGGTGCATGCGCTCGCATGGCGTTCCGAACTTTCCCGACCCGCCCTCGGCTTCCGGTGGTGGGTTCGGGTTCGCCTTTGGGGGCAGCGGCATCGACCCCGGTGCGCCGCTGTTCCGCGAGGCGCAGCGGTCGTGCATCTCGGTTCTCACCCGTCAGCGCGCGGTGGTGGGATGAGGGCGATCCCGAGATCGGCCGGCGCTGAGGCGCTCGCGTCCGCTATCCCTGACGGCGCGCGGCGGCGTCGGCGCCGCGCGCTGGCGACGATCGTGCTGCTGGTTGCCGTGGTCGCGGTGGTGCTGGTCGTGACCGATCCGTTCGGCGGCGGCTCATCGAGTGGCGTGCGCGACAACGCGTCTCCGACATCGCTGACGAGCGTGACGCGGCGGTCGCTGACCGCGCTGACCCTGGTCAGCGGCACGCTCGGCTACACCGGCGACGTCACGGTCGACCTGCCCGCGGGCAGCGCGCCGACGACGGTGACGCAGGCGCAGCAGGCGGTCACGACCGACCGGGGCGCGCTGGCGAGCGCACGGTCGACGCTGTCCAGCGACTCCGCCGCACTCTCGCAGACACGCGCAACGCTGACCGCCGACGAGCAGCAGGAGACCGTCGAGTGCGCCGGCGACAACGCAGCGCAGAGCGCGGGCACGGCTGGCGGCGCGTCGGTCGGCGGCTCCGGCGCGTGCGCGACCGACGCCCAACTCGTCACGTCCGGCCAGCAGTCCGTGACCTCCGACCAGGCCAGGGTCGCCGCCGACGAGGTGTCGGTGTCGTCCGCCGAGCACACACTCGCGACCGATCAGGCGGCGGCGTCGAGCGCCACCACGCAGGCGGCCGTATACGGCCAGAGCTCCGCGTTCACGAGCGTTCCCTCGGTCGGCGAGATCGTGCACCGCGGGCAGCGCCTGTTCGCGATCGACGGTGAGCCGACGCTGCTGCTGTACGGCTCGACCGCCGCGACGCGGGCGTTCTCCGCCGGAATGTCGCCGGGCGCCGACGTGGCCGAGCTGAACGCGAACCTCGACGCGCTCGGCTACGGACCCGGCCTGGCGGGCGACACGTTCACGCCGGCGACCGCGGCCGCGATCCGGCAGCTGCAGATCGCGCACAGCGAGAACGCGACCGGGCAGCTGCTGATCGGCTCGGTCGTATTCGCACCGTCCCCGATCCGCGTCACGTCACTGGAGTCGACCGTCGCGGTCGGCGCGACCGTCACGGCCGGGCCCGTGCTGTCGGCCACCGGCACCGCACGGCAGGTCCAGATCCAGCTCGATCCCGCGCTGCAGGCCCAGGTCAGACCCGGCGACCCGATCGAGATCACGCTGCCGAACGACCACACGACACCCGGGCGGATCACGCAGGTGAGCTCGGTCGCGACCCCCGGCCAGAACGGGAGTCCGCCGACGATCGCCGTCGATGCCGTCGCGACCGACCCGACCGCGATCGGCCATCTCGACCAGGCGCCCGTCAACGTGTCGATCACGACCGGCAGGGTGAGCAACACACTCGTCGTGCCGGTGGACGCGCTGCTGGCGCTCGAGAGCGGCGGCTACGCGGTCGAGGAGGTCGCCACCAACGGCGTGCATCACCTGGTAGCGGTCAACACCGGCCTCTTCGACGACGCCGACGGCCTCGTCCAGGTCAGCGGACCCGGACTTGCGGCCGGCCAGCGCGTCGTGGTGCCAGGACTATGAGCCTCGCCGCCGGAACGCCGTCGGCTGCACCGGGCGCCGTCGCCCCCGACCCGCCGGCGCGCAACGACGGCAGCGACGTGGTGCTCGAGCTCGACGCAGTGACGAAGGTCTATCCCGCCGAGCCTCCGGTCGTCGCGCTGCGCGACGTCAGCTTCAGCGTCCGCCGCGGCGAGCTGGTCGCGATCGTCGGGCCGTCCGGGTCGGGCAAGTCGACGCTGCTCCATGTGATGGGGACGCTCGAGCGGCCGAGCGAGGGCGCGGTGCGGATCACCGGCTTGGACGTCGCCGCCCTAGACGATCGTGCCCTGTCGGTGGTGCGGGCGACGCGGATCGGCTTCGTATTCCAGCTGTTCTTCCTCGCCGAGCACCAGAGCGTGCTCGACAACGTCGCCGACGGGCTGCTGTACGCCGGCGTTGCGGTGTCGGAACGCCGCGAGCTCGCATCGCGCGCGCTCGAGCGGGTCGGGCTCGCGCATCGCGCCGGCTTCCGGCCGACCAAGCTGTCCGGCGGGGAGCGCCAGCGCGTCGCGATCGCTCGCGCGCTGGTCGGCGCGCCCGCGATCGTGCTCGCCGACGAGCCGACCGGCAACCTCGACACCGCGACCGGCGCAGCAATCTTCGCGCTCCTGCGCGAGCTGCACGCGGATGGCACGACGATCGTGATGATCACCCACGACCGCGAGCTCGCGAAGCGGCTGCCGCGACAGATCGAGATGCTCGACGGGCAGCTCGTCTCAGACAGCCGCCCGGCGACCGAGACGCCGCTGGCTGGCGTAGACGCGGACGGCGCAGACCTCCCCCGCAGGAAGGACCCCTAGATGCGCGTGCGCGACCCAAGGCTTCGACGGGCGCAGCTGTTGGCGGCCATCGTCGCGGTCGCGATCGGCGTCCCGAGCGTCGGCGCGCTCACCAGCCCGCACGCGGCGGCGGACACGCCCGGCCCGTCCGCCTCGTGCCCCACATCCAATCCGCCGAACGAGCTGACGCTCGGTGGCGGAACCCCGCAGACCGCGCAGCTCGACACCGGGTTCGCAAGCCCGTTGCAGGTGGCGCTGGCGAACAGCGACGGCTGCCCGGTGACCTCCGTGGTGGGCACGCCCATCACGTTCACGGCGCCCTCGAGCGGCGCCAGCGGCCGCTTCGCCACGAGCGGCACGAACACGGTCACGGTCGGAGCGGACGCCTCCGGGAACGCATCCGCGCCGATGCTCACCGCGAACGACACCGCGGGCACCTACACGGTGACCGCGAACAGCGTCTACGGCTCGGTCTCGTTCTCGTTGACGAACAGCGCTGGCGGGATCCCGGCGACGATCACGCCGCTGTCGTCCGCCCTCCAGTCGGCGAAGGTGAACACCAACTACGAACACCCGCTCTCGGTGCGTGTGCTCGACGCATCCGGCAGTCCCGTCTCGGGGGCGACGGTCACCTTCACGCTCGGAGTCGCCGCCGCCGGCGCCGGCGGCAGCGCCGGTGTTTCGAGCGCCGCCGCGAGCTTCGCCGACGGCAGCGCGCAGGGGACCGCCACGACCGACAGCGACGGGATCGCCACCTCCCCGCAGTTCACGGCGAACGGGACCATCGGAAGCCTCACGGCGACCGCAACCGTCGCAGGTCTGCCCGAGCCTGCGAGCTTCCGGCTCGAGAATCTGCCCGGCAGGGGTGAGCGCCTCATCAGGCTCGGCGCCCCCGAGCGCGCGGCGACGGTCGAGCAGCGCTACAGCCGCAGACTGCGCGTCCTCGTGCGCGATGCCAACGGCACGCGGCAGGTCGGCGCCACCGTCACCTTCACGCTCGGCGGAGCTGGCACGGGCACGGGCGCCGGCGCCGGCGCCGGCGCGAGCGCGGGAGCGAGCTTCGCCGGCGGCGCGAGCACGGCGACCGCGATCACCGGCATCCACGGCATCGCCACCTCGCCGTCCTACACCGCCGGCAGTGCGGCGGGCACGTTCACCGCGACCGCGACCGCCACGACGACACCAAGCACCGCCCACTTCACGCTGCGCAACCGCGCTGGCACGCCGGCCACGATCACGGCCGGCATCGCCACCGCGGAAGCGACCCGGGTCGGGACGCGCTTTTCGATCGCGCTCGCCGTCGCCGTCACCGACGCGTTCGGCAACAAGGTCCCGGGCGCGCTCGTGACATTCACCGCGCCGGCGAGCGGCCCGAGCGGCAGCTTCGCCACCGCCGCCCATGCGCACGCCGTCTCGGTCCGCAGCGACTCCGGCGGAATCGCCGTCGCTCCGCCGTTCGTCGCGAACGCGGAACCGGGTGGCTACATCGTGATCGCTACGGTCGCACACGGGCCGAGGACCGCGTTCGCGCTCGTCAACGACGCACCATGAGCGCCCCCGCCGTCAGCCTGACGCCGCCGCGGCTGCGACCCGGCGACCTCGCGCGGCTGGCCACCATCGGCGTGCGCACACGCCGGTTGCGCGCGGCGCTCTCGGCGCTCGGGATCGCGATCGGCGTCGCGGCGATCGTCGCCGTGCTCGGCATCTCCTCCTCGAGCCAGGCAGGCCTTCTGGCCGAGATCAACCAGCTCGGCACCAACCTACTCGACGTCACGACCGGACAGAACTTCAGCAACCAAGCCGTGCCACTGCCGCTCACGGCGCCCGGCATGATCGGCCGCATCGGCCCGGTCTACGACGTCGCCTACGTCGGCGCGCTCGCGAATGTCAACGCCTACCGCAGCCCGCTGATCCCGTCGGTCGAGACCAACGCGCTGAGCGTCGCCGCCAGCAACCTCAACCTGCCCGGGGCGGTCGGCACGAGCGTCGCGCAGGGCCGCTTCCTCAACGCCGGGACCGCGTCCGAACCGGTGTGCGTGCTCGGCGCCGCAGCCGCCCGGCGGCTCGGTATCGACCGGCTCTTCCCCGGCGAGCGGATCTGGGTCGGGGGGATGTGGTTCTACGTCGGCGGCATTCTCAAGCCGGCTGCGCTCGCCCCCGAGGTCGACGACTCCGTTCTCATCGGCTTCCCGGCCGCCAAAACGTACCTCGGCTACGCGAGCGTCGTCGACGGCCATCCCACGGTCGGCAATCCGACCGAGATCTATGTCCGTGCCGAGACGAGCCAGGTCAACGCCGTCTACAACGTGCTCGCCTCCACCGCCAACCCCGAGAACCCGAACGAGGTCGACGTCACCGAGCCATCCTCGACGCTGACCGCCGAGGCCGACACGAAGGGCGCCTTCAACGGCCTCTTCCTCGGGCTCGGCGCGATCGCGCTGCTCGTCGGCGCGATCGGCGTTGCCAACATCATGGTCATCAGCGTGCTCGAGCGCCGCTCGGAAATCGGCCTGCGCCGCGCGCTCGGCGCGACCAAGACACAGATTCGCACGCAGTTTCTCACCGAGGCAATCCTTCTCGCGCTGATCGGCGGCGCCACCGGGATCGGCGCCGGCGCGCTCGCGACCGCGATCTACGCCCATACCAAGCACTGGACCACTGTGATCCCCGCACTCGCGTGGGGCGGCGGCATCGGCGCCGCGATCCTCATCGGCGCCGTCGCCGGCATCGTGCCCGCGATCCGCGCCGCCCGCCTCTCACCGACCGACGCGCTGCGAACCGCTTAGCGCCCCGACCGAACCACCCCCGGCGCAGGTCCGAACCGTCGCCCGACCTCGAAGGCCGGCGACCGTCCGACGCCTCCCCAGGCTCCGCGGGCCGCCCGCGACGCTTGCTTTCGCCTCAGTGCAGACGTTCGCAGGACGGCGACTCGATGTTGCATCTTGTGCCTCGAGTCTCGTGACGGCGGTGCGGGCCTTGCCCGTTATCTCCGGCTCGTTGTCTAGGGTGCGAGCCATGGGCGTGATCGACGAGCTAATCGCCAACAACCGTGCCTTCGCGGGCTCGCTGCCAGCGCGGCATCTTGACGTCCGTCCGAGCCGTGGGTTGGCTGT
>DATKSM010000016.1:0-34031 GCA_035531655.1 Solirubrobacteraceae bacterium
GACTACCGAGCGCTTGCGGCTGCCGCCGACCGCGTCCAGGTCATGGCCTATGACGACCACTCGCCGGGCGGACGCGCCGGCCCGATCGCGCCGCTGCCGTGGGTCAAGCAGGTGATCGCCTATGCGCGCTCTCAAGGCTCCGCAAGCCGCTACGAGCTCGGCCTCCCCGCCTACGGATACGACTGGTACACACCCACCAGCGCAACCGCGGTCTACGCCAACCAGGTCTCCGATCTGCTCACGCAGGTACGTGCGCATCCGCACTGGGACACAACAGCGGGTGAGGAGACGTTCAGCTACCGGCTGCACCGCCACAAGCACACAGTCTGGATCGAGAATACGGCCGCCGACGTCGAGCGCGCGCGGCTGGCCGCCGCCGCCGGTTTCTCAGGCGTGGCGGTCTGGGCCGCCGGCTACGAGCAGCCGCAGCTCTGGCCGGGTTTGTATCTCAGCAGGCCGCCGTAGGAGCTATGTGTGATCACGGGCCGTGATCAGATGGCCGGCGATGACGACGGCTCGTGCTGGCCGCGCACCATGCTCCTCAGCCTCCGCGCGGTCGCGGCTCGCCGCTCGCGGCCGCGCTCCGCGTCGAGCGTGGCTCTCTGAGGCGCTCGCCTGACAAGCGACGCGCCTTACACTTCAACCCATGGCAGTAGCCAATACCTGCCACATCCGAATCCGTCCCACAGAGGATGACGACCCCGACCCGCGGACCTCGGTCCCAGCCGACTTCGGCCTAGGCAAGTACCAAGGGCTCAGCGACTTTGACGGGGCAATCCTCACCTGGCCTTCCACGATCGACTTTTACGCACCCGCATACACCCAAGCAGCGGCGGCGTGCGGTCCGCCGGCGCAGAAGATCGGGCTCGGACACCCGCACTGCTGATCCGTGCAGGCAGGCTCGGAACTGCGGGCCGCACATCAGAATGCCGTCGAACACGCGCAAACCATCCCTGTTTTGCATGACCGGCACGAGGCCGCACCGAGGAGCTTACGGCGGCTCAGCACCCCGGCTTCTGCCCGGCCCATCGGTGTCGGTCACGTCCCGTTGCGGCTGTCGCTGCTGGCGCGCACCCACCACAAGTGGGTCGTGATCGAACCATCAGGGCGTGACGTTGGTTCTGCCGGCGCCCGTGCTGGTAGGGCGAAAGACTCGAAACCGTTGCTCAGCGATCGACGACGAACGCGAACACGGCCCCGAACGCGACGTTGTCGCCCAGCTGCGGAACGAGTGGCAGGGCCGCGATCGCAGGGAAACGCCGCCCGATCATTTCCACATTGACGACGCCCAACACGAGCCCGGCGGCAGCGCCCCAGAGCGTGGACCGGCGCTCGGGCAGCGTGCGCGCCAGCGCCTCACCGCATAGGACCGAGATGCCGACGTGGATGACGGCGCCGCGCACGAAGCTGGGCCGACCCGGCGGGAGCAGCGTGCCGATAGCCCGCGTCGCGTCCCGCACGTGGACCACGGCCAAGCGGAGCTCCCTCTGCCTGCGAAGCGCGTCGAGCGTCGACGGCGCCCCGCCGAGCACGGCGGCAACAGCGGTCGCCTCGACGATTCGGCGCCGACCTCTCACCCTCGAGCCGCGTCCGCGCGGCTCGCGTCGAGCACCCAGGCGATCAGCACAGCCTGCAAGGGCAGGCGCGCCCACAGCGCCCTCGCGCCTCCCGGCACCTTCGCGTAACGCTCGGAATGCAGCGCCATGTGCAGGTTGGCGGGGAAGACGCCGACGAGCGTCGCCACCAGCCATCTGCCGGCCCACCGCCGGCTCCACGGCAGCATCAGCCCCACTCCGCCGGCAGCCTCCGCGACACCGCTCAGGTACACGAGCGCGTCAGGCGCGGGCAGGTAGGGAGGAACGATCCGCTTGTAGGTCCCCGGGATGATGAGATGCAGCGCCCCAGCGACGACGAAGAACGGTCCGCAGATCCCGCGTAAGCACCGCATGCGCCGACAGTACCGCAGGCTTGAGACCGTGCTCTGACGATCCCCGCCTACGCAGCCGCGTTTGCGCCCGCATTACTTCCCTTCCCTGACGCTGACGCCGCCGCTCACGGGAGAATCACACCATGCACGCGCTGAGGATCGCGATCGGCATCGCATGGGCGGTGTTCTGGCTTGGCTGGCTGACGGCAGCCTTCACCGCCAAGCGCAGCGCGACCCGGCGTTGGTTCCTGGGGCCGCGTGGGGTCGCCGCGATCGCCCTCGTGATCCTGCTGCGCGGCGTCCGCGGCGGCAGTCTCGAGGTCCACAGCCTCGTGGTCGGCGTGATCGGCGCCGCGCTGTTCGCAGCCGGGATCGCGCTGGCGGTCTGGGCGCGCGTGATCCTTGGGCGCAACTGGGGCATGCCGATGACGCAGCGAGCCGAGCCGGAGCTCGTGACGGCCGGTCCCTACGGCCTGGTCCGCCACCCGATCTACTCGGGCATCCTGCTCGGGATGGTGGGCACCTCGCTCGTCACGAATCTGATCGGCCTCGGGATAACGGTGATCCTGGGCGCGTTCTTCGTCTACTCGGCCACGGTGGAGGAGCGCAACCTCACGGCCACCTTCCCCCAGGCCTACCCGGCGTACAGCAGCCGCACGAAGATGCTGATCCCTTACGTGGTCTAGCGACCGGGCGGGCCACCGAGCCGCTGCTCGGTGGCCTCATCAGTGACCCGGTCGTAGTAGCGCGTCAGCACGCGCGCGAACAGCGGCGGCGCCCGATCGACACAGGCGAACAATGTCATCGATGAACGCAGCTTGAGCGCATCGATCTCGCCGAGCACCGCAACCGGGTCCCGCCCCGGGAGCTCGAGCAGCGCCTCGGCACACTCCACCAGCCGGGGACCGAGCAGTGGATGAGCGAGATAAGCACCCGCCTGCTCGAGCGATGCGATCGCATAGCGACGCGACATCTCACTCGATCCGAGTCCGGCGAGCTGGGGGAACACGAACCAGATCCAGTGGCCGCGCTTGCGGCCCTGGCGCAGCTCGGAGAGCGCGTGCTCGTAGGCGCCGCCGCGATCCTGCGCGTCGACGAACCGCTGCAGGTCGAAGCCATCACCGCTCAAGCCGCGCCGCCCGCCAGCGCAGCCGCCGTGTGGCGGACCGATACGACGAACTCGCGGACGCTGGCGCGCTCGTCACCGCGCCGCCAGGCAATTGCGACCTCGCTGCGCTCGACGTCGTCGACAGGCACGTAGCTGAGCCCCGGTCGCGGGTAGGAGACGGCCACCGACGCCGGCGTCAGGCTGACGTAGCCGCCGGTAATCGTGGCGGTCAGCTGTTCCTCGATCGTGCGGACCTCAGGGCCGAGCAACGGGGTGACGCCGTCCCGGTGTGCGGTGGCGAGCCAGAAGTCCCGCCAGAGCGGGTCCCGCCCCGGCATCTGCAGCCAGTGTTCGTCGAGCAGGTCGCCGACGGCGATGCTGTCGCGGCCGGCGAGCGGATGCCAGCCCGGCAGCACCGCGACCCGTGGCTCGCTGGTGAGCCGTTCGATCTCGAGCTCGTGCGAGCTGACCGGGAGCCGCAGGAAGGCGGCGTCGACGACGCGGTCGGTGAGACCGGCGGTCGGGTCGGAGAAGTCGGTCTGGCGCGTTTCGAGCTTGAGCTTCGAGACCGGCGCCGCGAAGGCGGCGAGCGACTGATCGATCACCTCGCAGGCCCCGTAGGCGAGGAATCCGACGCGTACGACCGCGGGTTCGCCGGAGGCCGCTTCACGGGCGACCCGGACCGCATGCTCGACGGCGCCGAGCGCGGCGCGCGCGGCCGGCAGCAGCTCCTCCCCGGCCTCGGTCAGCTCGACGTGCCGGCTGGTGCGGTTCAGCAGTGTCACGCCGAGGTTCGTCTCGAGCGCCCTGATCGCCTGGCTGAGCGGTGACTGGCGGATGTGCAGCCGCTCAGCCGCCCGGGTGAAGTTCAGCTCCTCCGCCACGGTGACGAAGTACGAGAGCTGAGCCAGCGTCACGTTCGGGGGCAGGTCGGCCATCGCGGTGAGAGGACGATACCCCTGCCGGTTTGTCTGTTCGAGTGGGTCGGATGGCGGCGGGCCCCCGGTCGTAACCGCCCCGAGCCGCGCCAGCGTCGGTGACCCGCCGAATACGACCACCGATCTGCGTGATCAAGACGCGCAGGGTCTGGATCACACGAGAGACGTCTTGGACTTCCGCCCGACCCAAGGTAAGTTGACTGCACAACCATTTGCTCCTGGCCCACGAAACGGAGACAGCAATGCAGCTGGACGGCATGCACCACATCACGATGATCACCGGCGACGCGCAGCGCAACGTCGACTTCTACGCCGACGCACTGGGCTTGAGGCTGGTCAAGAAGACGGTCAACTTCGACTCGCCGGAGGCCTACCACCTCTACTTCGGCGACGAGCAGGGATCGCCCGGCTCGATCCTGACCTGGTTCGAGTTCGCCGGCGTCCGCCCCGGCCGCGCCGGCGCGGGCATGATCCACACGATCCAGCTCGGCGTCCCCAGCCAGGAATCGCTCGACTTCTGGGAACAGCGCCTGGGCCAGAAGGGCTACTCGAGCGAGCGCTCAGAGGGCTCCGCGAGCCCCGCGAGCCCCGCGAGCTCCGCGAGGTCCGCGAGCTCGCTCAAGTTCGCCGACTACGACGGGCTAGGGCTCGAGCTGGTTCTCGCCAACCCAGACACCGCACCGCTGCGGGCCGTGCACCCCGAGATCCCGGCCGAGCACGCGATCACCGGCGTCGAGGGCGCCCGCGCCTACGTCGGCCGGCCGCTCGAAGCCGACGCGCAGCTGCTGACCGAGACGCTCGGCTTCACCGCCACCGACGCCACCGGCAACTACCGCCTCGCCGGTCCGACCCGCACGTTCAACTGGGCCTATGAGCCGACGAGCGAGCATGGGATCCAGGGGGCCGGCACTGTCCATCACATTGCGTGGCACTCGACCGACGCCGACCACGTGCCGTGGCAGCAACGCGTCGCCGCCGCGGGTATGAACGTCACGCCGGTGATCGATCGCGACTACTTCCACGCGATCTACTTCCGTCAGCCGCAGGGCATTCTGTTCGAGATCGCGACCACCTCGCCCGGCTTTGCCACCGACGAGGCGCCCGACCACCTCGGCGAGGCGCTGCGCCTGCCGGCCCAGCACGAGCACCTGCGCGCGCACCTCGAGCGCACGCTGACGCCGCTCGCCAACCCACGCGCCGCGGCGGCCGCGAGCGAGGTGTGAGGTGAGCGCGCTCGTATACAGAGAGCGTGCCGCGGACGGCCCAGCGGAGGGCCTGCTGGTCCTCCACCACGGCCGCGGCGCCGACGAGCATGATCTGCTCGGGCTCGCCGACGTACTCGACCCGGAGCGGCGTCTGGACGTCGTCACTCCCGGTGCCCCGCTGAGATTTCAGGGCCAGCCCGGCAGGCACTGGTACGTGGTGCCGCGTGTCGGCTACCCCGATCACGACACGTTTCAGGCGGCCTACGGCAAGCTCGCCGCCTTCCACGACGAGCTGTGGGAGCGCACCCGGATCGAGCCCTCGCGCACGGTGCTCGGCGGGTTCTCGATGGGCTCGGTGATGAGCTACGCGCTGGGCTTCGGCAGCGATCGCCCGCCGGTCGCGGGGATCCTCGCCTTCTCCGGCTTCATCCCGACCGTCGACGGTTGGGAGCCCGACGTAGCGGGACGGCCCGACACCCGCGTTTTCATCGCCCACGGCCGCCACGATCCGATCATGGACGTCGCTTTCGCGCGGCAGGCCGACGCGCTACTGAGCGCCGGTGGGCTAGACGTCGAGTACCACGAGTCCGATGCGGGCCACCACATCGACCCATCGCACGTTCCGGCGGCGATCAACTGGTTGGGAGTGACGCTCGCCCCGCTGGGCGAGCATCTTGATTAGCGTCCAGCAGGAGTCAGACGCCGGGCAGGTGGTAGATGAAGAGTTCCCCGCTCGTCCGGTGGTCGTTGTCGTCTCCGACCGGCAGGATGATCCGACCACCGACGACGATCGGGCTGTTCCAGTGGCCGGAGGCCGCGGGCAGTGAGCGGTACAGATGGCCGCTCCGCGGATTGAATATGTCGAGGACGCCCTGCTGCAGGTTGTAGACGTAGAGCAGGCGACCGGCGATCAACGGGCTTGTACCTGCCTGGCTGCTCTGCCACGCCACCCGCAGGCGACGGGCGGCAGTGACCCAGTAGGCATCCGTCCCGGAGTTGTCGGTCACGTACACATATACGCGCCCGCTGGGTGACTTCCAGACGGCTGGCTGGCTGTAGATGCCGGTCTTGTCCGGACCGCCGATGCTCTGCAGCTCACCGCCGAGTCGCGGCCCAGCGGGGCCGCGACTGCCATCGAGCCGATTGAGGTTGAGCAGATCGAGCAGGCCCTGCTTGCCGCCCTGAACCGCGAGGCGCACGCTCTTGTGGAAGGGCAGCAGCGCCGGCTCGGTGCTGCCGAGGTCCGAGTCGTCGCTGTTCAGCTGCGCCTGGTTTCTGGGCGTCCAGTTGTGCAGGAGCTTGAGCGAAGGCGAGAGCTCGAGCACGCTGTCACCCCAGTTGGTGTGACCGTTGAACGGGCCGTTGCCCGTCGCGACCAGGATGTCTCCGGTGTCAGGCTCGATCACGCTGCCGGGCCTGCCCCAGATCGCCGCATCGCTGGCTGAGCACTTGCTGGGCGGGTCGATCAGCGTGCGGATGTTCGAACACAGCGTGTTGAAGACGTGCGTGATCTTGCCCGTGGTCATGTTGATCGTGACGATGTGGCCCTGGTAGACGGGCGCGTCACCGTTGTAGCCGTCCGTCACCACGATCAGCTCTCCGTCGGCGATGTTGAGCCCGCCGGCGATCTTCTCCTTCGTCGGGTCGTAGGTGACCCGTGTCCTCCAGAGCTGACGCCCGGATGCGACCGCCAGCTTGTGGATGAAGCCGTCAGGGCTCGAGACGTATACGTACTGGCGACCCGGATCAACGACGGGGGACGCGGTCGTGATCTGCGACCCACCCTGGAGGCGGTTCACGCTGGCTGGCGCATATTCCCAGAGCAGGTGGCCGTTGACCGCATTGAGCGCCAGTGTGCGCCCATACGACGTGGTCATGATCGCGACGTCGTGCAAGGCGCCCTTAACGGTGGCATTGGCGAGCTCGACGGCTGATGAGTCGACGGTCCCGGGAAGGTGCACAGTGATGCGCCGGAGGCTGTGCAGGTTGGCGGCGGTGATGCCGGTGTCGGTGGGGTCGACACCTGAGCGCTCAACGTTGAAGTCGAAGGTCGGCCAGTCCGCCGCCGGGACCGCGGCCGCCGCTGGAATCGCCACAGCCGCCGGGACCGCGGCCGCGCCGGCCCCAAACGCCACGCCCACGGCCGCAGCCGCGGACGCGAAGATCGCTGCGATCAGGGCGATGCGGCGCATGCGAGCCACGACTCGAGATTAGCTAGCGGCACGGCTGCGCTCACCGCAGTGGTCGCCATCTCGAGCGGCTCGTCGGTCATAGATACCTCCGAGCAGATGACCGAGCACCACCGCCGCGAATCCGGCGACGCTGCCGGCGAGCGCGAGCCCGTCCAGCAGCCCGGGCGCGAGCGGCGCTCTGTACCTTCGTGTGGTGACCCATGGCCGACACCGACCGGACCGGCACCACGCCGGCATCGCTCTGTTACTCGTGCATCCACCAGCAGCTCGTGCCCAACACGCGCGGCTCGGTCTTCTCGCTGTGCCGCCGCTCGCGCGACGAGCCCGACCGCTTCCCGCGCTATCCGCGGCTGCCCGTGCTGCAATGTCAGGGATATGAACGCGACAGTCACGCGCCTGCAGACGGCGGCGATCAAGGGCACACGGCTGCGTAGCGTCGAGCAGGCGACGCTCGGCAGGTCCGGCGCTGCCGGGGATCGGCGCTTCTTCCTGGTCGACGACCGCGGTCGCATGCTCAACAGCAAGGTGCTCGGGATGCTGCACACCGTCAGCGCCGACTTTGACGAGAGCTCGGGACGCCTGTCGCTCGAGTTCGACGACGGCATGGTCGTGGATGGCGTCGTCGGCGACGGTGGCGAGGTGGAAACGACTGCCTACGGCGAGTTCCGCATGGGGCAGCTCGTCGACGGGCCCTGGGCGGAGGCGCTGTCGACGCTGTGCGACCGCCAGCTGCGGCTGGTGCGCACCGAGTCGGCCGTCGATCGTGGCACCAAGGGGGCAGTAAGCCTCGTATCGGACGGGTCGCTGCGGCGTCTTGCCGAGCAGGCCCAGACCGACTCTGTAGACGTACGCAGGTTCCGGATGCTGATCGAGGTCGATGGTGTGGAACCCCACGCGGAGGACGACTGGGTCGGGCGCGAGGCGCGCGTCGGCGAGTCGCTGCTGCATTTCGAGGGGCACGTCGGGCGCTGCCTGGTCACGCACCGCGACCCCGAGACCGGGGAGATGACGCTGCCGACGCTCGACCTGCTCCGCGCCTATCGCGACGATGTTGTCTCGACCGAGCCGCTGGCGTTCGGGATCTACGGCCGCGTGTTGCAGGGTGGCACCGTGCGCGTCGGCGACAGTGTTGAGCTCGCATGAGCGAAGAGCGCGTCTCGGTCAGCATTGAGGAGCACGTCGCCGTCGTCGCGCTGACGCGCCCGGACAGGCACAACGCCCTCGATCTGGCGATGCTCGACGCGATCATCGCCGCCGCCGAGCGGCTGCGCGCCGAGGCTGGCGTGCGCGCCGTGGTCCTGCACGGTGCCGGCAAGAGCTTCTGCTGGGGGCTCGTTTTCCCGGCCGTGGCCGCGGCCGGCGGACTCGAGGGATTCACAGCGGTGCTCGACGAGCCACCGCCCAACTACTTCCAGCGTGCCGCGTACGGGTGGATCCAGGTGCCGGTGCCGGTGGTCGCGGCAATTCACGGAAACTGTTTCGGCGGCGGCCTTCAGATCGCGCTGGCGGCGGACATCCGGATCGCAACCCGGGACGCCCGCCTGTCGGTGATGGAGGGCCGCTGGGGCCTGATCCCCGATATGTCGATCACGCGTACGCTGACGCGCCTGGTCGGCATCGATGTCGCCAAGGAGCTCACGTACACGGCGCGTGTGATCAGCGGCGACGACGCATACCGGCTCGGAATGGTCACGCATCTGCACGAGGATCCCCTCGAGGTCGCGCTCACGCTCGCACGTGAGATCGCTTCGAAATCACCGGACGCGGTGCGCGGCGCCAAGCAGCTGTTCGATGAAGGTTGGACCGGCACGCCGGCCGAAACGCTTGCGCTCGAAGCGAAGCTGCAGGGCGAGCTGATTGGTACCGCGAATCAGCTGACGGCGGTGACGGCAGCTCTGGCGAAGCAGGAGCCGGAGTTCACCGACCCCGTCTGAATCGCACGACCCGCGGGTGCTGATCAAAAACCGCCCGTGGTGATCCAAAACCGCTCGCGAGCCGTATCGACGTCAGTCAACCCAATCGAATGGAGGCTGACGTGGGACTCGAGAATCCGCTTCACCTGATGATCATCTTGATGGTCGTGCTGCTGGTCTTCGGTGCGAAGCGGCTGCCGGAGATGGGCCGCTCGCTGGGCTCAGGCATGCGCGGCTTCAAGGAGGCGATCAGCGGCGAGCTGACCGCTGACCACCCGGGTGTCACCGACCACGCGACGGTTACCGACCATCCAGCGGTTACAGCGGTCACGCAGACGGAGACGGATTCGGACCACGTCACGACGAGCGTCTGAGTCCGCCGACCGCGCCACAGGCTTCATCGTCAGCTCGGGGAGCTGACGGGCGGAAGGGGCCCCGGCTGGGCGGGCTATCGAAGTGGATACCCGCCCAGTACCGCCCGCCGTGAACACAGCGGCCGCGCCGCTCGCAGCTGTCGCCGGACAAGGGCGACTGCTCGCCGTCGACGGAGTTAACGATTCCGGGTTGCAAGCGTCCGGCCTGTGAGAGATGATGATCCCCGATCACGCCAGTTCTGATCGTGCCGTCGGGGGCTAAATGAGGAGGCGGACGTGGCAAAGTTTGATTTCAAGAACCTGTCAACGCGGGACCGGGTGGTAATAGGAGCTTCAGCGGTCGCCCTGATCGCACTCTTCCTGCCCTGGTATGGCGCATCAGCCGGCGCCTTCAGCGCGTCGGTAACCGGCTGGGGCACAAGTTACGGCTGGCTGGGAGGGCTCCTGATCGTCGCCGCCGGCGCCTTGCTTTTGGCGCACAGAGCGGGTGTTGACACCTCGCGGCTACGGCTTACGCCGGCCGTTCTCGTACTGGGAACGTCAGCGCTCGGAACGCTGATCGTCCTGATCAGGTGGGTGACGCTGCCAAGTGGTCACTATGGCGTCGCCGGTGTGGCGGCGTTCAGCTACGGCCCAAGCGTCGGAATCATCCTGACGGTCGTCGTCGGCCTGGTGCAGGTCGTGACGGCGCTGATGATGTTCCGCTCCTCAGGAGAGGAGTTTCCTTGGGCCAAGCAGGCGAGCGACTCCGGGATCAAGTAGCACCAGCACAGATTCGCTCAGCCCGGAGCGTCCCATTGACGAGCCGTTGACAGAAACGACCGTGACGGACCGCAAGCCCTGTGGTTGCGGGAGTACTGCGGGACAAGGACTCGAACCTTGAATTCCAGGGCCAGAACCTGGCGAGTTGCCGATTACTCCATCCCGCAATTGGCCTCGGCGAGTATAGCCCGGGGTCTTTGAGCGGAGCCGCATGCGCTAGGGTCGAGCCGGTGACGGCGATCGTTTGGTTCAGGCGCGATCTTCGGCTCCACGACAGACCGGCACATGGCACGTATCGTCATTACAGGAGCAACGGGAACGATCGGCAGCGCCGTCTGCCGCGCACTGCTCTCGCGCGGCGACCAGCCGGTCGCGCTGTCACGCGACCCGGCCACGGCGGCGGCCGGGCTCAAGGACGCGGAGTGGCACAGCTGGAAGGACCCGCTGACTGCAGAGCCACCTGCCGAGGCGCTGTCGGGAGCGGACGGCATCATCCATCTGCTCGGCGAGCCTGTGGCACAGCGTTGGACCGCGGCGTCGAAGAAGCGAATCCGCGACTCCCGGGTTCTCTCGACGCGCAATCTCGTCGCCGTACTGCGCACGATCGTCGACGAGAGGCGACCGCGCGTCATCGTTTCCCAATCGGCCACGGGCTACTACGGCCCCCGTCAGTCCGAGCAGATCGACGAACACGCCCCTGCCGGTGATGACTTCCTGGCCGGCGTGGTAAGGGCGTGGGAGCAGGAGGCACTCGTGGCAGCCCGCAGCAGCAGAGTGGTTCTGACTCGCACCGGTGTCGTGCTCTCGCCGAGTGGCGGAGCGCTCGCGAAGATGCTTCCGTTTTTCCGCGCGGGCATCGGTGGCCCGGTTGCGGGAGGGCGTCAATTCGTTCCCTGGATCCATATCGACGATCTCGTCGCAGCGCTGCTCTTCTGCCTCGACAACTCCGAGGCCGAAGGCCCGATGAATCTCACGGCACCGCGGCCGGTGGACAACACCGAGCTCTCGAAGGCGCTCGGGCACGCTCTCCACCGACCCGCAGTACTCCCCGTGCCCGCGTTTGCACTGCGTCTGCTGTACGGCGACATGTCCGAGATCGTCACCACCGGCCAGCGGGCCGTGCCGCAACGCCTCGAGCAACTCGGCTTCACGTTCCGGTATCCAGAGCTCGAGCCGGCGCTGCGCGACGTGCTTGGTTGAGCACGCGGTCCGGCGGTTCGCCGCCGCTCAGTCCAGTCGGGCCACGATCACCGGCTTGTGGGTCGGCACCTTGGTGCCGCCGAGCGGCTCGGACGTGATCAGCACGGCACTGACGCCGTGCAGGTTCGTCGGCAGTCCGACATCCGCGTCGCCCGTGGCATTCACGCCGAAGAGGACGCTGGCCGGCACGGGCGCGGCGCTGCCGCGCTGCAGCCAGACCTCGTAGACGCGGCGGCGTCCTGGAGGGGTTAGGTGATGCACCACGAGCTCCGCGTGACCGTTCGTCAGCCGGAGCTGAGCCGTCCCGGCGATCCCTTCCACACGCGCCGGAAAGACGGTCGCGCCGCCCCCGCCGCCAAGAGTCAAGCCAACGACGACCGCCGCGGCCACGACTGACAAGGCTGCACCTCCAGCCGCCCACGCTCGCCCGCCGAGCGCTGACAGCGACCAACCGGCGCGACCCGGACGCGCAGCGCGTCGCGGCTCCTTCCGTACCTCCCGCATCACGCGCCGGCGGAGGCCCCGCGACGCGCGCTGCTGGGGCGCGGCGATCGGCAGTACGTTTACGACGCCGCCGAACGCATCGACCTCGTCGCGGCAGACCGCGCACCGCTCCAGGTGCGTGCGGAACGCCTCCAACTCCTGGCCCTCCAACGCACCCAGGACATACGCCGCGGCGTCACCGCCGCAATCGTGCGATCCGGGCATTTGGTCTCTCTCCGTCATGGTAGGGAGCCCTCCGTACCCAGGGCGATCCGTAGCTTGCTCAAGCCAAGTCTCATCCGGCCCTTCACCGTCCCCGGCGGCAGCGACAGCATCTCCGCGATCTCCACGTGGGTGAAGCCACCGAAGTAAGAGAGCTCGATCACCTCCCGCTGGTCGACCGGCAGGTCCCGCAGCGCGCCACGCACGCGTCCTGCGTCGTCGCGGCGCTCGACCTCAGCATCGATCAACTCCCCCGACGACAGCCGCTCGGCGAGGCCCTCGTCGCCGACTTGGAGCGAGCCCCTCGTGGCCTCGCGCCGGAAGGTGTCGATGGCACGGTTATGAACGACGCTCAGGATCCAGGACCGCACGCTCCCGCGTGTCCGGTCATACCTGGCACCGCTGCGCCACAACGACAGAAACGCATCCTGGACCACGTCCTCCGCGCGGACACGGGATCCACACATTCGGTAGGCGAGCGAGTAGGCGGTGTCGCCGTGACGGTCGAAGATGATCTCGAAGGCGCTCGATTCGCCCTCGCGAACGAGTTCCATCAGATCCTCGTCGGCGAGGCGGTTGAGACTGCGGCTCAGCGTGAACATGGAGGTGGCGGCTTTCGCAGCGGTGGCTGTGCCCGGCGGGAAGCGGGTCTGCACAGCTGTCTACGCACGAGACGGCCCACCGGATCACCGGCGCACCGCGGGCGCAGGAAGATCAGGCCGCGTTCGCGCTCGCCGGAGCCGCGAACCGGGCCGTGATCTCGTTCTCAAGGCCCGGGTCGAGGATCAGTAGAACCTGATCGCCCGCCTGGATCTGAGAGTCCGCCTTGGGCACGAAGCCGCGACCCGAGCGCAGTACCGAGATGATCAGCGAGCCATCCGGCAGCGGCAGCTGCTGGACCTGCTTACCCGCCGCCTCCGAACCCAGAGCGACCTCGAGCTCGATGATCTCGAGGTGCTCCTCCTCGAGCGCGAGCAGCTGTACGAGGCCGTACTCCGGGACCTCATGCTCGATCAGGCGCAGGATCAGATCGGTGGCCGAGACCGCCGGCTGGATGCCGAGCAGCTTGAAATGCGGCAGATTGCGCGGGTTGTTGACGCGCGCGACGATCCGCTGCACGCCGTACTTCTCCTTGGCGACCTGGCTGATCAGGATGTTGTCCTCATCGTCGCCGGTGACGGCGATCACGAGGTCGGCGCGTTGGATGCCGGCGCGCTCGAGCACCCAGAGCTCGCTCGCGTCGCCGTACTGGACGGCATGCTCGAGCTCCTCCTCGACGACGCGGAAGCGGTGGTGGTTGGACTCGATCAGGGTCACCTCGCGATCCTTGGCGATCAGCTCGCGTGCGAGGTTCCAGCCCACCTTTCCAGCTCCGGCAATGATCACGTACACAGTCGCTCAGCTCCTCTGGTCGCGCCCTACGGCGCCAGCAGCACCTGCTCGGCCTGGTCAATCGCCACCTGCGTCGGGCAGATGGTCTGGAGCCCCTGCTCCGAATACCAGGCCGCCCGGGCCGGATCGGCGACGCGCACGACGATGCGCGGCACGTTGAACCGCCGCTGCGCGATCTGCGAAATGACAAGATTGGTGTTGTCGCCGCTGGTGGCAGCCATGAAGACGTCGGCCTGTTCGATCCCGGCCTCGACAAGCCCGTCGATCTCCAGCGCGGTGCCGACGGTGAAGCGGCCGCCGGCGTCCTCCCATGTGGAGGTCTGATCGCGGTCGAGCCGCTCGTGTGAGAGCGGGTCGCGATCCATGACCGACACATCGTGGCCCGCGTCGAGCGCAGCCTTGGCGACTGCGGAACCCACACGGCCGCATCCGACAATCAGGATGAGCATGGCTGCACTGTACCGAGACTGAACGGTTTGCCGAGGCCTGGGAGGGCTACTGCCCTGGGACCCAGAGGCGCCCGCTCTGCTGCGCCGGGCCCGGACCTTCCGGGTCTTGCTTTTGGGGGTCGGCCTCGCCGCTCGGGCTTGCCGGCGGCTCGGCGGCGCCCGTCGGCGGCTCGGCGGCGCCCGTCTTCGGCTCACCGCCGCTGGCCTGCACGAAAGCCATCTGCAACTGCGAGAGCGCGTCCCGGATCGAAGCCGCCTGGTCCGGCGCGACCGACTCGATCTGCGGGGCGAGCGCCCGCACGGACTCGATCGCGAGCTTCACCTGGGCGAGGTCGCGCTCGTCCTCGGTGCCCGGCATCAGGCCGGTGCGACGCAGCCCGAGGTTGACCATCGTCACGACGTTCTCGAGCAGCACGTGCTCGACCCGCACGCGCTTGATCTCCTGTTCGTACGCGGCTCGCAGCTGCTCCTCGGAGAGCTGATCTGGATTGAGCTGATCTGGATTGAGCTGCCCTGGATTCGGAATGTCCCCGGCCATCAGTTCACCTCCACGGTGCTTTGCCCGCTCCCAGCATAGGTCGCGCGCGTCGTCTCGACCGTTGCCGCATATGCCTCGCTCAGCGACATCCCTTCGGCGAGCAGCGCCCGCTGGCGTTGTGCGCCGTTGAGCGCCGGCAGCTCGACCGCCAGGCCGAGCTCGCCACGGACGGGCTCGGTCCAGGTCAGGAGCCGATCGATCGCGGCGCGCGCAGGGTAGGCGTCGCCGCACTCAAGGTCGAGTAACTCGCCGTCCAGTCCGTAGCGGATCGCTCGCCACATGTTCTCTTCGATCATCCGCGGCACCAGGTCCGTGTGCGGCCGTTCGTCGTCGACGTCGCGCGCGGCCTGGGCCACACAGGCCACGATCAGCGCCGCCAGCGCCTCCGACTCGGCGGCGGTCGCCTGGGCGTCGCAGATCCGCACCTCGACGGTCCCGAACGTGAGGTGCGGCCGCACCGACCACCAGACCTGGGTGTACTCGACGATCGAAGAGGTGCGCACGAGGAAGTCGATGTACTGGGCAAAACTCTCCCAGCTCCCGAATGCGTCGGGTACGCCACAGCGCGGGAAGCTCTTGGTGAAGATCTGCGAGCGCATGCTGTGTAGTCCCGCGTCGCGGCCCTCGAGAAACGGCGAGTTGGCGGAGATCGCGAGCAAGAGCGGCAGCACCGGCCGCAACCGGTCGCAGATCTGGACCGCGCGATCGGCGCCGCGAATCCCGACGTGCACGTGCGTGGAGAACGTGTTGTTGCGCCAGGCGACGTACTTCAGCCCATCCTCGACCCGATGGTAATGGTCGGTGTCGATGATGTGCTGCTCGCGGTAGTCGGCCCACGGGTGGGTACCGGTAGCCCCGAGCAGCACATCGTGGGCAGCGGCGAGCTCGAACATGCGCCGGCGCACCTCGCGCTGCGCGTTCACGGCGGCCGCGTAGGTCTCACCGCGGCCCGAACGGATCTCGATCTCGGAGGAGATCAGCTCGCCGGCGATCGCCTCCGAGAGAATCGGGTCGGGCTGCGCGCGGTCACGCAGCTCCTCGAACCGCCCCACCATGCCGAGGTTCGTCGGATCGAGGATCGCGAACTCCTCCTCGAGCCCGACCGTGAAGTCCACCGCCTGCTCGAAGTAGGCATACCCGCTGTCGAGGTCGATGTCGCTCAAGCCAGGTAGAAGTAGAGCGCGTACAGCAGATCAACGGCCGGGCTCGAGGTGTGCACCGTCACCTCCGGCGGCGTCTGCAGCAGCGCCTCGGAGTAGTTGAAGATGACCCTCACCCCCACCTCTACGAGATCATCCGCCAACGCCTGGGCGACACTCGACGGTACGGCCAGCACGCCGACGACGATCTGCTCGTCCTCGACCACGTCGCGCAGCTCGTCGTAGTGACGCACGGTCAGGTTGCCGACCTGCGTCCCAACCTTCTGTGCGTCGGTGTCGAACAGCGCTACGACGCGGAAGCCATGGTCGGCGAACGTGTCGGAGGTGGCGATCGCTGTGCCGAGGTTACCCGCGCCGAACAGCGCGATGTTGTGCTGACCCGAGGTCCGCAGGATGCGGCGGATCTCCCTGATCAGCGCGTCGACGTTGTACCCAACGCCCCGCTTGCCGAACTTCCCGAAGCCGGACAGGTCGCGTCGGATCTGGGTGGAGTTGACGTGCGTGAAGTCGGCCAGTTCCTGCGAGCTGATCGTCTCCTTGCCCATCTTGCGCGCCTGCGTCAGCACCATCAGGTACCGCGACAGGCGCGCTGCCACGCCAACGCCGAGCTTCTCGGCCGGCTGCTGCAGTTCCAGTTCCTCACTCGACATTGAGGCGTCCACTCTACTGAGGGACGGTCAACGCTTCACTTTCGCAAGCGCCCGCTCGAACTCGTGCTCGTCCACGAACAGTTCGAACACTTCGACGCCGTCGATCACGACGACCGGGATGCGTTCGAGGTATCGCTTGAACAGCTCGGCGTCGGCCTCGATGTCGCGCTGCGCGAACGCGAACGGCGCCCGCGCCCGCACGCGCTCTATCACAGCCAGCGCCTCATCACAGAGATGACAGCCGGGACGGCCGAAGAGGGTAACCGTCACTCCCGGGGGTGGTCCCGCTGGACCACCCCCGGCAGAAGCGCTCACGCCGCCAGCCTCCGCTCCCCCGTGGAATAGACGTCGAGCTCCAGGTAGTCGGGAAACGGGAGTTGCTGGGAGTAGCGAGCGGCGCTGGCGATCATCGCCGCGTTGTCGGTGCAGAGCGCTCGTGGCGGAATTTCGACCTCGACCCCGAGAGTTGCAAGCTGCTCCCGCAGCCGGCCGTTGGCGGCGACCCCGCCGCCGATGGCCAGCCGGGTCGCACCGGCCTGCCTGATCGCTCGCCGCACGCGGATCAGCAGCGCCTCGACGATCGCGCGCTGGTAGGAGGCGGCGAGGTCGGCGCGAAGGCGCTCGGCGTCCGGCTCACCGAGCTCTCGGACCTTGTAGAGCAGCGACGTCTTGAGACCCGCGAAGGAGAAGTCGAGGCCGGGCATGCGCTCAGCGGTCGGGAAGTCGAAGGCGTCGGAGTCGCCGTCAGCGGCCAGGCGCTCGAGCGCAGCGCCGCCCGGGTAGCCGAGGCCGAGCAGACGTGCACCCTTGTCGAAGGCCTCGCCGGCCGCGTCGTCGAGTGTCTGGCCGAGCACGCGCAGCTCGGGGCCGTGGTCGCGCACATCCGCCAACAGCGTGTGGCCGCCGCTAGCGATCAGCGCCAGGAACGGCGGCGCGAACTCGGCTGGTTTCAGAAAGCTTGCGGCGAGGTGGCCATGGAGATGGTCGACCGGCGCGAACGGAAGCTCGCGGGCGGCGGCCAGGCCCTTGGCGGCGCAGAAGCCGACGAGCAGCGCCGCGACGAGCCCCGGCCCGCGCGTGGCGGCGACCAGCTCGACGTCGTCAAGGCTCGCGCCGGCGGTGCGCAGCGCCTCGTCGACGACGAGGGGCAGCAGCGTCAGATGGTGGCGCGAGGCGATCTCCGGAACCACCCCGCCGAAGCGGTCATGCACTCCCTGGGACGAGATCACGTTGGCGCGGATCTCGCCCTCGGCGCTGACCAGTGCGGCGCAGGTGTCATCGCAGCTGGTCTCGATCGCGAGGATCACGCTGCCTCCCAGGGAGTTCCGAGTGCGCGCCACATAATCATCGCGTCCTCACCATTGTCGGCGTAGTAGCGGCGTCGCGTGCCCACTTCGCGGAAGCCGTAGCGCTCGTAGAGCGCGATCGCGCCGGTGTTGGAGACGCGCACTTCCAGCGTGTAGTTCGCGTCCTCGCCGACACGTTCGATCAGGGCGTCCAGCAGCGTGCTGGCGATTCCGGCGCGGCGATTGTCGGGGTCGACGGCGATCGTCATCACGTGGTAGGCCTCGTCATAGCGAGCGCTGATCAGATAGCCCACGAGCGCGCCCCCCCGGACGGCCGCGAGGTGGAGACCCGACGGCCTCGACAGCTCGAGCACGAACATCGACAGCGACCATGGGCTCGAGAACGCCCGGCGCTCGATCGCGATGACCTGTGGGAGATCGCTGTAGGAGAGCGGCCGGATCGCGACGGGTTCGGTCATGGCTTTGCTTTTGAGGAGATCTCGGCGTCCGGGAGCCGCAGGTACTCGGGCGCGACGGTGCCGTCCGACGAGGGCGCGAGCAGTGTCGCGAGGCGGCAGTGCTCGCGTGCCGAGACGCGATGCAGGGGCGACTGCTCGTCCGGCACGTTCAGGCCGGCGTCCTCCAGGATCTGCCGGAATTTCGACGCCCCGTCACCAACGGCCAACGTACCTGCACCGCTGCCGGATGCGACGCGCGCGAGCTGTGCCGGCGTCAGCACCTGTGGTCTCAGCATCGGCTCGGCGTCCAGCGGCCCGTCGCCGGCGCGCCAGCCGGCGACGAACGCCTCGCCACGCCGGGCGTCGATCACTGCGAGCTTGGCGGCTGCGGGCTTGCGGTCGTGGGCGGCGAGCGCCAGCGCACTCAGCGTCGAGACGCCAACCAGCGGAAGTCCCGTGGCGCTCGCGAGCGCCTGAGCGGTTGCGATCCCGATCCGCAGGCCTGTGAATGTCCCGGGGCCGATGCCGACGGCGATGCGGTCGACGGTGCCCCAATTCGTGCCGGCGCGCTCGAACAACTCTTGGATCAGGACAAGCAGCTTCTGGGCATGTCCGGGACGGCCACCGGCCGGCGGGTCGTCGACCACGGCGAGGTCTAGCGTCTCGCGCGCGCAGACATTCGTCTCGGTCTCGAGGTCGCGCAACGCGACCGCGGTCAGCCTGGTCGCCGTGTCGAACGCCAGCAGTCTCATACGAACTCCATCATGTGATCTCGACGATCCTCCGATCGCCGCCCGCGTGGATCAGTTGCACGTGACGCGCGGTTCGCCCGAGCTCTGAGATCTCCTCCGCGCCGGCGTCGGGCCACTCGACGAACGTGATCGTATCGGCGCCTATGTAGTCGGCCAGCAGGTCCGGGTCCTCGTCGCGTAACGAGCCGAGCCGGTAGAGGTCGACGTGCGATACGAAGGTGAGCGGAGCGGCTGCCGACTGGCCGGCGGACGGCGGGGCGGCGACCGGGTAGCGCTGCCCGATCGTAAACGTCGGGCTGGTCACGGGCGTGGTCACACCGAGCGCCCGTGCGGCGCCGCGCACGAAGGTGGTCTTGCCCGCGCCAAGCTCACCGTCGATCAGAACCACGTCGCCGGGTACGAGCACGCTGGCCAGCTCCGCGCCGAGCGCTTCGGTCTGGGTGGCCGAGCTCGTTTCGTGCTTTGCCGGCTCGATCACCACGCGCGCAGCACGCCTTGCCTGGTCTCGCTCCGGCGTCCGCTCAACCGCGCGAGTGGTGGACCCGCAGGCCGACCCCGACACCCACCAACGCGACGCCGAGGACCGTCTCGGGCAGCAGGTCAAGGCCGGTGTTGGGCAGCGTGCCGGACTGGGCGGTCGACGTGGTCGCGGAGGCCTGCATGGTCTTCGTCGTCGTCGCGGGGGCTTGCACGGTCTTCGTCGTCGACAGACGCGCAGGCGCAGACGGCGTGATCTGAGACGCGGAAGTGGACGTGGCGCCGCTCGCCGATGCCCCTGCGGGCACGGCCAACGCGACCCCAGTCGCGGCTATGGCGGCGGCAAACCTAACGGACTTCACGGGCCTCGACAATGTAGTTGACCGCCGCATCCCGGCTCTCCCCGGTGAATTACTCCGCAATATGCACGGATTTTCTTCGCCGGCGGAGGGCTCCGCTACCGTCCAAGCGCGAATGCGACGCCGAATTTCGCCGCTTTTGGATCGCCTGCGCGGCTCCGACACGGGTAAGGCTGCAGGGCTCGCAGGGGCGATGATCGCGAACAACGTCCTCGCGCTGGTCGCTTCGGTCGTGTTCGCGCGCCTGCTGACGAACTACATCGCGCTTGCCGCGCTCATCAGCTACCTGGTGATCCTCACCGTCGCCGGCCAGGCGGTGCAGGTTGCGACCGCGCGCGAGGGTGTGCTCGGTCGCCTCGGCACCGGCGAGGAACTACTGGCGACGCTCGAGCGCTGGGCTCGGGCGCTGGCAGTCTTCACCGTGCTGGCGACGATCGTGTCGATCCTGGCGCGCCAGCCGATCGCCGACGCCGTCGGTGTCCCGCGCCAGGGATGGGCGGCGGCGGCCGGCATCCCGGCGGGTTGTCTCTACCTCGGTCTCTGCACCCTGCGCGGCGCACTACAGGGGATCGGCGACTACCGCACTGTGGGCCTCAGCCTGATCGGCGAGCAGGCCGTCCGGCTCGTGTCGGGCGCGATCCTCGCCGTGGTGGGGTTTGGAATCGCTGGTGCCTACCTGGGTTCGCTCATCTCCTACATCGTCATGTCCGCCTACTGCGTGTTCGTGATCTACGCGAAGCTGGCCGGCCCCACCTACCAGCGTTGGCGCCTGCGCAGCACCGCCACCGCAGCGCTCAGCTTCAGTCGGCATATCTGGACGGCGGCGGTGCCGATCACGGCACTGGCGATCATCCAGCTGCTCCAGAACGTCGACCTGATCACAGCCAAGCACCAGTTCAGCGCCAAGGTCGGGAGCTCATACGCGGTCGCCGCGGTCGCCGGAAAGGTGCTGATCTGGGTGGCGATGGGTGCGAGCTTCTACCTCGTGCCCGAGACCTCACGGCTCCGGGCGCAGGGGGCGGACACCCGGCCCGTGCTGTTGAAGTCGATTGGCATCGTGGCGGTGTGCGCTGTGCCGTGCATGCTGATCTTCGCGTTCGGCGCCCACCCGCTGCTGGCGGCGGTGTTCGGCAAGGACAGGGCGATCGCGTCAAGCTCGCTGCTCCCGCTCGGAGCCGCCTTCACGGTGCTGGCCGCCACCTACCTGGCGGTCCAATACATGCTCGCGCTCAAGCGGGTCTGGTTCCTGCCGGCGATCGGCCTGATCGCGGCGATCGAGCCGGTGCTGCTATTGCAGGCGCCCAAGCACCCGGCGTCGTTCGCGACGGTCGTGCTGTTCGTGCAGTTGCTTGGCGCGGCGGTCGTGTACGCGATCGCGCTGTCGCGCCGGCCCGCGCTGGCCCGCGTCGCTTAGAACAGCCCGAGTTGCTCGCTGTCTTAGAACAGCCCGAGTTGCTCGCTGTCGGTCGGCGGCGCCTCCGGTTGTAAGCCCGGTGTCGTTTCGGCCGGCGCTGGCGTCTCGCGCGGCGCCGCCTCGGGCGGCTGGTCCGGCGGCTCCTCCAGCCCCCCGGGCGACGCACCCTTTGACTGCGGCTGGGCAGGCGGGCCCATTTCCAGGATCTCGGGGATCCGCAGGAAATCCGCGCGTAGCATCTCCAGCGTTGAGGGTGTGTACAGGGCCGCCGCCGGGTGGTAGAGCGGATACAGCCGAACCGCGCGCGGCCCCACTGTTCGCACCTCCGCCTGCCCGTGGATCTTGGAGATGCCGGTCGGCTCGCCGCGCAGCAGCTTGGTCGCGAAGTTCCCCAGCGTGCAGACCACCGTCGGCTGGATCAGCTCGAGCTGGCTGTAGAGGTAGTGCTGGCAGGCCTCGAGCTCGTGCGGGTACGGGTCGCGATTCCCCGGAGGGCGGCATTTGAGTGTGTTCGCGATGAACACATCGCCGCGCTCCAGCCCGATCTCGTCGAGCAGCTTCTCGAGCAGCTTTCCCGCCTGTCCAACGAACGGCAGACCCTGTAAGTCCTCGTTGGCACCGGGTGCTTCGCCGATGAACATCAGCTCGGCGTCGGCGTTACCCGAGCCGAATACGACGTTCGTGCGCGTCTCATGCAGGTGACATTCGACGCAGACACGTGCCTCGTGGTACACGGCCTTCAACAGCTCGCGGCGCTCGCTCCCGGTCTTCATTGAGCCGATGCTAACCAGCCCCTGAAAGCGGGGTACCATTAAGCAAGGCCGTCACCTTCCGCACAAGGGATGGACCTGGAGAGATGCCACCAACTGTCCTGAACCGCGCTCAGACGCGGCTTGCGCTCGTCGGCGCGGGCCGACTCGGCAACGCGTTTGCCCATGCCCTCGATGTGACGGGCTCGATCCGGCCGATTGGACCGCTCGGGCGCGGCGCCGATGGCGCCGGCTGCGACGTGGTGCTGCTCTGCGTTCCCGACGCGGAGATCGCCCTGGCCGCGGCAGCGATCGCGCCCGGGCCGCTGGTCGGGCACTGCTCCGGAGCGACCGGGCTCAAGCCGCTGGCACCGCATGAGGCGTTCTCAGTGCACCCGCTGATGACCGTGACTGCCGATGGCGCGACCTTCGCCGGCGCGACAGCCGCCGTCGATGGCGCCACGGACGCGGCGCTCGCGTTCGCGACGCGTTTGGCGGGAGCGCTGCGAATGGAGGCTGTGCGGGTCCGCCCCGAGGACCGCCCCGCCTATCACGCGGCTGCGTCGATCGCCTCGAACTTCCTGGTCACGCTCGAGGCGGCAGCCGAGGAGCTCGCGGCGACCGCGGGGATCCGGCGACACATGCTCGTGCCGCTCGTCCGCGCGACCGTGGAGAACTGGGCCTCACTGGGCGGCGAGC
The DNA here is from genome assembly GCA_035531655.1 of Solirubrobacteraceae bacterium. Classification (GTDB taxonomy): domain Bacteria; phylum Actinomycetota; class Thermoleophilia; order Solirubrobacterales; family Solirubrobacteraceae; genus Palsa-465. Next base: position 22,708 of record DATKSM010000016.1, read on the forward strand.
TCGCGCTCACCGGTCCCGTCGCTCGCGGTGACGAGACGACGGTCGCGCGGCAACGCGAGGCGGTCGCCGAGCGCACGCCGGCTCTGATCCCGCTGTTCGACGCGCTGACTGAGGCGACACGCGCGCTCGCGTCGGCGCCGAGCCTGGAACGCGCGCCGAGCCTGGAACGCGCGCCGAGCCTGGAGCCCGCACCGAGCCTCGAGCCCGCACCGAGCCTGGAGCGTGCATGAGAACGCTCCGAACCATTTCCGAACTGCGCGCCGCGCTGGCGCGGCCGCGCCGGGAGGGCGGCCGGATCGGGCTCGTCCCGACGATGGGCGCCTTCCACGGGGGCCATCTGTCGCTGATCCGCCGGGCGCGACTCGAGTGCGACCACGTGGTGGTGTCGCTGTTCGTGAACCCGGCGCAGTTCAACGAGGCCACCGACCTCTCGGCCTACCCGCGCGATGAGGACCGCGATGCCCTGCTCGCCGCCGAGGAGCGCGTCGACTTCCTGTTCGCGCCGCCGGTCGAGGAGATCTATCCGCCGGGGTTCGCGACGACCGTCAGCGTCGGCGGTGTCACCGAGGTATTGGAGGGTGCCAGTCGCGGTCCTGGCCACTTCGAAGGCGTCGCGACCGTCGTCACCAAGCTCTTGAACATCGTCAACCCGGATGTCGCCTACTTCGGTCAGAAGGACGCTCAGCAGGCGCTGGTGATCAGGCGCCTGGTCCGCGACCTCAACCTGCAGGTTCAGATCGAGACGTCCCCGACCGTGCGTGAACCGGACGGCCTCGCGATGTCGAGCCGCAACGCGCTGCTTGCACCGGACGAGCGTCAGCGGGCGACGGCACTGAGCCGCTCTCTGCGGGTGGCGGCGGCGCTTGTTGCCGCCGGCGAGACGAACGTGGGCACGATCGTCGACGCCGCGCGGGCCGAGCTCGACGGCGCCCACGTACTGACGGAGTACCTCCAGATCGTAAATCCCGACACGCTGCTGCCGATGACAACCATCGACGGACCTGCGCTGGCGCTGGTCGCCGCGCGCATCGGCAGCACACGCCTGATCGACAACCAACCGCTCTCGACCGCGACCGGCGCTGCCGCACACAGCAGCGCCCAGGCGGCGGGAAGCATCTAAGGAGAGAACCATGTCGTCGCACCCCTCGCAGATCGCCATGATGGAGGACGCGTCCCGCTTGCCGGCGACGCTGTCAATCCTGAACGAGCGCCACCGTCTAGGCGAAGCGCTCGTGATGGTCACCGCTTATGACTTCCCCAGCGCGCGCGCCGCTGAAGCGGCTGGCGTCGACATCGTGCTCGTCGGCGACTCGGGCGCGATGACGGTGCTTGGCTACCCCTCGACGATCGAGGTCAGCGCAGACGAGATGCTGATGCTCACCCGCGCCGTGCGGCGCGGGCTGCGTACCCCGTTCCTGGTCGCCGACCTGCCGTTCGGCTCCTATGAGGAGTCAGACGAGCAGGCTGTCCGCACCGCCATACGCTTCGTCAAAGAGGGCGGCGCCGATGCCGTCAAGCTCGAGCGGGGCAACGCGACCTCGGTCGCGAGGGCGCGAGCGATCGTGCAGGCCGGGATCCCGGTGATGGGCCACGTCGGCCTGACTCCGCAGACCTCGACCGCGCTTGGCGGCTACCGCGCCCAGGGCCGCAGTGCCGACAGCGCCGCGCGGATCGCCGCGGAGATGCTGGCGCTTCAGGAGGCGGGATGCTTCACAATCGTGCTCGAGGCCGTTCCGGCCGCTGTCACCGAGGAGCTGATGCGGTTGATCGACGTCCCGGTGATCGGCATCGGCGCCGGGCCTGCGACCGACGGCCAGGTGCTGGTATTCCATGACCTGCTCGGGATCCGCGAGGGCCACGGCGCACGCTTCGTCCAGCGCTACGCCGACCTGCAGGACGAGATGAACGCGGGCGTCGCGGCATTCGCAGCCGACGTGCGCGAACACCGTTACCCGCGGCCTGAGCACAGCTACACGATCGATGCAGCCGAGCTCGACGAGCTTCGCACAGAACTCTCCGCTCTGAGCGAACATGAGTCACACCGCTGACACACGCGTTCGCGGCCCCGGTCCGCAACCCAATAGGATGCGGCTGTGCCCCGGATCACACAGGTTTTCGCACCCCGGGACCGCGCCTACTTCGAACTGTTCGAGGAGGCCGGCCACAACGTCCTGCGTTCGGCGGATCTGCTCGAGCAGCTGCTGTCCGACTATCCGGACAACCGCCACCTCGCGGAGGACATCCGCGACTGCGAGCACGACGGCGATCGCATCACCCACGAAATCCTCGACCGTCTCAACCACACGTTCGTTACCCCGATCGACCGCGAGGACATCCTCGCGCTGACCTCGGCGCTCGACGACATCGTCGACTTCATCGAAGAGGTCGCCGACTACCTCGGCCTCTACAAGATCGAGGCGCCGATGGACCAGGCAATCAAGCTCACCGAGGTGCTCAATAAGGCCGCGCACCAGATCGACGAGGCGATCCCTCGCCTGCGGGGCTTCAACGAGCTCTCCGCCTATACCGTCGAGATCAACCGCCTCGAGAACGAGGGCGACCGCATCACACGTGAGGCGATCGCCTCACTGTTCGACGGTGGCATCGACCCGATGGTCGTGATCCGCTGGAAGGACCTCTTCGAACGCCTCGAGGACGCGATCGACGCCACCGAGCACGTGGCTCACATCCTCGAGGGGATCGTGATTAAGAACTCCTGATTCCGCTCGCTGAAAGCTGCACCTACTCGTAGGTGATCGTGCGGACCACCTTGGCGGGGGCGCCGGCGGCGATCGAGAACGGCGGAACGTCGGTCGTCACCACTGAGTTGGCGCCGATTACGCAACGCTCGCCGATCGTCACGCCGCTTGTGACCACGACATTGGCGCCGCACCAGACGTTGTCACCGATCCGCGTCGGCCCCTTGCTGGTGAAGCCCTGCCACGGCACCGGCTGCTCTCGGTCGTCGTAGCGGTGGTTGGCGTCTGTGATCACGCAGCCGTTGGCGAACATGCAATGCTCACCGATCTCGACCAGCTCGAGCGCCGCGACCATCACCCCGAGGTTGAGGAACGTGCCGCCGCCGATGCTCACCCGAGCCGGCGCCGGCATCGTTATCCAGACCCCCGGCTCGAACAGAACCTGGGGACCGATCTCGAGCCGTCCGTCCCGCAGTCCCTCGAGCACGTCGCCGTGCAGCGGCCAGCGGGCGAATGCCTGTCGTCGCGCCAGCTCGTAGTGGATGCATGCCCGGTTCCAGGGCAGCGAAGCGCGCTCGTACCAGCGCCACTTCTGCAGCCACACGCGCGCGGCTGCGATCTGCTCGGCTCGCGTCACCCCGTGAGTATCAAGCCTGGACGACGGCCTTGCGTCTGCGCCTGGCCGGCGTCGCCGTGGCGGCCCCGAGCAACGGCCTGAGGAACTCGCCGGTATAGGACTCGGGCGTCGCCGCGATCTGCTCGGGCGTACCCACCGCGATCAGATATCCGCCCTCCTCCCCGCCCTCGGGCCCGAGGTCGATCACATGGTCGGAGACCTTGATGACGTCGAGATTGTGCTCGATCACGACAATCGAGTTCCCGGCCTCGACGAGCCGGTCGAGCACCTCGAGCAGCCGCTGGATGTCCGCGAAGTGCAGGCCGGTGGTCGGCTCGTCGAGGATGTAGAGCGTGCGGCCGGTCGCCACCTTGGAGAGCTCGGCGGCGAGCTTTACGCGCTGAGCTTCGCCGCCGGACAGCGTCGTCGCAGGCTGGCCGAGTCGCATGTAGTCAAGGCCGACATCGTGCAGCGTCTGCACGCGGCGATTGATCTTGGGGATGTGGGCGAAGAACCCGAGCGCCTCGCCGATCGGCATCTCCAGCACGTCGGCGATGTTCTTGCCCTTGAAACGAACCTCGAGCGTCTCGCGGTTGTAGCGCTTGCCGTGACACTGCTCGCACGGCACATACACATCGGGCAGGAAGTGCATCTCGATCTTGATCTGGCCGTCGCCCTTGCAGACCTCGCAACGCCCGCCCTTGACGTTGAACGAGAAGCGGCCCGGCTTGTAGCCGCGGGCGCGCGCCTCGGGCGTCTTCGCGAACAGGTCGCGGATCTGGTCGAACAGACCGATGTAGGTCGCCGGATTGGACCGCGGCGTGCGTCCGATCGGTGACTGGTCCACGGAGATGATCTTGTCGAGCTGTTCGAGGCCGCTGATCGAGCGGTGCGCACCTGCGCGAACGCGCATGCTGCCGAGACGGTTCGCGACGGCCTTGAACAGGACCTCGTTGACGAGCGACGATTTACCCGAGCCGGAGACGCCGGTGACGCTGCAGGTCACACCGAGCGGCACCTTCACATCGATGCTCTTGAGGTTGTGCGCGGCAGCACCCTTGATCTCGATGTACCCAGCCGGCTTCCGTCGCTTCTTCGGGACCTCGATCCGGCGGGTGCCCGCCAGGAACTGCCCGGTGAGCGACTCGGGAACCTGGGCGATGTCATCGGCCGTCCCCTGCGCGACCACATGGCCGCCGTACTCACCGGCGAGCGGTCCGATGTCCAGCACATGATCGGCGGCGCGCATCGTGTCCTCGTCGTGTTCGACGACCAGCACCGTGTTGCCGAGGTCGCGCAGACGCTCGAGCGTCACGATCAGCTTGTGGTTATCACGCTGGTGCAGCCCGATCGAGGGTTCGTCGAGGATATAGAGGACGCCCACCAGCGAGGACCCGATCTGCGTCGCCAGACGGATCCGCTGTGCCTCGCCGCCCGACAGTGTCGCCGCTGCGCGCTCCATGCTGAGGTAGCCGACGCCGACGTTCTCCAGGAAGCTGAGCCGCTCCTCGATCTCGCGCAGGATCAGGTGGGCGATGCGGCGGTCATGTTCTGACAGCTCGAGCTCTCGGATCCAGGTGAGCGCCCTGTGCGCCGAGAGTGCGGTGAATTCGTGGATCGGCAGGCCGGAGACCAGCACCGACCGCGACTCCGGTCGCAACCGCGCGCCCTTGCAATCCGGGCATGGGCGCAGCGTCATGTACTCCTCGATCTTCTCTTTGACGAGCTCCGATTCGGTCTCGCGGTAGCGGCGCCCGAGCCCCTTGACGATCCCCTCGAACGCCGTCGTGTAGTTGCGACGGCGGCCGAAGCGGTTGCGGTACGCCACCTGAAAGCGATCACCGTTGGTGCCGTACAGGAAGAAATCGCGCTGCTCCTCGGGCAGATCAGCCCAGGGGAGATCCGTGTCCACGCCGTAGCGCTCGGAGATCGCCTGAGTGAGCTGGCCGTAGTAGTCCGAGGCGCTGGCCGCCCACGGAGCGATCGCCCCCTCGCCGATCGACCGTGTCGGGTCCGGCACCACCAGATCCGGATCGATCTCCATCTGCGAGCCGAGCCCGGTGCAACGCGGGCAGGCGCCGTGCGGCGAGTTGAAGCTGAAGATCCGCGGCTCAAGCTCGACGAGGCTGGGGCCGTGAACCGGACAGGCGAACTTCTCGCTGTACAGCCGAAGCTCGCCGCTGTCGACCAGCTCGATCTCGACGAGACCGCCGGCGAGCGACACCGCCGTCTCGATCGAGTCGGCAAGCCGCTTGCGCAGATCGTCCTTCATCACCAGCCGGTCGACGACGATCGAGATGTCGTGCTTGAACTTCTTCTCAAGCAGGATCTCCTCGTCGAGTCGGCGCAGCTCGCCGTCGATCTTCGCGCGGGTGAAACCCTCGCCGCGGAGCTCCTCGAGCTGCTTGCCGTACTCGCCCTTGCGGCCACGCACGATTGGCGCCATCACCATGAAGCGCTCCGCGTCGGGCAACTCCATCACCTGATCGATGATCTGCTCGGCCGACTGGCCCGTGATCGGCCGGCCGCAGATGTGGCAATAGGGCTTGCCGACCCGTGCCCACAGCAGACGCAGGTAGTCATAGATCTCGGTGACCGTCCCGACCGTCGAGCGCGGGTTGCGCGAGGTCGTCTTCTGGTCGATCGAGATCGCCGGCGACAGCCCCTCGATCGAGTCGACGTCGGGCTTGTCCATCTGCCCGAGGAACTGCCGCGCGTACGCGGACAGCGATTCCACGTACCGGCGCCGCCCCTCTGCGTAGATCGTGTCGAACGCAAGCGACGATTTACCCGAGCCGGAAAGGCCGGTGATGACCGTCAGTGAATCCCGCGGGATGGAGACGGTGATGTCCTTGAGGTTGTGCTCCCGCGCGCCCGTGACGATCAGCTGATCCACTCTCCGGAGTCTAGAGAACCGAACAGACGTTCCCATCCCAGGCCTGTCGCGTGGCCTGTCCTCCTGGGCCCGTGAGAGCCGCCCGGTGTGGCTCCCCCGCGAGGGCGGCGGTTGTGTCCTCAGCCCTGCACGGACGAGTAGACGTCGTCCAGCAGCGTCATGCGGTCGTCGAGCTGAAAGTTCTCGGACAGGTAGCGGTCGGTTTCGTCGCGGGGCGTGCCGTTCAGTGCCATGTTGAGCGCAACCAGGCGGGCGCCCTCAATGTCCGCGGCGACCTCGGGCTCCGGACCGGTCTCGGCCTCCGCCTCGGCTGTGGGCGCTCCGGCGCCGTCGCCGGTCAGCGGACCGGCGACGGAGGGCGAAGGCTCATTCTCGAACTGCGCGCGCGGGCCGAGCGAGTCGCGGACGCCGTCGAAGTTGCCCTCGAGCAGCTGCAGGTCTGCGTTGAGGCGGTTTGCGCCCGTGCGCAGGCCGTCGATCAGCGATGAGAGCTCGGAGTCCATCGCGCTAAGGCGCTGGAGCATCGCGGCAGTCGCCTCGGAGACGCGGCCGACATGGTCGCGTGCCTGCGTGGTCGCGTCGGCCCGAGCCGCCTGCGCCTCCTGGGCGGCTTCCGCGCGGATCTCGCGCGCATCGTTCTCGGACTGGCGCAGGATCTCGGTGGCGCTGGCCTCTGCCGCCTCGATGATCGCGCGCACCTGCTCGCTGGCCGACGAGGCCAGCGATTCCGTGTGACGGCGGGCGGATAGCTTCAGCTCGTCGACGTCGTTGGCGACGTCGGCGAGGTGCGCATCGACCGCCTCGGGGTCGTACCCGCGCCGCCCAATCGGGAAGTCTCGCTTCTCGATGCTCTGCCTGTCCAGCGCCATGGCGGCGAAGCCTAGCGGAAGGGTGTTCTACCCAACCCGGCCCTCGGCGAGCGCGACATCCAGCTCTCGCTTGAGGTCGCGGATCTCGTCGCGCAGGCGGGCGGCGTACTCGAAGCGGAGGTCCTCGGCGGCGGCCAGCATCTCCTCCTCGAGCTCGATGAGCTTGCGCTCGAGCTCCGCCGGCGGGATTGTGCCGGCGGGATCGCGCTGGCGCCGGCGCCGGGACTTCGGGACCTTCGAATCGGACTGCAGGAACTCTGCGATGTCGGAGATGCCCTTGGTGATCGTTTCGGGGGTGATCCCGTGATCCTGGTTGTAGGCGCGCTGGATCTCACGACGGCGGTCAGTCTCCCCGATCGCTGACCGCATGGCTGCGCTCTTCTTGTCGGCGTACATCACCACCTTGCCCTCGACGTTGCGGGCGGCACGGCCGATCGTCTGGATCAGCGAGGTGGCACCGCGCAGGAAGCCCTCCTTGTCGGCGTCGAGGATCGCAATCAGCGAGACCTCGGGCAGGTCGAGGCCCTCACGGAGCAGGTTGACGCCGACGAGCACGTCGAACTCGCCGAGCCGCAGCCCACGGATGATTTGGATGCGCTCGAGCGTGTCGATCTCGGAGTGCAGGTAGCGGACCTTGAAGCCCATCTCCAGCAGGTAGTCCGTCAGGTCCTCCGACATCTTCTTGGTCAGAGTTGTGACCAGCGTGCGCTCGTTGCGCTCGACGCGCCCCTTGATCTCGTTCATCAGGTCATCGATCTGGTTCCTGGTCTCGCGGACCTCGATCTCCGGGTCGATGATTCCCGTCGGACGCACGATCTGTTCGACGATCCGCGGCGAGTGTGTTCGTTCGTACTCACCGGGCGTGGCTGACACGAACACCATCTGCGGCGTGATCGAGAGGAACTCCTGGAACGTCTGCGGGCGGTTGTCGAGCGCGCTCGGCAGCCGGAATCCGTAATCGACGAGCGTCTGCTTACGGCTGCGATCGCCCTCGGCCATCCCGCCGATCTGCGGCACTGTCTGGTGCGACTCGTCGATGAAGCAGACGAAGTCATCGGGGAAGTAGTCGAGCAGGCAGTAGGGGCGCTCACCCGGCTTGCGGCCGTCGAGGATCCGGCTGTAATTCTCGATCCCGCTGCAGAAGCCCATCTCGCGCAGCATCTCCATGTCGTACTGCGTGCGCTGGCGCAGGCGGTGGGACTCGAGCAGCTTGCCCTCTGCCTCGAGCTCGGCGGAGCGCTCCTCGAGCTCCTTGCCAATCTGTGCGACGGCGTCATCGATCTGGCCCTCTCGCACGTTGTAGTGAGAGGCCGGCCAGATCGCGACGTGCTCGAGGTCGTCCTCGATCAGCTCGCCGGTCACCGGGTCGAAGTGCTGCAGATGCTCGACCTCGTCGCCGAACATGCTGATCCGGTAGGCGGTCTCTGCGTATGCGGGCCAGATCTCGAGGGTCTCGCCGCGCACCCGGAAGGTACCGCGGGCGAGCGCGGTGTCGTTGCGGTTGTACTGGATGCTGACGAGTTTGCGGAGCAGGCGGTCGCGGTCGATCATCGCGCCCCTGGTCAGGGTCTGCAGGTTCTCGTCGTAGACCTCCGGCGAGCCCAGTCCGTAGATGCTGGAGACCGAGGCGACGATCAGCACGTCCCGTCTGGCGAAGAGCGCCGCCGTGGCCGCGTGCCGTAGACGATCGATCTCCTGGTTGATCGCCGAGTCCTTTTCGATGTAGAGGTCCTTGCTGGGAACGTATGCCTCGGGCTGGTAGTAGTCGTAGTAGGAGACGAAGTACTCGACCGCATTGCGGGGGAAGAAGGTGCGGAACTCGTTGCAGAGCTGCGCCGCCAGCGTCTTGTTGTGGGCGATCACCAGGGCCGGCTTGTTGACCTCGGCGATCGTCGCCGCCATGGTCATCGTCTTGCCGGTGCCGGTCGCGCCGAGCAGCGTCATTGCCCGCTCGCCGTTGCGGATGCCCTCGGCCAGGCCGGCGATCGCCGCCGGCTGATCGGCGGTGGGGGTGAAGGTGGCGTCGAGCTCGAATCCGGGCACTTGCATCGGATCGTAGCGGCGGTGGAGGCCGGCCCCGGCCGCACTCTCGGCCGAGCTCCGGCCGCACTCTCGGCCGAGCTCCGGCCGCACTCTCCGCCGACCCCGATTAGCCCCCAACGGTCCACGTGCCCTCCCAGTTTGGGGATTTACGGTTGTGGAGTGGCGGTGTTTTTCCCTTTGCTCCAGGTCGCGCGAAGCATTGGGGGCTCGGCGCGGTCTGTGCGCGGAGGCTCGGGCTGTGCGTGCGTCGGAGCTCGAGGGGCGGTCGCCGTGACCTGAGCTCGCCGCGGCGTCGCTCAGGTGTATCCGAGCTGACGCGCGTACTTCGAGCGGTAAGCGTGCTGCTTGCTCAGGACCTCGCTCACGTAGGCGCGGACCCCGGTGGCGAGCGGGATGTCCGCGATCGTGAAGCGCTCGTGTCGGGCCCGGGCCCTCCCCAGCCAGATGTTGACGTTGGTGTCGCCGCCGTTGTAGGCGGCGAGCGCCAGCACCTTGCTGCCCCCGTATTCATTCATGAGGTAGCGCAGGTAGTAGCTGCCGTAAGCGATGTTCACCTGTGGTGTGCCGAGGTCGGCAAGCGTGAAGGCGGTGGCGCCGGAGCGATGCGCGAGGAAGCGCGCGGTCGCCGGCTCGATCTGCATCAGCCCCTCGGCACCCGTCGACGAGGTGCGTGGCTGGAAGCGGGTTTCGGCGTAGATCACGGCTGCAATCAATGCCGGATCGAGATGCTTTTGGGCCGCCTGCTGGCGGATGATCGACGCGTACTGCAGTGGCAGCTCGAAGTGCTGGATTGCGCGCCTCACGAGTGGCACAAGCGCAACCCCACCAGCAGCCAGGACTGCGAGCGTGAGCACCGTCACGATGAGGCGGCGCACGGACCCGCCGTGACGCCCCTGGCGCTGTGAGGAGTAGCCCTCCTCCGAATAGCTCACCCGCCTCTGCGTCGCTCCCATCTCAATCCCCTGCCACACTCACCCAGCCAGGATGGCAAGGATCGCCGACAGCTTCTGCTCGAGCTCCTGCAGGCTGCCGTCGTTGACCACCACGAAGCTGGAGCGTGCGGCCTTTTCCTCCTGGCTGAGCTGCCGGGCGTCGCGCTCCGCCAGGGCACGATGCCCGCGCTCGTGCGCCCGCGAGTCACGGACCTGCTCGTCGGCAATAACAGCGATCGTGGCGTCGTACATGTCCTCGCTCCCAGCCTCGAACAGCAGGGGCACCTCTGCTACCAACACAGGCGGAGGCAGTTCGGTGCGAAGCATCTGCTCGTGCCAAGCGCTGACGCGGACACGCACCAGCGGCCACAGCAACTGCTCGAGCCACGCCCGGCCCACGTCAGTGGCGAACGCCTGTGCCGCGAGCGCACCGCGATCGACGATTCCGCCGGGCGCAACGTCGACGCCGAATCGCGCCACCACCGCATCGCGCACAGCGTCCGTCCCATACAGCTCATGCACAATCGCATCGGTCGAGATCACCGCCGCTCCGAGCCGCTCGAACGCGGCCAGCGCGGTCGACTTGCCCGCCCCGATCCCCCCGGTTAAAGCGACGAAGGGCGGCACGACCGAAACCGTACCGCCCTTCGCTAAAGCTTGGCGCCGAGCGTCCTAGCCCTGGGGCGCTGCTTCAGCCTCGGGCTCCGCCTCGACCTCGGGCTCTGGCTCAGCCTCGGGAGCCACCTCAGCCTCGGGTGCTTCCTCTGCCTCAGCAGCGGGTTCGGCCTCAGGCTCCGACGGTGGCGCATCTTCGGATGAAGTGACTCGTGCCGTTTCATCCTCGGCTGCGACTTCATCGTCGGCAGCACCCGTCAATTCAGCCGACGATGCGGCATCGTCGGCGAAGACATCCTCGGACAGGCCCAGCTCGGGCACATCCTCGATCTCACCCTCTGTCGGGGCGACGATCGGACGCACCGGCAGCACCTGCCCCTCGACCCGCTTGATCGACAGCGACAGACGCCGGCGCTCGGAGTCGATCTCGAGGATCTTGACGCGGACGGGGTCACCCGGCTGGATGATCTCGCGCGGGTTCTCGACGTGGTGCTGAGCCAGTTCAGAGATGTGCACGAGGCCCTCGACGCCGTCGAGGATCTCGACGAACGCGCCGAAGGTGACGACCTTGGTGACGGTGCCCTCGAGCTCGTCGCCGATGTTGTAGGTGTCGACGACGCGCTGCCACGGATCCTCCTGGGTCTGCTTGAGACC
>DATKSM010000017.1:0-2861 GCA_035531655.1 Solirubrobacteraceae bacterium
ACCAACTCGGGCAGGCCCGAGACATGGTCAGCCTGCACGTGCGTCTCGAAGACCGCCACGATCGCCACGCCCTGACTCTCCGCGAGCGCGATGTACCGATCGACCAGGCCGACGTGCGGGTCCACAACCGCGAACTCGCTAGAGGTCTTGCAGCCCAGCAGATAGGAGGCGCAGGCGGTCTCGTCGTTCAGCAGCTGTCGGAAGTACACGCGGCAACCTCCATACCGTCGAAGGGAAGGGCTCCTCGCTTGACAAGCTATCAAGTTATCTCTTGAATAGTATCTATGGCTGCTCGCCCAAAGAAGCACGCGCTGTTCGAAGCGATCGCGCTGATGGGCAAAGCGTTCGCCAGCCCAGTCCGGCTCGAACTCCTCGACCTGCTCGCGCAGGCGCCGCGCTCCGTCGAGGAACTCGCCCGCGCAAGCGGGCAATCGACCGCCAACGCCTCCCAGCACCTACAGGCCCTGCATGCCGCAGGAATGGTCACACGCGCGCGCCAGGGCACACACGTGCGCTACTCGCTGGCCGGCGAAGAAGCACTCCGCCTCTGGCTAGCGCTGCGCGACACCTCCGCTGCCCGCCTGGCAGAGGTCGAGCGCGCCGCCCGCCACTACCTCGGCGACGACGTCGAAGCCATCAGCCGTGACGAGCTGATCGCGCGGCTTGCCCGCGGCGACATCGTGCTCGTCGACGTCCGGCCCGCGGAGGAGTTCGCCGCCGCCCACATCGACGGCGCGCGCTCGATCCCGCTCGCGGAACTCGAGCAGCGCATCGCCGAGCTGCAGCCCGACCGCGAGATCATCGCCTACTGCCGCGGCCCGTTCTGCGCCTACGCACACGAAGCCGTGCGGACCCTGCACGCTGCCGGACGCACCGCCAGGCGCCTCGCGGACGGCATGCCCGAATGGCAGCTCGCCGAGCACACCGCAGCCCACGACAAGGCCGCCTGACCACCCAACGTGCACAGCCACTTCTGGTGGCGCGCCAAGGAGAACCAGAGGAGGTCGCAGGTTCGACGGCCGATCGCGGCGCTCGACCGACGCGACCTTCGCCGAAGACCAGCTCCCCGACAAGTGGGAGCACTGCACCAAGACCAACGCCGACATCTACGCCAAGCAGCAGCCCGGCCGGTGCCCCTATCGTCGTCAGCCTTCCGCCGAACGTTGTCACCTCGCCAGCGCGAGAGGTGGCGAGGTAATGCCTGAGCACCTGTTCAGCTATGCTGGGGTCGTGTCGCACGACGCCCCGCAGCGCGCCCCTGATGAACTCGACGCCGAGTTCGCCGGCGTTGTTGCTCAAACGATGCAGGCGCTGGCCGCACCGAGCCGGGTACGCATCCTCGGACGCCTGCACGTCAGCGCGTGCTCGGTCAACGAGCTCGCCGATGCTGTCGGCATGGAGCCGTCCGCGGTCTCGCACCAATTGCGGCTGCTGCGTCACCTCGGGCTCGTCGTGGGACATCGCGACGGCCGCCGCATCGTCTACGACCTCTACGACGACCATGTCGGCGAGCTGCTCGAACAGGCGATCTCGCACGTCGAGCATCTCCGCGCCGGCCTGGCACGAACCGTGGCCCCCCGCGAGCTCGCCGAGGCTTAGCCGTGTCCGAACACGCCCAGACACACACGGCGCATCCGCCCATCTCAAAAGTCAACCAACCTCACGGCCACGAACGCGGCGATGGCCAACGCGTCGACGACGTTGGGCACTCGCACGGCTTGGTGCCCGACTCCATCAAGCGCTCGCGTGAGGGCGTGCGCGCGGTGCTCATCTCGCTGGGCGTGCTCGGCGTCGCCGCGATCGCGCAGACGGTCATTTTCGCGCTGTCGGGTTCGGTCGCGCTGCTGGCGGACCTCATCCACAACTTCGGCGACGCGTTGACCGCCGTTCCGCTTGGCATCGCGTTCCTGCTGCGGTCCGAGCGTGCTGAGCGCGGCGCCGGCCTGTTCGTCGTTGGCGCCATCTTCATCAGCGCCTGCGTCGCGGGCGTCGAGGCCGTCAGCCGGCTCGTCCATCCGAGCGCGCCGCATCACCTGTGGGTGCTGGCGGCCGCGGGCGCCATCGGCTACCTCGGCAACTACCTTGCGGCGTTGGTGCGCACCCGAGCCGGGACGCGCCTGGCGAGCCCTGCGCTCATCGCTGACGGCCACCATGCCCGCGCGGACTCCTACGTCTCGCTCGCCGTCATCGCCTCCGCCGCAGTCGTGGCGTTGGGTGCGCCGATCGGCGACCCGCTGATCGGCTTGGCCATCACCCTCGTCATCTTGCGCATCACGTGGCAGTCATGGGCAACGGTACGCGGACACATGCACCACCAATGATCAACCCCGTCGCAACCGGCTCAGCAGGGCTGCCCGGCACCCGGCGCGGCCCGGCCGCAGCGACGCCGCCGCAGGCAGCGTCCCCTCAACACGCGCGACCGCTAGCCATAGCCGGCACGGCGTCGGCACCGTCGACGGTCTCCACACACTCTGCCTGGCGGCGGGGTTGCCGGCTGGTCGCGCGTGAGCGACGCGGCCGCGAGATCTTCTACCGGCCCATCAACGAGGTCCCGGACGTTCGCGAAACCTCAGACCCCATCCACGCTCGGGCCGCCGAGACGGTCGGCGCGCGCCCGCGCTACCGCTCGGGAAGGGCGGCTGTATGAGTGCCACGCCCCAGCAACTGCCCGTGCTCGACCTCGCGCCGACCCCGCGCCGCGACGCGGCCTGGCTTGCCGTCGCCCAGCGCGCGCGGCTGCTGTCGTGGCTGAGCCTGGCGTGGATGACGGCCGAGGGGGCGCTGGGCGTCCTCGCCGGCGCAGTCGCGGGCAGCATCGCGCTCGTCGGTTGGGGGCTGGGGTCCGCAATCGAGGGGCTTGC
>DATKSM010000018.1:0-2223 GCA_035531655.1 Solirubrobacteraceae bacterium
GGGATCGCCAACCAGCGGATCGTCATGCGCCAGATCGAGCTTCCGCCGATCACCGACGCGAAGGAGCTCGACAGCGCCGTGCACTTCCAGGCCCAGAACGAGATCCCGATGCCGATCGAGAGCGTCGTCCTGGACTATCACTCGCTCGGCATCGAGGACACGCCCGCAGGACCGCGTATGCAGGTGCTGCTCGTGGCCGCCCGGCGCGACATGGTCGAGCGGATGCTGCTCGCCGCGCGCCAGGCGGGACTGCGCCCGGAGGGCGTCGATCTCGCCGCCTTCGGCATGATCCGCGCGCTGCGACCGTCCGACAGCGCCGACGGCGAACAGGTCCTCTACCTGTCGATCGGCGGGCTGACAAACCTCGCGATCGCGAACGGCGCGACGTGCCAGTTCACGCGTGTGATCACGACCGGCGTCGAGCAGATCATCGCCGAGGTGGCCGCGACGGCCGGCGTGCCCCTGCCCGACGCGCGGCGGCTGATCGCCGGCGCCGGTGCGAGCGGCGGCGAAGCGGCGGACCCGGCCTCGCCCGCGGTGCCCGCGAGCGACGACACGGTCGCCGCTGCCAGTGCGGACCACGACCAGATCGCGCGCCTCGCCCTCGCCGACGGCATCCGCAGGATCGCCGCCGAGGTGCGCAACTCGCTCGACTTCCATCTGAGCTCGCACGGCAACGCGCCGGTCTCCCGTGCCGTGTTGACCGGACCGGCGCTCGACGTTCCCGGTTTCGATCTCGCGCTGGGGCGCGAGCTGGGGCTGCCACTGATCCGCGGCGCGGTGGCGCTTGCCTCTCCCGGGGCTGCCGGACATGTCCCGATGAGCCGGTTGGCCGTCGCGGCCGGCCTGTCCCTGTCGGAGGGCGCACAATGAGGGCCGTCAACCTCATCCCATCTGACCAGCGCCGTGGCGCGGGCGGCCTCGCCGGACGCTCCGGCGGCATCGTCTATGTCCTGACGGGTGGCCTGGCCGTGCTCGTCGCGCTCGGCGTCGTCTACGCCCTCGCGGTGCACAGCGTGGCGTCGCGCAAGACCGACCTCGCATCACTGACGCGACAGGTCGCGGTGGTCACCGCCGAGGCCCACGCCCTCACGCCCTATGTCCAGGTGGCAGGGGTCACCACGGAGAAGGTGCACGAGGTCGCCTCGCTCGCGGAGTCGCGGTTCAACTGGCCCTCGGCGATGCAGCAACTCGCGCTCTCCCTGCCTGGCGATGTGACATTCACCTCGTTCACCGCGACGGCGAACGGCAGCGCACCGGCCAGCTCGACCGCCTCCAGCACGACGACGCCGGCAACGGGCGCCGGCGCATCGACGGGCGCCGGAGCAGGGTTCTCGCTGATCGGCTGCGCGAGCACGCAGCTCGAGGTCGCCGAGGTGCTGACAAACCTCTTCCAGGTCCCCGGCGTGTCTGACGTGCGGCTGGTGAACACGGTTGAGACCGTCCCGCCGAAGAAGAACAAGCTCAGCCGCCAGGCTGCGTTGAAGGCGGCGTTGTCCCTGGGCGGTAGCTGTCCGCTGGTGACGTTCACGGTGTCACTGACATACGCCGGGTCCTACACGGTGCCCAACACCAAGGCGCCGAAGTCGTCGTCGAGTGGCGCCCAGACCATCTCGAGCTCCTCCGGCCGGCGCACGAAGGTCGTGCACACGGCGGCGAGCAAGCACTCGTCAGGAGCGTCGAAATGAGGGTCCGCGACCGACTTGTCCTCGCCGTCATCGCGGCGGCGCTGATCGCGGGTGCGATGTGGATCCTGGTCGTGGCCCCTGAGCGCAGCCAGGTCAGCTCACTGTCCACGCAGATCGATGCCGCGCGCGCGGCACTCGTGGCGGCGCAAAGCCAGCTTGCCAGTGCACGCACGGCCGCTGCCGGCTACGTCGACGATGTGCACCAGATCGCCGAGGTCATGAAGGCGATCCCGCCGAGCCCCGGCGAGGCGGCGCTGATCCGCACGATCACCAGGCTGGCGGGAACCAAGGTCGACTTCCATGAGCTGGACGTCGCCAACGGCGGCGCGACGGCGACCGGGCCGGTGTCGCTCGGACTGACCTTCACCTTTAACACGAGCTACCGCGACCTGCAGAGCTTCCTCGCCGCGCTCGACGCGCTGACGACGACTGACGGGTCCAAGGTCAACGCGAGCGATCGCCTGTTCACGATCGGCTCGGTGGCGCTGGCGCCGCTGTCGTCGACCGCGACGAAGGCGACCGTCACCGCGTCGGT
>DATKSM010000019.1:0-9534 GCA_035531655.1 Solirubrobacteraceae bacterium
CGCGGACCGCGCCGGTCTGAGCAAGAAGGACGCCTCAGAGGCAGTCGATGCGGTTCTGGAGACGATCGAAAGCGCTCTCAGACGAGGCAGCGACGTGGTGTTCTCCGGATTTGGGAAGTTCACCGTTTCGGATCGCGCCGCGCGTGAGGGCCGTAATCCCGCTACTGGCGAGAAGATCTACATCAAGGCCACGAAAGTCCCGAAGTTCTCCGCTGGAGCGTCTCTAAAAAAGGCGGTCAACTAGCCGCAGAGCGGCTACCGTTTCGCATGTGACCGCGGTCGCGGAGCATTGTGGATGACGGCCGGGAACGGCTCGTCAGAGACCGTCACCAGAGACGGAGCATCCGCAATTCCTGTGTCTGCGGCTAGTTTTGGGGACCGGCTGGCCGAGTCCGTGGCGCGGCGTGAGTCGCAGCTCGTGCTCGGCCTCGACCCTGATCCGGCGCTGCTGTGGCCGCATGCGCTCGAACTTGTGGGTGGGGTGGACAATGCGTCCGCCCCACCCGCAGTCCGAGCCGCGCGTGCGGTTGCGGCGCACTGCGCGCTGGTGATCGACGCCGTCGCGGACGAGTGCGTGGCCGTGAAGCCACAGCTCGCCTGCTTCGAGCGCCTCGGCGCGCCCGGCTGGGAGGCGCTCACCGAAGTGCTCGCCAAGGCCCGCGCGGCGGGGCTGCTCGTGATCGCGGACGCCAAGCGCGGCGACATCGACGTGTCGGCGCGCGCTTACGCGCAGGCGTTCCTCGGTGAGACGCCAAGCCCGTTCGGGCCGATCCCGGGTCTGGGGGCCGACGCGATGACCGTCAGTCCGTGGCTGGGGAACGACTCGCTGGCGCCGTTCACGACCGCCGCGCGCGAGTCCGGAGCGGGCCTGTTCGTGCTCGTGCGCAACTCGAACCCAGGGGCGGTCGAGCTGCAGGACCGCGAGCTCGGGGACGGCAGCGTCAGCGACGCGGTGGCGCGAATGGTTGCCGAGATCGGCGCCGACGGCATCGGCAGCTCAGGCCTCTCTGACGTCGGCGCCGTCGTCGGCGCAACCGCGCCCCATCACCTCATGCGGCTGCGAGAGCTGATGCCGCACGCCATCTTCCTGCTGCCCGGAGTCGGCGCCCAGGGCGGGCGCATCGATGACCTCGCGCCGGTTTTCACCCTTGGCGTGGCCAGCGGCATCGTCTCGGTCTCACGCGGCATCGTCCACGCGCACCGCATGACCGGCGGCGACCCCGCGTCGGCAGCGCGCCGCGAGGCCGCGCGCCTGCGCGCGCAGGCTTGGCTTCTCTCCCGATGAAGCGGGCGGCAACGAGCCTGGCCGTCGTAGTGACGGCGCTGGTCGCCTGTGCTGGATCTGCGGGAGCGGTTCAGAAGGGCGCGGCACCGGCGCCGCCGACCCTGCCCGTGACCGGCGCGAGCCTGATGGTGGCCGGCGGCAACACGCCGCTGTGGAGCTTCAGGGGCAACGCCGAGCTTCCGATCGCCAGTACCACGAAGATGATGACCGCGCTCCTGGTGCTCCAGCACGTCAGCAACCTGAACACGGTCTTCACCCAGAACGACTGGGATGCCGCCTCGGCCGACTCGCAGATCGGGCTGATCCCCGGCGAGCGGATGACCGTGCACGACCTGCTGGTCGCGCTGCTGCTGCCCAGCGCCGACGACGCGGCCGAGGACCTCGCCTACAACGTCGGCGGGCGCTCGGTTGCGCGCTTCGTGGCGATGATGAACGCCGACGCGCGCACGCTCGGCCTGCACCACACGCACTACTCGACGCCGATCGGGCTCGATACACCGAGCAACTACTCGAGCCCGGACGACCTCGCGCGGCTGGGCGACTACATGATGCGCGAGTGGCCTTTCTTCCGTCGGACGGTCGGGCTCGCCTCGGCGACCCTGACCAGCGGACACTATGTGCGGCACGTCGTCAACACCGACGACCTCGTCGCGCGGTACCCGTGGATCCACGGGATCAAGACGGGACACACCCTGGACGCCGGGTACGTGCTCGTCTCAGAGGGCAGGCGCGCCGGGCTCACGCTGATCGCGTCGGTGCTCGGCACAACCAGCGAGGGCGAGCGCGACGCGAGCGCGCTGGCGCTGCTCAACTGGGGCTTCTCGGCGTTCCATGTGATCTGGCCGGTGCGGGCGGGGGAGGCATTCGCGCGGCGGAGCGTCCCGTACGAGAAGGCGCCGGCACTGATCGTCGCCGAGCGCGGGTATCGGACGGTCGTCGCCCGCAGCGAGCGTGTGCGGGTGGTCGTCGGTAGGCTGCGCAAGCTCGTAGGTCCGATGGCGAAGGGCACCGTCGTCGGTCACGTGAGCGTGCTCATCCACGGTCGCCGCGCGGTTCGGATCCCGCTCGTGCTGGCCAGACGGCTGCCCGCCGTGTCCCTCCTGACGAAAGCCGGGCATGTGATTAAGCGACCGTTTACGCTGCTAGTGCTTGCGCTGCTGCTCGGCGGCGTGGCCGTCGCCGTCGTCGGACGGCGACGACGACCGCGAGTGCTGGCCACCGGCCACCTGGAGGAGCGATGATCATCACCGTCACCCTCAATCCCGCCCTCGACAGGACGCTGGAGGTGCCCAGCTTTACACCGGGTCGACGGCATCGGAGTGTCGACCAGCGCACGATCCCCGGCGGCAAGGGCGTAAATGTCGCGCGGGCGCTGAGGCTGCTGGGGCAGCCGGTGATCGCCACGGGGATCGTCGGCGGCGCGACGGGCACGAGGATCATCGAGGCGCTCAACGACGAGTCGATCCTGAACGCGTTCGTCCGGATTCGCGAGGAGTCGCGCACGAACATGGCGGTGCTCGACCCGACGACGGGTGTGCACACGGAGATCAACGAGCGCGGCCCGTCCGTGTCCGAGCACGAGCTCGAGCTGTTCGAGCAGAAGCTCCTGTACCTCGCGCGCGGCGCCAGCATGTGCGTGTTCGCCGGCAGCCTCCCGCGCGGGCTCGGGCCTGACACCTACGCGAAACTGATCCGGTCAGTGCGCAAACTCGGCGTACTGACCGTCGTCGACACCGACGGCGAGCCGCTGAAGCTCGCGGTGCGCGCGGAGGCCGATGTCGTCTCCCCGAACGAGCTCGAGGCGGAGGAGCTGGCCGGTCACGAGTTCGGCGGCATCGACGACCGCGCCGAGGCCATTGTCGAGATCACGCGCCAGGGCCCGGCCGAGGCGATCATGACTGTCGCCGACGGTTGCTACGCCTGCGTGCGCGAGGGCTCCGGGCATCCTCTCTACCGAGTCACGATCCAGCCGCTCGAGGCGCAATCCCCGATCGGCTCCGGCGACGCGTTCCTCGCCGGGTACGTTGCCGCGCGCTACCAGAGAAGGTCGCCGGTCGAGTGCCTGCGCTTCGGTGTCGCCTGCGGCGCCGAGTCGACGCAGCACGTCGGCGCCGGGATCCTGGACCCGCCGACGGTCGAGCGGCTGCTCGAGGGCGTGGCCGCCGAAAGTGTGACGCTGCCTGCGAGCGTTTCCTGAGCGGCTGCCGCGTTTGCGGCAGGCCCCGCGCGTACCCCGAAGCGGTTGGCACGAAACCCCGAAACGCCCCACTGCTAAGGTGGATCCAGCCGCCGGTTGCCGCTGCGGCGGACGTGCGTTCTCTAAGGAATTGGGGTTCATCTTGACATCCGTTCGACCTTCTACGATGCCCTGATGGAAGTAGAAATTGGCCGTGGAAAGAAGGCCCGCAGGGCCTATGGATTTGACGACGTAGCGATCGTGCCGTCACGCCGGACGCGTGACCCCGATGACGTCGACATCAGCTGGACCCTGGGTCCGTACCGCTTCGAGTTGCCGCTTCTTGCAGCCGCGCTCGACGGCGTCGTCTCGCCGACGACGGCGGGCATCCTTGGCAAGCTCGGCGGCCTCGCCGTGCTCAACCTCGAGGGGATTCAGTGCCGGTACGAGGACGCGGATGAACAGCTCGCCCGGATCGCGACCTTCTCGAAGGACATCGCCACACGTGAGCTCCAGGACATCTATCGCGAGCCGGTCAAGCCGGAGCTGATCGCGCAGCGTATTCAGGAGATCAAGTCTCATGGGGTCGTCGCGGCCGCCTCGCTGACGCCGCAGCAGGTCCGCAAGCACTATGAGGTGGCGCTCGATGCGGGCCTCGACATCCTTGTCATCCAGGGCACCGTCGTCTCCGCCGAGCACGTCTCTCTGGACACGAGCCGGCCGCCGCTGAACCTCAAGGAGTTCATCCGCGAGCTCTCGCCGATCCCGGTGATCGTCGGCGGCTGCGCCTCGTATCACACGGGCCTGCATCTGATGCGGACGGGTGCCGAAGGCGTGCTCGTCGGCGTCGGACCCGGGGCGATCTGCACGACCCGCGGCGTGCTCGGCCTGGGCGTCCCGCAGGCGACGGCGATCGCCGATGTTTCGGCCGCCCGCTCTCAGCACATGCTCGAGACCGGTGACTACGTACGCGTGATCGCCGATGGCGGTATGCGCAACGGCGGTGACATCGCCAAGGCGATCGCCTGCGGAGCCGACGCGGTGATGCTCGGCTCGGCGTTGGCTCGTGCTCATGAGGCGCCCGGTCACGGCTTCAACTGGGGCATGGCGACCTTCCACCCGACGCTGCCGCGCGGCACAAGGGTCGCGACCAAGCAGAACGGCAGCTTCGAGGAGATCGTCAAGGGCCCGGCTCGCGAGAACGACGGCACCTTCAACCTGATGGGCGCACTGCGCACGTCGATGGCCACCTGTGGCTACCGGGACATCGCCGAGTTCAATCGCGCCGAACTGATGGTTGCCCCGTCACTGCAGACGGAGGGCAAGCACCTCCAGCGAGAGCAGTCCGTGGGCATGGGCGCCACCGGCAAGGCCCCGGTCGGTGTCGCTGACTGAAGGCTCATCCGTCGCCGGTGGCGAAGTGGCCGCCGGCGACGGCCTGCGTCCCCTGCGAGCGAAAACCGAGCCTGACAAGGACGCAGCAAGCGACGCGTACACAGACGTCCGCGAGCGACCGAGGACGCCGTCAGGCGACGGTTTGCAGCCGCAGGAAGTCGTGGTACTGGACTACGGTGGGCAATACAGCCAGCTGATCGCACGCCGTGTGCGCGAGTGCGGCGTGTTCTCGACGCTGCTGCCCTACCACGTGGGTCCGGAGGAGGTCGCGCGTCGCCACCCGATCGGCCTGATCCTCTCGGGCGGTCCGGCATCCGTGTACGCCGATGGGGCGCCGAAGCTCGACCCGGGGCTGCTCGAGCTCGGGATCCCGGTCCTGGGCATCTGTTACGGCATGCAGCTGATCGCGCGCGAGCTGGGCGGCACGGTCGAGGGCGCCGAGGTCGGGGAATACGGACGCTCGCAACTCACGGTCCACCGCCGTGGGCGGCTGCTGGCCGAGACGCCGACCGAGCAGGCCTGCTGGATGTCACACCGTGACACCGTGTTCGCGCCACCGCCCGGGTTCGAGGCACTGGCGTCGTCGACAGCCTCGCCGGTGGCTGCGATCGAGTCCGACGACCGCGACATCTACGGCATCCAGTTTCACCCGGAGGTTGTGCATACGCCCTACGGGCAGCAGGTGCTGCGCAACTTCCTGATCGACATCTGCGGCGCCGCCGGCAGCTGGAGCGCGCGCTCGGTGATCGAGGAGCAGGTCGAGCGGATCCGTGAGCAGGTGGGCGACGGGCGTGCGCTGTGCGCGCTGTCCGGCGGGGTCGATTCGAGCGTCGCGGCGCTGCTCGTCCACAGAGCGATCGGCGAGCGGCTGATCTGCGTGTTCGTCGATCACGGCCTGATGCGAAAGAACGAGGGCGACCAGGTGGTCGCCGCTTTCCGCGATCACTTCCGCGTGCCGCTGATCGCCGTGGACGCCGAGGCGCGCTATCTGGACAAGCTGAAGGGCGTCACCGATCCTGAGCAGAAGCGCAAGATCATCGGCACCGAGTTCATTCGCATCTTTGAGGAGGAGGCGGCAAAGCTCGACGGGATCAAGTTCCTCGTGCAGGGCACGCTGTACTCCGACGTGATCGAGTCGGGCGGCGGCACCGGCACCGCGACGATCAAGTCCCACCACAACGTCGGCGGGCTTCCGGATGACCTCCAGTTCGAGCTCGTCGAGCCACTGCGGACGCTCTTCAAGGATGAGGTGCGCGCCGTCGGCGCCGAGCTCGGCATGCCCGAGCGTCTCGTGTGGCGCCAGCCGTTTCCCGGCCCCGGGCTCGCGATCCGCGTCGTCGGCGGTGAGGTCACCAAGGAGAAGCTGGACGTCCTGCGCGAGGCCGACGCGATCCTTCAAGACGAGATCCGTAAGGCGGGCCTCTACCGCGAGTTGTGGCAGTCGTTCTGCGTGCTCCCCGACATCCGCGCCGTCGGCGTACAGGGCGACGAGCGCACCTATGGGAACGTGATCGCGATTCGGGCCGTCACGTCCGATGACGCCATGACGGCCGATTGGGCGCGCCTGCCCTACGACCTGCTCGAGCAGATCGCCAGTAGGATGATCAGCGAGATCCGGCCCGTCGGCCGGGTGGTACTGGACATCACCAGCAAGCCGCCCGGCACGATCGAGTGGGAGTGAGGGCCCATCTCGGTAAGGCCCTGCTTACCAGGTGAGACCCGCCCGCGGTCCGGTCTGCAACCCCATAACTCCAGAGCCGCGTTGCGCAGTGATCGTCTACCATGGTCGATCCCCGCGCGCCCGCGCGGCGAAAAAGCCTGCCATGAAGACATACGTAGCTAAACCAACCGATCGCGAGCGCAACTGGCTGATCGTCGACGCCACCGGGCAGACGCTCGGTCGCCTCTCGACCCAGATCGCCGACACGCTGCGCGGCAAGCGCAAGCCGACCTACACGCCCCACATCGACACCGGCGACTTCGTCGTGGTCGTGAACGCCGAGAAGATCTCGGTGACGGGCAACAAGCTCGCGAACAAGCGTTATTACCGCCATTCGGGCTACCCGGGTGGATTGAAGTCCCGCACCCTTGCCGAGATGCTCGAGCGCCGTCCGGAGGAAGTCATCCGGATCGCCGTCAAGGGGATGCTTCCCCGCAACCGCCTCGCACGTAAGCAGCTCACCAAGCTCAAGGTTTACGCCGGGCCCGATCATCCGCACGCCGCCCAGCAGCCGCAACCGATGGAGATCGCGTCGTGACCGACGAAAAGAACGATGAAGTTGTGAACGAGCCTGCGCCCGAAGCCCCTTCGGACGCCCTGGCTGACGCGAGCACGTCCGAAGAGACTCCGGACGCGGCTCCCCAGGCAGAGGCCGAGGACACGACTGAGACCTCCCATGAGGAGGTTGCGGAAGGCGACCAGGCCGAGCCTGTTGCGGCGAGCGAAGACGCCGAGCCCGTTGCGGCGAGCGAGGAGAAGGCTCCCGAGCAGGCTGAGCCCGAGACTCCGGAGACCACGACCGGTGAGCCGGTTGCCGTCGATCCGACCCAGATCGTCGAGGGTGATGTCGAGTACGTGGAGGAGACGCCGCGTGAGAAGCCGGCGATCCCGGGTGCCGATCTGATTCCCGACATCGTGGCCGAGGGTTCTGACTTCCTTGACGCCGAAGCCCGTGCTGCGGCTGAGGCTGAGGCCGAGGAGGCAGCCGCCCGTGCTGCTGCCGACGATCCCGAGTTGGCGGCCAAGCCGATCTCCGAAGTCGCCATCAATCTGGCGGCCGGCGCGCGCTACACCGCCACCGGCAAGCGCAAGACCGGCGTCGCCCGCGTGATCCTCAAGCCGGGCACCGGCGTCTACCTGATCAACGGCAAGACGCTCGAGCAGTTCTTCCCGCGTGAGACCCTGCAGCGCGTGATCCGGCAGCCGCTCGAGGCGGTCGGCTACGAGGCGCGCATGGATGTCACCGCCCGCATGCACGGGGGCGGCGTGTCGTCCCAGGCCGGAGCCCTGCGCCACGGCATCGCGCGCGCACTGCTCGAGGCCGATCCGAATCTGCGTGGCGAGCTCAAGCGCCGTGGCTTCCTTACGCGTGACCCGCGCGTCAAGGAACGCAAGAAGGCCGGCCTCAAGAAGGCCCGCAAGCGGCCGCAGTTCTCGAAACGCTAGGCGAACCCGCCGCCGCGCCACACTCCGACCGGAGCGAGCCTCACGAAGATGTCGCGCCAGCTGTTCGGCACTGACGGTGTCCGCGGCCGTGCCGGGCACTTCCTCACCGCAGAGCTTGCGGTCGCGCTCGCGCGCGCGACGGTCGAGCTCGGCGCCGACCCCCATCCGCAGGTCCTGATCGTCCGCGACACGCGGGAGTCGGGGGAGATGCTCGAAGCCGCGATCGCGGCGGGCGTCACCGCGGCGGGCGGTGACGTGCTGCTCGGCGGCGTGCTGCCGACACCGGCCGCGCCGCTGCTCGTCCGCCGCCACAGCCTGCAGCTGGCGGTCGTGATCTCCGCCTCTCATAACCCGTACGAGGACAACGGGATCAAGTTCTTCGCCGCTGACGGCTTCAAGCTCTCCGACGAGACCGAGACCGCGATCGAGAAACAGATGGACGCCGCCGTGCAACCACCTGAGCGCATCGGTCGCGTGCGCCAGCTGCACGGCGCCCGGGAGGACTACCTGCGCGAGCTGCACACGCGTTTCCAGTCGCTCGATCTGCGGGGCCGGCGCGTGCTGCTCGACTGCGCCCACGGCGCCACCTACCGGGTGGCGCCGGAGATCTTCAGGCGGCTCGGTGCCGACGTGGAGGTGATCGCCGATCAGCCTGACGGGCGCAACATCAACGATGGCGTCGGATCCATGCACATAGAGCAGCTGGCGGAGACGATGGCGCACGGCGGGCACGACGCCGGCTTCGCGTTCGACGGCGACGGTGACCGCGTGCTCGCGATCGACCGCAAGGGGCAGATCGTCGACGGCGACGAACTGATCGCGCTCGTCGCGGTTCACTTTAGGGATCAGGGGTTGCTCGAGGGTGGTGGCGTCGCCGTCACCGTGATGACCAACTACGGCTTTCACACGGCGATGGCGGAGGCTGGGATCGATGTCGCGACCACCGCCGTCGGCGATCGCTACGTGAACGAGGAGCTGCGCAAGCGCGGCTGGCGGCTCGGCGGCGAACAGTCGGGACACATCATCGACCTCGGCTTCGGGCCATCGGGCGACGGAACCGCGAGCGCTCTTTTGACGCTGGAGGCGCTTGCCGGCGCAGACCTGCTCGAGCGCCACGCCATGCGCAAACTGCCGCAGCGGCTGGTCAACATCCGCGCGCAGAGCCGCGAGGCGTTGACACACGCGATGGACACGACGCTGGTCAGGGGCGCGATCGACGCGGCCGACGGTGCACTCGCCGGGCGCGGGCGCGTGCTGGTGCGCGCTTCCGGCACCGAGCCGCTGATCCGCGTGATGGTCGAGGCGCCTACCCAGGCGGAGACCGACGCGGTCTGCGCCGAGCTCTCGCGTGCCGTCGAGGAAGCGCTCGGCCAGTAGCTTTCCGCCGCGATGGGCTCCGAGTCGCGAACGAGGACAACATCCGCTCGAGCTCCTCAGGGTGTCGTCCCCTGGCGCGACCACCAGTTGCTCCAGAAGTTGGTGTCGTGAGTCGCTGATTCGAGTTGGCTCTCG
>DATKSM010000020.1:0-16018 GCA_035531655.1 Solirubrobacteraceae bacterium
CATCGCGCTCGAGCAGCTCGTCACACGAACCATCGGGGATCAAGTAGCCGCCGATCAGCGCATCACCGGGCATCGGCCTAGCTTATGGCGTGTCGCTGCGGGAGGGGCTCCCGCTGTCGCCCTCCCGCGCACTACGCTTCCCCTGGATGAAGCTCCTGATCACAGGCGCGGGCGGGATGCTCGGGACCGACGTCCAAACGGGCGCGCGGGCCGCAGACGTTGAGGTCGTCGCGCTGGCGCGTGCGGAACTCGATATCTCAGACCGCGACGCCGTGGCGGCTGTGATCGCCGTGGCACGCCCCGACGCGGTCATCAACTGCGCCGCCTACACGAACGTCGATCGGGCCGAGTCCGATCGCGCCGCCGCCGCCGCGGTCAACGCCGCCGGCGCGGGCTTCGTCGCCGCAGCCGCCGCTGCCGTCGGCGCCTGGGTCGTGCACGTCTCGACCGACTATGTCTTCGACGGGACCAAGATCGCGCCCTACGTCGAGTCCGACCCGACCGGTCCGCGCTCGGTCTACGGTTCGACCAAGCTCGAGGGTGAGCGGTCGGTCGCGCTGGGCGCGCCCGACCGCCACACGATCGTCCGCAGCTCCTGGCTGTTCGGCAACGCCGGCCCGTGCTTCCCGGCAACGATGCTGAAGCTCGCCGAAGAGCGCGACTCGCTGAACGTCGTCGACGACCAGGTCGGCTGCCCGACGTTCACCGGCCACCTGGCGCAGGCGCTGGTCGCGCTGGCGGCGGGCACCCGCATACTGGGCGTCGTTCACGTCGCCGCCGCCGGCCAATGCTCCTGGTTCGACTTCGCCGTCGAGATCCTCCGCGTGAGCGGCGCCTCGGCTGAGGTCCGGCCGTGCAGCACCGACGAGTTTCCGCGCCCGGCGCGACGGCCGGCCTACAGCGTGCTGCGCTCCGAACGGCCCGGAGCGCCGGTCCTGCCGGACTGGCGTTCGGGCCTCGACGCCTATCTGAACGCGCGGGTCACGGCATGAGGCTCCTGGTCACCGGCGGCGCCGGCTTCATCGGCTCGAACTTCGTACGCCACGTGCGCCGCCAGCGGCCCGACTGGGAGATTGTCGTCTATGACCTGCTGACCTACGCGGGCGACCGACACAACATCGAGGGCCTTGAGCGGGTGTCGTTGGTCCGGGCCGACATCTGCGACGAGCGGCGGATCGACGTCGCCGTGGCTCGGTGTGACGCGGTCGTGCACTTCGCTGCCGAATCCCATAACGACAACTCGCTGCAGTCGCCGTGGCCGTTCGTGCAGACGAACGTCGTCGGCACCTATCAGGTGCTCGAAGCCGTGCGCCGTCACGGCAAGCGGCTGCACCACATCTCCACCGACGAGGTCTATGGCGACCTCGAACTCGACGATCCCGCCAAGTTCACGCCCGACACCCCGTACAACCCCTCGAGCCCGTATTCGAGCACCAAGGCCGGCTCCGACCTGCTGGTGCGCGCCTGGGTCCGTAGCTTCGGCGTGCGGGCGACGATCAGCAACTGCTCCAACAACTACGGCCCCTACCAGCACGTCGAGAAGTTCATCCCGCGCCAGATCACGGAGATCCTCGAAGGGCGGCGCCCAAAGCTCTACGGCGCTGGTGAGAACGTGCGCGACTGGATCCACACCGAGGACCATTCCTCAGGCGTGCTCGCGATCCTCGAACAGGGTCAGCTCGGCGAGACCTATCTGATCGGCGCCGACGGGGAGCTCTCGAATCGCCGCGTGGTCGAGGTGATCCTCACTCTGATGGGGCGTGACCCCGGCGACTTCGAGCACGTC
Source organism: Solirubrobacteraceae bacterium (assembly GCA_035531655.1). GTDB lineage: Bacteria > Actinomycetota > Thermoleophilia > Solirubrobacterales > Solirubrobacteraceae > Palsa-465. The sequence goes on from DATKSM010000020.1 coordinate 1,787, forward strand.
AGTGATCGCCCCGGTCACGACCTCCGCTACGCGATCGACGCTTCGAAGCTGCGCGACGAACTCGGCTGGCGGCCGACGTTCCAGGACTTCGAGCAGGGGCTCGCGGCAACGATCGCCTGGTACGGCGACAACGCCGACTGGTGGCGGCCGCAGAAGCGGGAGACCGAGGCCCGCTATCAGGTCCTCGGCCGGTAGTGGCCGACGCACTCGAGCAACTCGAGAGCGAGGTGACCAGCTGCCGCCGGTGCCCGCGACTCGTCGCCTGGCGCGAGGAGGTCGCGCAGGTCAAGCGGAGGGCCTACATCGACGAGGACTACTGGGGCCGGCCACTGCCGGGCTTCGGCGACCCTGCGGCCCGGATCGTCGTGCTCGGCCTGGCGCCGGCGGCCCACGGCGGCAACCGCACCGGCCGGATCTTCACCGGCGACCGCTCCGGCGACTGGCTGTTCGCAGCGCTGTGGCGGGCTGGGCTCGCGAACCAACCGACGTCGGTGGCCCGCGACGACGGACTCGCGCTCGATCGCTGCTGGGTGACGGCGGCGGTTCGCTGCGCCCCGCCCGCCAACAGGCCGACGCCGGAGGAGCGCGACAACTGCTCGGGCTGGCTGCGCTCCGAGCTCGAACTGCTGCCCGACGTTCGCGTGCTCGTCTGCCTGGGCGCGTTCGCCTGGGACGCCGCCCACCGGGTACTGGCGGCGCCACGACCGTGGGTGCGCTTCGGCCATGGCGCCGAGACGACTGTCGCCGAGCGTTTGTTGATCGGCTGCTACCACGTCTCGCAGCAGAACACGTTCACCGGCAGGCTGACTGAGGCGATGCTTGACGCGGTATTCACGCGGGCGCGGGAGCTCACCGCGCCGGCCTAAAGTCGCGCTGACTCCGGCTGCTCGTGAGGGTCGGGTTGGCGGGGCGTGCTCACGCGCCGGGATGGCCGTCCGCTGAACGTGGCGGCGGGCATCGCGGCGAGCTGCTCGCCGATGAGTCCCATGGCCGTGAGCTGTACGCCCACGATGACCAGCACCAGCGCGAGCAACAGCAGCGGCCGGGTGCCGATCGAGTGGTGACCGATCACTTTGTAAAGGGTGAGATAGACGCCCAGGCCGAGCCCGAGAGCGCTGCAGCTCATGCCGATGAAGCCGAAGAAATGCAGCGGTCGTTGGCGAAAGCGGGTGATGAAGATCACTGTGATGAAGTCGAACACTCCCTCGAGCAAGCGGGTGCCCCCGAACTTCGAGTGTCCGAACCGGCGCGCTCGGTGCTCGACCGGGACCTCGGCGACGCGATATCCGTTGGACTCGAGCAACGGGACGATGAAGCGGTGCAGGCTGCCGTAGAGGTCCAGTGATCTGGCGGCCTCGGCGCGCAGTGCCTTCAGGCCACAGCCGTGGTCATGCAACTGCGCCACCGAGATCGTGTTCACAGCGCGGTTGAAGAGCTTCGACGCAATCCGCTTACGGCGGCTGTCCTTGCGCTTCTGCTTCCAGCCTGACACGGCGTCATAGCCCCCGTCGAGCATCTCCAACAGCTTGGGTACCTCCGACGGAGAGTCCTGGAGGTCCCCGTCCATCATCACGATCCGCGCGCCGCGCGCCGAACGGAAGCCCTCCATCAGGGCGGCTGCTTTTCCGAAGTTCCGTCGCAGTCGGATGACCTGCAGATGGTCACCGCGCTCCAGCAGCATGTTGTGGAGAACCGCTGGGGTTTCGTCGCTCGAACCGTCGTCAACGATCAGAACCTCGAACTCATCGGGTCCGTCCTCGAAAGTTCGCGCGATCTCCTCGTAGAGCTGCGGCAGGCTCTGGGCCTCGTTGTAGGCCGGCACCACGACCGACACCAGGCGCTGCTGCGCGGGGTGCCGGGCTGCATCGCCGTTGAGGCTGCTCATAGCACCTTCTCCGAGGCGAGCGTCTCGCCCCGTGTCGGCCTGCGCCTCGCCAGCGAGATGTTCCTGAAGTAGATGACGAGGCTGAGCACATTGGCCACGAAGAACACGATGTCGTTGACGTGGTAGGAGTAGAGGATGATCAGCAGAGTGCCGGCGATGCTGATGTACCAGAAGGACATCGGCACGACGCTCTCACCCCTCTTCTCCGATACGTACCACTGCACGACGAAGCGCATGAAGAAGACGAACTGGGCGAAGAAGCCGAAGATGATCCAAAGGTTGTGCGTGCTCAGCAGGTGATGTACGGGGATGGTCATTTCGGTTGCTGCACCCTTCGGCGGCGCGGATTGACGGGAGTGTTGGCCTGTCGCATTGTCGTCACCTCGGCCTCTGAAGGGACAGCGAGTGGACTGTGACCTTGTCGGTGTGCCCCGGCGTCCAGATGCGAATCTCCAGGATCTGGTCGGCCGACGGCGACTTGGGCTTGATGTGCCACGGTCCCCACCCGCGGTAGACCGTGCTCGTGATTGCCGCTGTGACCTGCCCGGTCAGATGCACGGTCGTCGAGCCATGGGTCTTGGATAACGCCTTGCGTTCCAGCAGAACTCCGGAAGTGTCATCCCAGAGCTCGACATTCGTCATGCCGGATACCGCGAGTGAGACTTGCGCGGAGACGGGTCCGGCGGGCTCGCTCCAGTAATCTCCTGACACCACGTACCCCTGCTTGCCGTTGCTCTCGGCATACCAGTTGCGTGGGGCGCCCTCGCGGACTGACCTGCCGGCTGTGCCGGCGAGGGTCCACGCTTCGATCACCGGCGATGATGGGACGATCACCCTAAATTGACGGATCCCCGGCGGCGGTGTCCACTCGAACGCCCAAATCCCGTTGGCCGAGACGACCAGATGCATTTGCGGCATCGTCGCGAGCCACCCGATCGCTCGGTAGATGACCGATGGGGTGGCAGTTTCGATCCCCTGGGTGGGCGCGAAGGTCAACCAGATGCGGCGAGTCTCCACCCTGAAGCGCCTTGGGGGCGTGTAGAACGTATTGACGAAGCGGCGGCGGGCAAAGCCGCCCGCGACCCCCTGTTGCACGACGACCTCGTCCTGGGGACCGATGCGGCTCTCCAACTGGCGCAGAGTTGCGCCGGCCTGGGGGGTGACCGGCAGCCATGTTTTGGGCAGCCGCGGGAACCAGACGGTGGCCCAGCCGATGCCGTTCAGCGCCAGCGCCAACAACAGCGCCGGGAGCAGCAGTCGGCGCCGCGTCGAACGACGCTCGGCGAGCTTTAGGCAGATCGCAGCGGTGCCGACGGCTCCAAGGATCAGGACCGGAAGGTTCTGAAAGCCCGGGGCCGAAAATCTTGGTCCGTGGGTCAGGGCGCCCTCGACCAGGACGAGTGCCATGGGCACAAGCGCGGGCGGCCAGGCGATCCCGAGCAGGCCGGCTGCGGAGAGGGACGCCCATACGTTGAGGCGGTTTGCCCAGAAGGCACTGATAACACGCCCTGGATGCAGGATCACGGCCTTGACGACGGCGAGCGATGTCGTGCCGGCCGGGACGGAACCAAGGTGTCCGAGGATCAGCGGGGCGTAGTAGCTCGGGAGCGTTCCCTTCGTCGCATGGATCGCGCCGAGCAGCGCCATCCAGGCAAAGCCGACGCACGCGACGGCGAGACCGGTGCGCCACCAGCGCCGGCCGGCGATCATCGCTGAGACCCCGAGCGCGCCGCAATAGCTTGCCCCCACATCGCCGGTGAGCAGCGCCAGTGCGATCCAGATCCATGCTCGTCTGCGGCCCGCGAACAGGTCGCGGGCGGCCGCGAGGAGCCATACCGTTGCGAGCGGCTCCGTGTGGAAGTCCGCGGTAACCGCCCACACGACCCACGGGTTGAGCACCAGCAGAATCAGCGCCAGGCACACGCACGCCCATAGCGCTCTGTGGTCGAGGGCTTTTCTGGCACGCATCGAGGCGAGCTCGCAGACCCAGAGGAATGCCACGGCCTCCGCGCCCGCGGCGGCGGCGTCCTGCAGCCAGAGCAGGGTTGTCGGGTGCGGCCAAAGCCAATCCAGGAACGCCAGCGGCCACATCAGGAAGGACCCATGGTCCTGCCAGAACGGATGGCCGAGTGAGGTCGAGAAGGGATCAAGATGGCCATGCGAGATGAGGTAGAACGCCTGCTCGTAGGTGGTGAAGTCGTTGGTCAGCACGAACCGGTGCACCAGCACCGAGCTCCAGACGCAGAGAGCCAGGAACTGGATGCCGATCAACGCGAGCCCGATGCGCCGTAGGCGCCGCAGCGTCGGCGGCCACTCGGACGCCGGGGGCGCGATGATCGGCTCGGCGTCGGCCCAGCGTCGCCGCATCCAGGCGAGCAGCGCAACGACTGAACGGCGAGGGTGTGTCTGGTCTACGAATTCGATGCTGCCAGGTGTAACCACGCTCGGGCCGATCCTAAATGGTTCTCGGGCGGCGAGGTCGGCATGATCTAGGCCTGATGACCTCAACACCCGCATGCCCGGATGAACGTCCCGCGTGAACCCGAGCTCGCCGAGCTCGTGATCGCCGACGCGCCCGCCCCGTGGTCGGAGCTCGGGTTCGATGTCGACGAGCACGGCAACATGGACATCGGCGGCGTGCGCGTGCGGCTCGGCGGCGAGGGCTCCGGGATCACGGCCTGGTCACTTCTGCGGGTCAACGCGATGGGCTCGATCGACGGCCTGCCGACGCCGGTGCCGCGCGTGTTACGGCCGCCTCCGTTCAAGACGCATCCAAACGGCACCACCGGCATCGATCACGTCGTGATCCTCACCTCCAGCCTCGACCGCACCGCGGCGGCGCTTGCGCGGGCGGGCGTCGAGCTCAAGCGCGTTCAGGAGTCCGAGCGGGGGCGCATGGGCTTTCGCCGGCTGGGCCCTTCGATCCTCGAGGTCGTCCAGCGCGACGACCTCGAAGAGGGCGAGGCGCGGTTCTGGGGGCTCGCTGTGGTGGTGATCAGCCTCGAGCAGCTGGCGGAGCGTCTGGGCGGCCGACTCGGCCCAATCGAACAGGCGTCGCAGCCAGGACGTAGGATCGCGTTGCTGAGCAGGGGCGCTGGGATCTCAGCGCCCCTGGCCTTCATGAGCCCGGAGCCGCCGTGATGCGACACGTCAAGAATTGGTTCTCCTCCTACTCCGCCGTGCTGCAGATCCGCGATCTGCGGCTGCTGTTCAGCGGACTCGCGATCTCGGCCACCGGTAGTTGGGCCTACAACGCGGCGCTGCTGGCGTTCGTCTACGACCGGACGCACTCGCTCAGCTGGGTCGGTGCCGCCGGCTTCGTCCGGTTCCTGCCGGCGCTGCTGCTGAGCCCTTACAGCGGCGTCGTGGTCGAGCGCTCCGATCGCTTCCGGCTGCTGTTCTTCACCAACATCGGGTGTCTGTGCTTCCAGTGCGGCCTGGCGGTGGTCGCGCTCACGAATGGACCGGTGGTGCTGGCGCTCGCGTGCTGCGCGCTGAGCGCGGCGTCCGCGACCTTCGAGATGCCGGCCGTCGGAGCGACGGTGCCGACGCTGGTGCCTGAAGGCCAGCTCGTCGCCGCCAACGCGCTGCAGTCGACGATCGACAACCTTGTGATCATCCTCGGCCCGGCGATCGGCGCCGTGCTGCTGCTGGCGGGCTCGCCGGCGTTGGTCTTCTTCATCAACGCCGGGACCTTTGGGGTGGCGGCGACGCTGGTGACGCGCATCAAGTACCGCTCGAAGAAGGTCGACGTGACCGAGGGCGGCAGCGCCGGCGTGTTCAGGCAGATGGGTGTCGGCGTGAAGGCGATCCTCAGTGCCCGCTCGGCGCGGGCCCTGGTCGCCCTGTGCGCGCTCGTCAGCTTCGTCTACGGCACCGACACCGTGCTGTTCGTCGGCGTCTCGGCGCACAAGCTGGGCACCGGCGCCAACGGCTTCGGTTACCTGCTGGCGGGACTCGGCGTCGGCGGTGTGCTGATGGCGACCGCGGTCGACAAGCTCGCGTCCCGCTCCAGCCTGGCGTGGGTGATCCTCGCCGGTGTCGCCGGCTACACGATGCCCACTGCGCTGATGACGGTGATCCACTCGCCAGTGCTCGCGGTCGTCGTCCAGGTCGTTCGCGGCGGCTCGACGCTGATCGTCGACGTGCTCGCGCTGACGGCGCTTCAGCGCGCCGTGCCGAGGGATCAACTCGGGCGCGTGATGGGTGTTTTCTGGGCGTTCATCATCGGCGCGATCGCGCTCGGTACGGTGATCACGCCAGCGATCTCGGGCGGCTTCGGTCTCGACGCCGGGCTGTGGACGATGGCCGTCGCACCGATTCTGCTGGCGCTGTTCGCGCTGCCGGCGCTGCAGCGGGTGGACCGCGAAACGGCCGCCGCCAGCGCATTGCTGGTGCCCAAGGTGGCACTACTCGAGCAGCTCGGGATCTTCGCCTCCGCAAGCCGGCCGCTGCTCGAGCGGCTCGCCTCCGGGATGCAGGAGCGTGAGTTCCCGGATGGCAGCGAGATCATCGTCCAGGGAGAGGACGCGGACTACCTCTACGTGCTGATGGAGGGCACTGTCGAGGTGACCTCGAGCGGCGAAGCCGGCGGGCCCGCCGTGCCGATCCGCACGATGCAGGCGCCTACGTACTTCGGTGAGATCGGCATCCTCGAGCACATCCCGCGAACCGCGAACGTGACCGCATCCGGGGACTGCAGGTGCGCGCTGATCGACGGCGCCGAGCTGCTCGAGGCGATCCAGACGGCGAACGCCTCGTCCTCGATGATCGCCCGCTCGCAGGCCCTGCTGTCGGTCACGCATCCGTCGGTGGAGCCCGATGCTGCTGCCGCGTCGGTCGCAGGCTGAGCGACGCACATCGTGCGGGAGCACTGCGAGCCGGCGCAGGACGGGGTTGAAGTGGCTACGCCGAGTTGGCCGGCGGGGCCGGCGGCATCCACGTCGCACACGGCGGGTTGTATGGCGCGCCCGGCACGTACTGCTCCCACTCCGTCGGGGTGATCGGTGTGCCGGAGAGGGCGCAGATGCGGTTCACGGCTTGATAGGGCCGGTAGTGCCAGAACGTGAGCCGCCCGTCGTTGCCACCGGCCACGAGCGTGTTGTCGGTCGGGCTGAAGGCGATCGCCGTGGGATGCCCGGTCGCGACTGTGAGCGTTCCCGTCAGGTTCGCCTTCGACGGATCGGCGGCTGCCCAGAGCCAGACACGACCGTCCGTCGTCAGCGCCGTCAGGGTCCTGCTGTCAGGGCTCAGCACGAGCTGCTTGATCGTGCTGCTCGGCCCGGTCAGCGGGCTGTTCTTCAGCTCCTGCGGATCGTTGGGCTGGCTGAGGTCCCAGATCCGCACCGTGTGATCGGCGCTCCCGGCGAACAGGGTCTGGCTGCTGCCGGAGAAGACGACCGTGTACGCCCAGCGTCTGAAGCCGGCCAGCTTTGCGAGCAGCTTCGGCTGGCTCGGGTCGGTCACGTTCCAGAGCCAGACCTGGTGATCGGCGCCTGCAGCCGCGAACAGCTCGCCGTTAGGGCTCAGCGCCGAGCCGATGACCTTGGTCGCCGCCCGGGTCTGGCGCAGCGCCACCTCGCCCGCCTGCGGGTTGACCGGTGGCGTGGTCGTGCCTGAGGTGGTTGTGCCTGAGGTGGTTGTGCCTGAGCTGGTCGTGCCTGAGCTGGTGGCGTACACGCCCGACGTCGCGGCGGAGGCGGGTGCGGCGTACCACGCGCCGGCGGGCGCAGGACGCCACTCGTCGGCGACGTCCCACTGGATCGTCTTGCGACCTGTCTTTCCGCCTGTGACCTCGAGCTGCGGCTCTCCAGGCGAGTAGGTCAGGGTCCTGATGCCGGCCAGCGTCTTGTAGCCGTTCGGCGGCGGGAACTGCCAGATCCGTGTGGTGCCCGCTGCGTCGCTTGAGAGAATTTGGCGGTCGTGGTCTGTGAAGCCGGCACCGGTGACTGCGGCGGGATCCGGAAGCGTCGCGATCTCGTGCCAGCGCGACGTCGACCAGATCCGCAGGGCGTCGTTGGAAGCGCCGGCGGCCAGGTAGCGCCCGTCGCGGCTAAACGCAAGCGAGGTCACCGCACCGACCCCGGTCAGTGGTGTCTCGGCGATGGCCGGGCCGCCGGCCTTGGTCAGTTTCAAGAGGTGGATCAGGCCGTCCTCGCCCGCGGACGCGAGTGTTCGACCATCGGGGCTGTAGGTGACGGCGGTGAGCAGCCTCGTGCCGGCAGTGAGCGTCGCCAGCGGCGTGGTGCCTGCGTGCGCGTGCCAGATGACGAGCGCACCGTCCCTGCCCACCGCGGCGATCGTGTTCCCGTTGCGGCTGTAGCTGACGGCGTGTAGCGCCAGCCTCCGCGGCGCCACGAGCTCAGGCTCGGTGACGGGGTGTTCAGGGCTGCCGACCAGGTGACCGGGGCTTGAGAGCGACCAGCGCTGCACGGTCCCGTTGGCGTCGGCCGCGGCCAGCGCCGCACCACGTGGGCTGAAGCTGAGCCCGTACACCGCTCCGGATCCGAGGCTCAAGGTTGCGAGTCGCTTCGGCTGTGACGGCGAAGCCAGGCTCCAGAGCGTGACCAGGCCGCCGCTGTCGCCGCTGGCCAACAGGCGACCGTTGCGGCTGATCGCGACGGCGTCGACCTTGGCTGAACGCCGCTCGGCCGGCAGCGTGGCCAGCCACCTGAGCCGCGAGTACCTGAGCGAGTAGAGCTTGAGCTGATCGCTCGCCCCGTAGGCGATCGCGAGCCGGTGCCCGTCGTCCCCGAGCGCAATCGCCGTTGGGCCTGATGGGCCGAGCAGCCGCGTCGGCATCTCGCCCGCAGTCGCTTCCACCAGGGCGGACCGCGCCTGGATGGTCGCCGACAGGCGGTAGGCGACCAGCGCCAGCTGCATCGCGAGCGAGGGGTCGCTGGCCCGCAGGTTTCCCGCCTCGAGCGCGACGAGCCGCGATTGGGCTTCGTCGCGAGCGGTCTCGGTGCTGTGGTGCTCGCGTGATGCGACCGCCGCGAAGACCGTCATCCCCACGGCGAATAGGGCCAGCCCGTACACGAGCCACCTGGGGTATGTGCGTTTCCGCGTCTCCATGGCGGCTCGCATGTTAGATCCGACCGGTGGGGGTGGCGCTAGCCTCGCGATCAGGTGACAGAGCACGCTTCAGTGTCAGCGCTCGAAGGCTTCACTCCCGCGACCCGGGAATGGTTCGAGCGCGCCTTTGCGGAACCGACCGCGGCGCAGGCTCTGGCCTGGCCGGCGATCGCGTCGGGCGAGCACGTGCTGATCTCCGCGCCGACCGGCTCGGGCAAGACGCTGGCCGCCTTCCTGTGGGCGATCGACACGCTGGCCGCGCAGCCGACGCGACCGCAGGGAATCAGCCTCGTCTACGTCTCGCCGCTGAAGGCGCTCTCCTACGACATCGACCGCAACCTGCGCGTGCCCCTGCGCGGCATCGGGGCTGATCTGACGGTTGCGGTTCGCTCCGGAGACACGCCTCAGCGCGAGCGCCAGCAGATGCTTCGCAACCCGCCCGACATCCTGATCACGACGCCGGAATCGCTCTACCTGATGCTGACCGGCCAGGCGCAGCGCTTGTTCGAGCACACGCGCTGGTGCATCGTCGATGAGATCCACGCTGTCGCCTCGAGCAAGCGTGGCGCGCACCTGGCGCTGACGCTCGAACGGCTCACCGAGGTCGCATCGCGCGGTGGTGCCGACCGCGAGCTGCAGCGGATCGGCCTGAGTGCGACGCAGAATCCGCTCGAGGAGGTGGGGCGCTTTCTCGTCGGCCCGCGGCGGCACTGCCGGATCGTCGACGCAGGCGTGCGCAAGCCGCTCGACCTGCGGATCCAGGTGCCAGTCGAGTCGATGGCCGCCCCCGGCGAGACGCCGGGCGTCCCGCTTGACCCACTGGCCGGTGGCACCGAGCCGACGCTCAACTCGATCTGGCCGGCGATGTATCCGGAGCTACTGGCGCTCGTGCGCGAGCACAACTCGACGATCATCTTCGTCAACGCCCGGCGCAGCGCCGAGCGGCTGGCGCTGCGGCTCAACGAGCTGTCCGCTGCGTTGGATTCGGATCCCGCCCACCCCGACCGCCCCGTCCGTGAGATCGCGCGCGCACACCACGGCTCACTGGCGCTCGAGGAACGCACCGTCGTCGAGGAGCTGCTCAAGGCCGGCGAGCTGCCGTGTCTGGTCGCGACCTCATCGCTCGAGCTCGGTATCGACATGGGCGCTGTGGACCTCGTGATCCAGGTCGAATCGCCGAAGTCCGTCGCGCGCGGGCTACAGCGGATCGGCCGCGCCGGGCACAACGTCGGCGACGTCAGCCGAGGGCGCATCTTCCCGAAGTTTCGCGCCGACCTCTTGGAGTGCGCGGTTGTCGCCAAGCGCATGCGCGAGGGCCTGATCGAGACCACCGTGGTCCCGCGCAACCCGCTGGATGTGCTGGCGCAGCAGATCGTCTCGATCTGCGCGGCGGCCGAGGCAACGACCCCGTCCGCGAACCGAAATGGCACGCCCGTTGGGGCCCCTTCGTTCCCCAGCAAAGATGAGAATGAGAATCATTATCACCTCGGTCGGGATGGCAGGGGGCTGCTCCAGGGCTCCGTCTCGGTCGACGAGCTCTACGCGCTGGTGACCGGCACACATACCTACGCGGAGCTCACCCGCGGCTCGTTCGAGAACGTGCTCGACATGCTCGACGGGCGCTATCCATCATCGGAGTTCGCCGAGCTGCGTCCGCGGATCATCTGGGACCGGATCGCAGGGACGCTGCGCGCGCGAAAGGGTGCGCGCCAGCTTGCGGTCACCAACGCCGGCACGATCCCGGACCGCGGCAACTACCTGGTCACCCTGCCCGACGGCCGCCGCGTGGGCGAGTTCGACGAGGAGATGGTCTACGAGGCCCGGCCCGGGCAGACGTTCCTGCTCGGCGCCTCGACTTGGCGCATCGAAGAGATCGGCCGGGATCGCGTGATCGTCACGCCGGCGCCGGGGATGCCGGGTGCGGTCCCCTTCTGGAAGGGCGACAGCGTCGGGCGCCCGAGTGAGCTCGGGGAAGCCATCGGTGCGTTCAGCCGCTGGGCGGTCGACCAGGACCCCGAAGTCCTCGAGGCCGGCTACGACCTCGACGCGCGCGCCTCGCGTAACCTCGTCGAGTTCTTGCGCGAACAGCGCGACGCGACGCGCGTCGTGCCGAGTGACACCGCGATCGTGGTCGAGCGCTTCCGCGACGAGATCGGCGACTGGCGGCTGTGCGTGCTCTCCCCCTACGGCGGCCGCGTCCATGCCGCCTGGGGGCTCGCGCTCAGCGCCCGTATCCGCGACGAGCTCGAGCTCGAGGCCGACGCGATCTGGTCAGACGACGGGATCATCGTGCACCTGCCTGACGCCGAGGAGCTCGACTTCGCGCGGCTGACCGAGTTGGTCATGCTCGATCCCGAGGAGGTCGAGGACCTGGTCGTCGGCCAGCTGTCGGGCAGCGCCCTGTTCGGCGCCCGCTTCCGCGAGAACGCCGGACGCGCGCTGCTTATCCCGCGCGCCTATCCGGGACGGCGCACGCCGCTCTGGCAGCAGCGGCTGAAGTCGCAGAGCCTGCTGGAGGTCGCCGCCAAGTACGGGGAGTTCCCGATCGTGTTGGAGACCTTCCGCGAGTGCCTGCGCGACGTCTTCGACCTGCCCGCGCTCGTCAAGCTCCTGACGAAGCTGAGGCGCCGGGAGATCTCGCTGGTGGAGGTCGAGACCGCGGTCGCCTCGCCGATGGCCTCGTCACTGCTGTTCGATTACGTGGCCACCTATATGTACGAGGGCGACACGCCGAACGCCGAGCGCCGTGCGGCGGCGCTATCGCTCGACCGCGACCTGCTGCGCGAACTGCTCGGCCAGGAGGAGCTGCGCGATCTCATCGACGCGGGCGCGCTCGCCGCGGTCGAGGCCGACCTGCAGTGGCTCTCCGACGATCGGCTGCTCGCCACGCGCGACCAACTCCACGACATGCTGCGCGTGCTTGGCGATCTGAATATGTCTGAGCTGCCCGCGCGCGTGTTGGCCGGCATCGAGCTCGAGCCGATGCTCGAGGCATTGCGCGGTGAGCGCCGCGCGATCAAGCTGCGACTCGGCGGCGAAGAGCGCTGGGTCGACGCCGCCGATGCGGGCTTGTATCGCGATGCGCTGGGGGCGGTGCCGCCCGGCGGATTGCCGGACGCGTTCCTCGCCGACGTGCACGACGCGCTCATGCGGGTGGTGCGGCGGTATGCGGCAACCCACGGTCCCTTCACGGCGTCCGAGCTGCGCGAGCGCTACGGCGTCGACTGCGGCGCCGTGCTGACCGCGCTCGAACGCGAGGGCGACCTGGTTCAAGGTGAGCTGCGCCCGGGCGGCAGCGGTCGCGAGTGGTGCCACCGCGAGGTGCTGCGGCGCCTGCGACGGGCCTCGCTGGCCGCGCTGCGCAAGGAGGTCGAGCCCGTCGAGTGCAGCGCCTTGGCCCGCTTCCTACCGAGTTGGCAGGGCCTCGACCGGCACGCTCCGAGCGGGGCGGGCGTCGATCGCCTGCGCGACGTGCTGGTGCCGCTACAGGGACTCGCGCTGCCGGTCGAGGTCTGGGAGCGCGAGGTGTTGCCGCGCCGCACGGGGGCGTACTCGCCCGCCTGGATGGACGAGTTGTGCGCCGCCGGCGAGGTCGTGTGGATCGGCGCGGGCGCGCTCGGGCGCTCGGGGCGCGTCGCGCTGTACTTCCGTGACGACGTCGCGCTGCTCGGTGCAGCGTCCGCGCGCGGCGATGGTGTCGAGGGACCGGACGCGCCGCTGCACGTCGCGCTGCGCGAGCGGCTTGCGCGCGGCGCCGCCTTCTGGAGCGACCTGCTGGTCGACGTCGGCGCCGAGATCTCCGCGGCCGAACTGCAGGAGGCGCTCTGGGACCTGGTCTGGGCGGGTGAGGTGACCAACGACGCGTTCGCGCCGCTGCGGGCACCGCGGCTGAGCGTGGCGCGCAGTCAGGCTGCGGGCCAGCGGGCCAGCAGCCGTAGAGGACGCTTCTCAGCGCGTAGCCGCGCCGCCGCCGCGCACGTCCAGGGCCGCTGGTCGCTGACCACGTCGCTGCTTGAGCATGGCGGCGATCCGGCGGCGCGGCGGCGTGCTCGGGCCGAGCTGCTGCTCGAGCGCTACGGCGTACTCACGCGCGAGCAGGTGCTGGCCGAGGGCATCCCCGGCGGCTTCAGCGGGATCTACTCAGAGCTGACCCAGCTCGAGGTGCTCGGGATCGCGCGGCGCGGGTACTTCGTAGAGGGCCTCGGCGGTGCTCAGTTCGCAGTGCCGGGCGCGGTCGAGCGGCTGCGCGAGCGTCACGGCGGCGCCGAGCAGGCGCTGGTTCTCGGTGCCGTCGACCCGGCCCAGGCCTACGGCGCCGCGCTTGCATGGCCCAAGCGCGCAGGAGCCAAGAGCCCGGCGCGGGTCGCGGGCGCGCAGGTAGTGATGGTCGGCGGTCAGCCCGTCCTGTACCTGGAGCGCGGTGGCAAAGGGCTTCAAACGCTCGTGCCCGCCGGTGACGCTCGGCTCGAGCCGGCGCTCGCGGCACTGGCCGAGCACGTTCGCGCGGGCCGCGGCGCCGTGCGCAAGCTCGCGCTGGAGAAGGTCGACGGCGAACCTGCCCTGGGATCGCCGCTCAGTCCGGCATTGCTTTCCCACGGCTTCCAGGAGGGTCCTCGCAGGCTTACGCTGAGTGCGTGATGAAAGCGCGCAAGCGACGTAGTACGGGTGTGAGGTCGATTACGGCGCCCCGGGAGAAACAGGACAGCGAGAGCTGGGAGCGCTTCGAGGTGCTCTACCGCTCGAGCCGTGATGACGTCTACGCCTACGTGCTAACGCTGCTGCGCGACCGCGCGGCCGCCGAGGACGTGACCGCGATCGCGTTTGAGCGCGCATACCGCCGCCGCCGTACTTTCGACCGCCACCGCGGCGACGAGCGCGGTTGGCTGTTCGGGATCGCGCGCAACGCCGCGCTCGACGAGCTGCGCCGCCGCCGCCGGCTCGCAGCCCTGGTCGTGGACCCCGAGGACGTCGGCGCCGACGAGGCGGCCGAGACCGACGAGGAGGACACGGTCCTGCGGCGCACGATGGTGCGTGCGGCGCTCCAGTCGCTGTCAGCGCGCGAGCGCGAACTGATCGCGCTCAAGTTTCATGCCGGCCTGAGCAACGCCGAGCTGGCGTCCGTGCTCGGGGTCAGCGAATCCAACGCGGGCACGCTGCTGCACCGCGCCGTCCAGAAGCTGAGGAGTGCCGTCAATGCGCCAGTTTGAGGACACACCGTTCGGTCCCGACGACTACTCCGATGTCGCGCTGCTGGTCGCCGCCGTGCGCGAGTG